>CALHDG010000197.1 GCA_938023075.1 uncultured Chitinophagales bacterium
ACCGTTTACAACCAAGGCAGCGAATCGGTTAGTAACGTTTCTGTAAATGATTACTTCCCAACAGGATTAACTTTACAAGATGGCAACTGGACATTAACTGCAACGAACACCGCAACAACTTTTGTTGCTGGACCAATCGCCGCCGGAGGTTCAACATCAGTAAATATATCATTCATTATAACAGCAGGTGCCACAGGCATCTTAACCAACTTCGCAGAAATTGGTTCATTTACCGATATTTCGGGAGTACCACAAACAGATGTAGATTCAACACCGGACAATAATGCAGGCAACGATGGTGCAGTAACAGACAATGAAATCAACAATGCTAATGGCGATGAAGATGACCACGATCCGGCAACGATTTTATTAGAAGATAAAGTGTATGATTTGGCTTTAATTAAATCACTCGCAGCAGGTCAACCTTCAACAGTTGGCGTAGGCGATGCAGTGAATTACACGATCACTGTTTACAACCAAGGCAGCGAAGCGGTTAGTAATGTTTCTATAAATGATTACTTCCCAACAGGCTTAACTTTACAAGATGGCAACTGGACATTAACTGCAACGAACACCGCAACAACTTTTGTTGCCGGACCAATCGCAGCAGGCAGTTCAACCTCAATAAATATATCTTTTATAATAACAGATGCAGCTACCGGCAGCTTAACAAACTTTGCAGAAATTGGTTCATTTACCGATATTTCGGGAATACCACAAAGCGATGTAGATTCAACACCGGATAGTAATGCAAATAATGATGGTTTGGTTTCAGATAATGAAATTAATAATAACAATGGAGATGAAGATGATCATGATCCGGCGTTCATTAATATTGGTATTGAGCCGGTAAAAGATTGTGCTTATTATCAACAAAATGGGCTGAATATATGTATTGTTATTTCAGCAGATCCGACAGGCGTATTGGCTTTAGGCGATTGTGATAATGGTGGTGTTAATAACATTACGGAGTGTTTTGATGGAAGAGACCCATTTGATCCTTCTGATGACAATCCTGATCAGCCAACCATTGACTGTGCGTATCTGCTTTCAAACGGTTTAGATATTTGTGCTTATCTACCATCTTACCCACAACTAAATAATTTAGATTGTGATGGTGGCGGTGTGAGCAATGCAGTTGAATGCGCGAACGGTACAGACCCATCTGACCCAATTGATGATGTGATTCAACCTGTTATTGATTGTGCATATCTGCTTTCAAACGGCTTAGATATTTGCGCTTATCTACCATCTTACCCACAATTAAATCATTTAGATTGTGATGGCGGTGGTGTGAGTAATGCAGTTGAATGTGCCAATGGTACTGACCCATCTAACCCAAATGATGATAGTGTTGAACCGCAAGATTGTTTAACTACAGTTAGCTGTTCGCCAATAAACGTTTGTACGCAGCCATTAACTACAATTGAGTTATGTCCAGTAAATTGTGTGGCAGGTAATTATATGATTCTTGAAGCGGTCAGCTTATTTGATTGCTCCATTGAAATATTGCCTAATGGATGCGTGGCTTACACGCCGGTTCCAGGTATGGAAACGATTGGTTATGATGTGGTTGAAGTGATTGCTCAGGATACGAATGGCAACTGCACGAGCACCATATTCAATATTGTAATAGGGGAATGTTTGTCGATCAATAATCCGCCGGTAATTACTTCGCCAACTAACGGAACTGATTTATGTGCAGCACCTTATATTCCAATTACCATTTGCTTGGAAGCGAGTGATATTGATGGAGATAATGTTTCGATATGTAATGTAGAAACCTTGTCGAATTGCAACATTAATGAGGTAAGCGATTTGTGTTTTGTTTATGTAGCTTTACCCTTACAAGAAGGTTTAGATGTTGTGACGGTTACGGTATGTGATGACGGCAATCCTATATTGACTGACCAAATTGATATTAATATTAATGTAGGTTGTGGAATGCCAATTGCTCAAAGTGATGCGATAACAGTGGATACTGAAGGTGCGACTTTTAACGGAAGTGCAACTGCTTTCACCAATGGAACGGTAACGGTTAATCCGGTAACGAACGATTTGGCAAACGATGCTTGTCACGAAGGCTTAACCTTAACCAGTATTAGCAGTCAGCCGAATAACGGCACGGCTATGATAGTTGGTGGACAAGTACAGTATCAACCCAATGCTGGTTATAATGGTAGCGATCAAATTCAATATGAAATTTGTAACGACTGTGGTAATTGCAGTATGGGAACGATAATCATTGAAGCCAATTTAGAACTATGTGAAAATGTGTATAATACTTGTACCAGTCCAATTACACCAGTTGAGATTTGTGTGGATTTTTGCAATGCGGCTAATGCAGCTATTACCGAAATTGAAACAACATTTGACTGTAGTATAGAAATTACACCACCCAACTGTTTCACCTATATTCCGTTACCAGGCTTAACTGGTACTGATAACATAACTGTAACTGGTCAGAATAGTTCGGGTTCAACTGATGTAGCAACTGTTTATGTAGATGTTGATGGTTGTGGTGGTGTTTTAATAACTCAAGATGAAGCCAGCACCATACAAGAACGCAGTGTAGCGATTCCTGTATTATCCAATGATGAAAGTGCTTACAGTTGGGAAACACCAGCCATTGAAGTAGCACCGCTTTATGGTTCAGTCAGCGTAAATTTAGATGGTACGATTACCTACTTCCCTAACCAACATTATTATGGTTTAGATGAGTTTAGCTATAGCATTTGTGATGAAAAAGGACAGTGTGGTTCAGCCAAAGTTGAGGTTGTGGTGGAAGAGGTAGTACGAACAATTCCGACCTTGTATAATGATATGGTATCTACATATTCAACGGTAGCTTTAAGCATTGATGTGTTGTTAAATGATGTTACACCAAACGGAGAAATCTTAAATATTGTAGCGGTAACTCCAGCACTAAACGGTGTTGTTGAGATTGTTGATAATAGATTGGTATATACTTCAGAAGAAGGTTTTGTTGGGAATGATCGTATAGATTATATTGCTTGTGATGATGCCGGTAATTGTGAAACTGCAAGGGTGCATATTAGTGTGTTACCGCAAATAGTTGAAGTTGCGTCAGCCACAACTGAGGAAACTTTTGGGGAAAGTGTTGAAGAATTTCCGGTAGAGGTGATGGAAGAAGTTGAAGAAGTTATGGAAGATGAACTGCTTGAATACATGGATAGTTTTGCGATCAAAAATGCGTACCAAAATGGCGATATGATACAAGTGGAATTTGGCAATAGTATTGAAGAAATGATGGATTATCGTTTAATTGATATGGCTGGTAAACTTAGAGCAGCGGGTAAAATCGAAACGATTAAGGGAACAAATTATTTGGAAATCCGTAGAAGTAACATAGAGGCAGGAGTATTTGTGATATTTATTCACAATAGTCATCAGTCTGATTACCGAAAAATACTAATCCAATGATATTAGTTTCATATTAGGAAAATTTCAAAACCCGGATTGTTTTATAAATGATCTGGGTTTTTTTAGTTAAGCAACACTTATGCTTCCATTTAAATATTAGAAACCAAAGTGATTAACTACAGATTTAGTATCTTTAGTATAAAAACGGGGCAATTAGCTACCATTAAAAAGATTGTAGAAAGCTTGCTGATGCACAAATAGATATAGCGCGTTTATGCTTAGATGCGGGTTCTTATTTAACCAATTATTTTGAAGATGACATGAACTAAAAAACGATTTCAATTCTAAACACCTTCCAATTAGTGAGTTGAATTACAACACCGTTCATTTAATCTTAAGCTGTTTAACAATGCTGGTTTACAAATGGCTGATTGCAAAATACAGTAAATTAGTTGGCTGCGCATTAAAGGCTACTGACCGTATCAAAAAATTTAAATTCTTATTCATCAACAGGCTTTGCTTTAAAGTTATTGAAACGGGTAGATACATAATCACCAAAATATTTAAACTCAAGTTGATGAGTATGGACTTATCGGGTTTTACATAACAATCAGATTTATGGATGAAGGAGGCATTCGGCAAGTAGCCAATCAAAAAGTGGGTAAGGGAAGGTACATATATAGTGATCAAAAAAAGGATTGACAATTAAACGAAATTTAAAGACATTAGTACTATTTAAATTTAAAATGATCGCCCCAGCTAAATGTTGCTGCTTTGCGCTTGGTCGACGACACAGCTAAAAATTTTACATTTCCTAATTTTTTCTATGCGGATTTAAGGATAAGTACTTGATTAAAGCAAACGAAATATCATTATATTTGCTAGCTAAAATTAGATTAAAAAAATATGTCAAGTATACAAAGTTGGGTAAACATTCCTGCGGATAATGGTTTTACAGTAGAGAATTTACCTTTCGGAATATTTTCAACTACAGATAAATGCAAAAGGGTGGGGGTTGCCATTGGTGAATACATTATCGATCTATCAGCTTTGCACGAACTAAGTTTTTTGCAAGATGTCGAAATAGATCAAAGTGTTTTAATGGCAGAAAACTTAAATCCTTTAATGGCTTTGGGAAGAGCCACCAGCACGGCAATACGAAATAAATTGCAAACGCTTTTACAAGCAGATAATGAAAGTTTAAAAGCAGCAGGAGAAAAAATTTTAGTCAAACAATCCGAATCAACTATGCATATGCCGGTAAAAGTAGGTGACTATACCGATTTTTATTCCAGCATAGAGCATGCCACTAATATTGGCAAAATGTTCCGTGACCCTGAAAACGCATTGTTGCCCAATTGGAAACATTTGCCGGTCGGTTATCACGGCAGGGCTTCTTCTATTTATGTTTCGGGCACACCTGTTTATCGCCCCAATGGACAGAAGATGCCACCCAATGCTACACAACCTGTTTTTGGTGCATCTGCTCGTTTAGATTTTGAGTTGGAAATGGCGTTTATCGTTTGTAAAGAAAACGAACCGGGCAAAGGCGTGTCAACTACAGATGCTGCTGACTATATTTTTGGAATGGTGCTGTTTAATGATTGGTCAGCACGCGATATTCAAAAATGGGAATATGTGCCTTTAGGTCCATTTTTAGGGAAAAGTTTCGCTTCGTCAATTTCGCCATGGGTGGTTACCATGGATGCCTTGGCACCTTTTAAAGTTGCCGGACCTAATCAAGAACCAGTAGTATTGCCTTACTTAAAATATGTAGGTAAACATAATTACGATATTGATTTACAAGTATTTATACAGCCAGAAGATAAAGAAGCAACTTGTGTTTCTAAATCGAATTACCGGTATATGTATTGGAACATGGCGCAACAATTAGCGCATCATTCTGTTAACGGTTGTAACTTAAAAGTGGGTGATATGATGGCTTCAGGTACTATTAGTGGTAAAGACCCCGATTCTTATGGGTCGATGTTAGAGTTGTCTTGGGCGGGTAAAAACCCGGTCAGCTTGCACGATGGTAGTACGCGTTCATTTATTGAAGATGGTGATACCGTAATTATGAAAGGAATGGCACAAAAGGACGATATACGTGTAGGTTTTGGAGAAGTTAGTGGAAAAGTGTTGGCAAATACAGTGTAGCTAACAACCAATCAATTGCTC
This sequence comes from uncultured Chitinophagales bacterium, assembly GCA_938023075.1. Taxonomy (GTDB): domain Bacteria; phylum Bacteroidota; class Bacteroidia; order Chitinophagales; family JAHDHT01; genus CALHDG01. The sequence continues at coordinate 5,563 of CALHDG010000197.1, forward strand.
AACTTTTGCAATATCTTCTGGAACATCAACTCCAATACCAGCTTCTTTTACTTTGGTTAAATGAATAGTATATTGATGCTTCAACCATCGTAGTTGCTCTAAATTTTCTGATAGTTCATTTTCGGTAGGAGCAAGTTGTACTAACTTTAAAAGCGTAGCAGTTTTAAAACCATACATTCCTTTATGCAGATAAAAGGGTATGGGTAACCGTACATTTGGTAATTGACGACCAAACCGAAAAGCTGTTCCATCGTTTTTAAATAAAACTTTTACTCTGTTAGGATTGATAATATCGCTACGGTTTGTGGAAGGATAAATTAATGTGCCTATTTCTACTTTTTCTCTTTTTACTAAATGAATCAACCTATCAATTTCCGTTGCTTTTACTAATGGTTCATCTCCTTGTATATTTAATACAATATCAAAAGACTCGTCAAGTTGCTTTACTACCTCAGCACAGCGGTCGGTACCCGAAGGGTGTTCTGGCTTTGTCATGGTTACCCGGGCTCCAATTTTTTTAGCTACTGTTTCAATTCGGTCATCATCCGTTGCTACCATCACTTCATTAATCAGGTTTGATTGAATGGTATTTTGATAGACCCATTCAATCATCGGTTTGCCACAAATTAGTGCCAAGGGTTTGCCAGGGAAACGTGTAGAAGCATATCGAGCGGGAATAATACCAAGTACTTTCATTGAATTTGTTTGGATGTAAATGTATTAAAATGTGGGTAGAATTGATGTTTATCTTTTGATGTTATTCAACTAATTTGTTTAACTTAAATACATGCTTATACTTGGTTGATAAGAATATGTTAGAACAAGTGATTGACATTATGCTCTTTAATCATTTATAAATTGCTAAATTACTACTTGATTATTGAACAAATCCTATTACAAAGAGGCTTGAACAGATGAAACGCCGCTTTCGGTAGCAGAAGTTAAGAAGAATAAAAAAGCTATTGAATTAATCAATTTATATATTAAACGACATTTCATTGTCCATTAATTCTGCTCAATCTTACATTTTTTAACAGATTGAGCAAGTTTAATTCTTTGTTAATTCTGCTCAATCTTAAAATAAATTTAACATTGAGCGAGATTAAATATTTGTTAATCTCGCTCAATCTTTATATATTGGGCAGATTAAGCGAGATTAATAATGATAGGAAGGCAATCAGAACGTGCATTATTGAACAAAAAATTACGGAATAAAAAGGCAGAAATGGTGGCTGTAGTCGGTCGTAGACGTGTTGGTAAAACCTTCTTAATCCGGGAGCATTACAAAGAGTATATTGTATTTGAGTTTACAGGCACTCAATATGCAGACAAAGAAAATCAATTGTTAAAATTTGCGGATAAACTCAATCAATATAATAAAGATCAAATTTCTATAGCCATACCTGAGGATTGGGCAGCGGCATTCAAGCAATTAAAAGCATACTTACAAAGTCTGCGAAAGTCAAAGCGCAAACCAACAATTTTTTTTGATGAGCTCCCATGGATAGATAGCCCACGATCCGGTTTTTTAAACGAATTTGCCTATTGGTGGAACGATTGGGCATGCCGTCAAAATATAATAGTAGTTATTTGTGGTTCAGCCGCATCGTGGATGATTGACCGTGTTGTAAACAATAAGGGTGGATTACATAATAGAATTACCGAGTATATTCATTTAAAACCTTTTACATTGGCAGAAGTAAAACAATATGTACACACCGTTAATCCGGCTTTAGATAATTATCAACTTTTGCAACTCTATATGTCTATTGGAGGCATACCCCATTATTTACAACACCTTCAAAAAGGAGAATCGGCAACACAAACAATTAACCGTTTATGTTTTCAAAAAGATGGAATTTTACGCAATGAATTCAATAATTTATACGCCGCATTGTATGAAGGACACGATAGGCATATTGCAGTTGTAAAAGCACTATCTACCAAATGGAAAGGCTTAACCCGGATGGAAATTAGTGCTTTAACCGGCTTGTCGAATGGCGGTGGCTTAACCCAAATTTTAACCGAGTTAACAACAGCTTCTTTTATTATGCCTATTCTGCCTTTTGGCAAAAAGAAAAAAGATACTTTATTCCGTTTAGTAGATGAATATTCGCTGTTGTACATGACTTTTATTGAAGGAAAACGTGCCGGTAAAAAAGAGATTTGGTTACAAACTTCAAGAGAACAATTTTACAAGATATGGCGTGGTTATGCTTTTGAAAATATTTGCATAAAACACGCCGAAGCCATCAAAAAAGCATTGGGTATTTCGGGTATGCTTACGGAAGTTTCCGGCTATAGAAATCATGGTAAAAAGGAAGGTAGTGGCATACAAGTTGATATGCTAATTGATCGTGCTGACCGGTGTATTAATCTCTGTGAAATTAAATTTTATAACGATGAAATAAGCCTGACTAAAGAAGATGCAGAAAAGTTAAGAAGGCGACGAACCCGTTTTATACAATTCTCCAAAACCCGTAAAACAGTTTTTAACACCTTGGTTACTAATTATGGCATAAATCAAAATCAATACAGTTTAGGGCAAGTAGACTATGAAGTTACTATGGACGCTTTGTTTAAGTTGAGAAGTTTTGCTTGATAGTTTTATATTTGTACAAATAGACCAGTAAATTCATCATAAATATAATTCAATATGTCAGGAGGAAATTGGAAAGATATGTTTAAAGGCGTTCAAGATGGAGATGCTGGTTTGGTAGAATATCATCTTAAAATGGGTATTGACCCAAATTATCAACATCCGGAGTTTTTGGCAGCTCCATTGGTTGAAAGCATCCGGTTTAATCATTTAGATATTGCCAAATTGCTGCTTGATTATGGAGCAAATCCAACCATAAAAGAAGCTTGGGCAGGAGAGACTCCGCTTTCTGTGGCACAAGTTAAAAAAAATCAAAAAGCTGTTGAGTTGATTAATGGATATATTAAAAAGCAGAACAGCAGTTAGTTAAAACTAGGTTTATAAGTTCGCACTTCAGTGCGATTAATTCATCTTCAATTTTAGGTAGCTTTTTACTTTTTATCAGATATGTTTAAAGCGTCATGCTGCGATTTATTGCGCAGTTTTGAATGCGCAGTATCTTCCTATTTTAAGCAAGAAAATTCTGCGCAATCCGCTCCGTTTCACTACACGGATTCGCAGCAAGACGGTATAGCCTAAAGTTTTCAGTTAGAATTTTTGACAAGTTTATCAATGTGGTTGATACTTTCTTGTTTTGGATTGTCACTGTTTTTTTCTTTTTACGAAGCACCGAAGTTTTTAAACTAGCCCCGATTGCAGCGGTTATGCCATTTTGAGCAGCTTTTGTAGCGTTGGCAAATGGCATTTGAGTGGAAAGCGGGACGGGTGTTATTATAAAGCCAAATAGTTTCGCTTCAAAAAAATATTAAAAAGTGTCAACTACTTTTTTGTTTAGATAAACTTTTCGATTTTTTTCTTGTAATAACAATTTTAAGTCGTTTTCCTACCAAGCCACTTACTGGAAAGTAGGTGGTTGTTGAGTTACATGTATTTAATTATCTCGTCGCCAAACTCGGTAGTGGACAGCTCTTTGGCTCCATCCATTTCGCGAGCGAAATCGAAGGTTACGTTTTTATTTTTGATGGCTCCGCCAATACCTTTGTAAATGATTTGCGCAACTTCTCCCCATTTCATATATTCAAACATTAAACAACCTGACAAGATAACAGAACTTGGGTTGACCATATTCATACCAGCATACTTAGGCGCAGTGCCGTGCGTAGCTTCAAAAATAGCTCTGCCAGTCTCGTAGTTGATATTGGCACCCGGTGCTATACCTATACCGCCTACCATTGCAGCCAAAGCATCCGAAATATAATCGCCATTTAAATTTAAGGTGGCAATTACATCATAATCTTCTGGACGAAGCTGTATTTGTTGTAAAAAATTATCGGCAATTACATCCTTTACAATAATGGCACCGTTGTCAATGGCTTTTTGCTGAGCTTCATTAGCAGCATCTGCCCCATTTTCTGCTTTCAATTTATCCCATTGTGCCCAAGTAAAAACTTTATCGCCAAATTCTTTTTCGGCTAATTCGTATCCCCATTTTTTAAAAGCCCCTTCGGTAAATTTCATTATGTTACCTTTATGTACAATGGCAACATTTTTACATTGTCTGTCTAAAGCATATTGAATGGCCGCTCTAACCAAACGCTCCGTTCCATCTACGGATACTGGTTTAATTCCTATAGAGGAAGTTTCTGGAAAACGAATTTTATCTACGCCAAATTCATCTTTTAAAATTTCAATTAATCGTTTTGCTTCGTCGGTGCCTTGCATATATTCTATACCTACATAAATATCTTCGGTGTTTTCTCTAAAGATCACCATATCAACTTTTTCCGGATGTTTTGAAGGTGAAGGTGTACCTTCAAAATACTGAACGGGTCGCACGCAGGCATATAAATCTAATTTTTGGCGTAGCGCCACATTTAAGGAACGAATACCGCCGCCCACCGGTGTAGTTAGCGGACCTTTAATGGCAATTAAATATTCTTCAACGGCTTTCAACGTTTCGTTGGGCAGCCACTGCCCGGTTTGGTTAAAAGCTTTTTCCCCTGCCAGTACTTCTTTCCAAACTATTTTACGCGCTTTGCCATAAACTTTTTCAACGGCAGTATCAAACACTTTTTGTGCTGTGGGCCAAATATCAATGCCAATACCATCTCCTTCAATATAAGGTATAATGGGGTTGTTGGGCACTTGTAGTATTTGATTATCGATGGTAACCTTTTCTCCGTTCATTCTATAAGTTGTAGTAAAAAAATTGAGGGCGCAAAGGTACGGTTAAAATATTATTTTAGTGGGAAAATTATTGGTTTATACGAGGTGTTAAGATGAAAAAAACATTTAAATATAGACAAGTTTATTAAAATAGTTGATACTTTCTTATATTGGAGTGTACCCGTTTTTTCTTTCTACGAAGAACCGATGATTTTAAACTAGCCCCGATTTCCAAGCCTACAGCACTAAAGTGCATTGGGTTGTTTAACAGCTAAGTGTTGTTTTTCGAATGGAAAAATTCGTCATTCAAAATTCGGTGTTCGATATTCGAAATTTTTGGTTGACCATTTATGAATAACGAATATCGATTAACGAATAATGAATGTTGAATTATTTTGAAAGTATAAATAAATAACATTCAATATGCCGAAAGACACTTAGATAGAATTGTAGCGGTTATGCTGCCTGAAGCGTTGGCATTTGTGTGTTGCCGCAGCATTTGAGCGGAAAGCGGGACCACCGTTATTATAATGTTGCAAGGTTTCGCTTCAAAATAATATAGCAAAAGTATCAACTACTTTTATTGTTTGGGTAAACTTGTTAAAATATGTATAGAGTACTTGCTAACTGCTTTGGATTACTCATTGATTAATAGCAGCATTTCTTGTTTCACTCGAAATGACAGGAGCATCAGTACATTATTATGTTTTGATTTACTGCCGAAACTTAAGTTATTTATTAGATTGAGCAACATAGCGCTCAATTGCCATAGTCATTGAAGGTGTTTCGGGAGCCGGTGCTCGTATGTCGATGCGAAGTTCATAATCTTCCATACATTTTGCGGTGGCGGGTCCGAAAACCGCGAGGCGGGTGTTGTTTTGCTGAAATTCTGGAAAGTTTTCAAACAACGATTTTAAGTCTAAGGGACTAAAAAAAACGATCATATCGTAAAATATGTTTTCTAAATCTGATAAATCGCTACTGACTGTTTTGTAAATTACCGCCTCTGTCCAATCGTAGTCATTTTCGGTTAGAAATTCTGGAAAAGCGCGGGTATTCGCATCAGAGCAAGGCAGTAAAAATTTTTCGTTGGCTTTGTGCTTTTTTAAAATAGTTTGCAAATCTTTATAAGAGCCTTTTCCGTTAAATACCTTTCTTTTTCGGTATTGTACATACTTCTGCAAGTATAAACCAATGGCTTGCGAGCGACAAATGTATTTGGTATCTGCCGGCATTTCAATTTTGGCTTCTTCGCAAATTCTAAAAAAATGAACAATAGCATTTTTACTGGTAAAAATAATAGCAGAAAAATCATTGAGCCGTATTCTATTCTTTTTTCGAAAATCTCTCCAACTTACGCCTTCTACATGAATAAAGTGCCTGAAATCAACTTTAAGTTGATGTTTTTTTGCTAAATCTAAATAAGGAGATTTACCATTTTCAGGAGCAGGCTGCGAAATTAATATTGTTTTTACCTTTCTTGTTACAGAAGAATTAGATTTAGTAGACGGCATGAAAATGTACCCTTGCTATTTTTATTAATGAGCTAAATAATTGATTAGGAGTAATTCAAAACTAACTGTTCATTTTTACCAATGAGATTTTACAATCTACTTCTTTAAAAATACTCGACTTAGCACTACTAAGCCTGTGTTTTTGCCATGTATATCGAAAAATATCTTCACTAAAATTTGAACCTTTCTTTTCTCATGATTCCTTATCCCAACATCAGCCAGTTATCCATTATTTTATATAAAACAAGAAACGGACCAATTTCGAGGATGCAAAAGTAAAGAAAAAAATAAAACTTGTGAAAAACAATTAACCTTAAGGATGATAAAATACCTTTAAAGTAAGCATACATATGCCCTGCAACAAAAATAAAAAGGCAAATTAATAACAACAACTTTGCATTAAATGCCCCATTAAAGGTGGCTAACATTAAAAGTGGTATAATAATAATACAGGTTGCTACTTCAATTAAAAAGAAATTAAACTGATAAAAGCTTAATGTATTTTTTAATTGAAAAATACTGGATAAAAAGTTGTTGATAAAGAGCTTAAATACGTGATAAGCGGCTACAATTAAAAGAATAATTAGAAAGTGCTGAGCAGGGGCTGTGAAAATATAATCGGAGAAATTTTGTGTAATTAAATAAAGTAATGTACTTATAGCCAATAAATTGAAAATGAAAAGCAAAGAGAAGGGTTGAATCATTCTGGCACCTAGAGTACGATGAAATTGATGGGCTAAATTGGTATTAAAAACAGACCGCTGAATGGCAGATAGATAGTTGGTATATCCAGATTTTACAAAACCAACAATCAATACCATTAGTAAAAATAGATAAAACAGAATAGTATTATTTTCAGAGTAAAGCGGTTTTACATTTCTAATTTCGTCTATACTAATATTTTCTTTAGCAAGCTGATCAATATTTGAATTTCGTTGCACTTCATTTTCTGTAGGTATAGTTAACTTTTTTTCGTAGGGTAAAATTTTATCTAAAGGTTCAACCACTCCGGGATGGACAGAGGATTTCAAATCACTGTCTGATAAATTGCTGCTTTGCGCAAGTAAGTTTAAAGCACTAATCATTAAAAAAAATGAAAGAAAAAACGATATGTAAGTTGACCTATGTAGCATCCCTAAAAATAATTCAAATATCCAAAATGTATTTTACCCGATCTTAAATTGAAGTTGTTATTTAATTGTTTACCAAGTGCATAATTAAGACTGAAAATACCTGCGGAAGTCTCAAAGTTTAATCCTGCACCTAATCCTATGGGAATATTGTAATAATTTTGAGCGGTTAATTTGGTTATGGCATTTTCGGTATAAGCGAAATCTCCAAAAACAGAAAAGTACGAATTTGAGCCAATTAAATATCTAAACTCTAAGGTTAAAATATTATACCAATTAACAAAAATGGATTCTTCATCAAAACCTCTAAGAGTGTTCAAACCTCCAATTCTATACAACTCACTCTCTGAAATACTTTTCTCATTTTCAGATGTGTAAAGGTAAGAAGAATTTATGGAAGTTTTTAGTACTAACGCCGAACTTATTTTCCAATATTTATCAAACTGCAAACCTATTTCATATTTTAAAAATTTTTGATCACCGGTTTCGTACAAAGTACTAAAGTTAAAACCGGGCACAGAATCAATGCTCAATTGTAGGATACGTAAATTTTGAAGAATAGTTTTGCTACCAATGCTAGTTGTTAAACTAAGTTTTATGCCTTTTGTAGGATTAAATCGATAATCTAATTCTTCATAGTTAAGGGCAATGCCATAATTCTGTCTTCTCCAATCAACATTATCGGGTAAACGTTGTTCGTCAATAATTTTTTGTTCATCAATTTCCAATAGATTCGATTGATGTGATTTGTAAAATGCTTTGATAAAATTGTTGCCTTTTAAAGGATATAAAATGCCGGCTTCAAAATCTCTGTTTATGTATAAAGTATCATTTATATACAAATTAAACTGAAAGTTAGCACCTAATGGCAACAGTGGCAGATAATTTGAAGCGATTTGTGTTTTTAAGGTGCGTGTTTTGTTGGGATAATTGTTGTATTCAAGATGAAATTTTTCACCATAACCAAAAACATTGGTGAGGCTAAGCAAACCTTCTCCGGTTATTTGAAAATTGGACCCTCTGCTATTATTAGTATTTGGCAAAATGCCCAATAGAAAATCGAAGCGGTTAACTTTTTGATCGTTCATAAACAAAAATAAACGTGCGCGGTTATCAAAAAACTCCACTGCCGGTGAACGATAGGTTTTTACAAAAGGCAATTCTAAAAGTTTTTTGTTCGACTGTGCTATTTTCTGTTCATTATATATGGAACCTTTTTTTAAATCGAGGTAATTTTCAATATAGTTTCGATTAATTTTTGCGGTGCCTCTTATTTCAATGCTATCAATAGTGTACTGTTTACCATGGTCATAAAAAACTTTTGCATGTATAACAGAATCATTAACAGCAATCTGATTCAATTGAACGGTAGAAAACGGATATCCATTGTTTTCACCGTATTGCAACAATTTTTCACTAAGTTTTTTCCAATCGTTCCAATCTAATTGCACTTTATCTTTTAGTGGCAACTGAATCGATTTTTTTGTTACCGGATCTAAATTTGAAATATCTAAATGAAAATGTTGAAAAGCCTGCCCAATATGTAAATAAGCATACAAAGTATCATTGCTTATCTTAAAAGAATCTGCCGAAGCAGCCAAGTAGCCTTCATTTCTTAAAATGCTGATTAAATTGCTTACTTGGGTTTTCGCTTGCTCTTCACTTTCGGCTTGAATAAGCTTTGGTATTTGCATTTTGGGTAATTCTGTATTAGTCTTTAACAAGATGTATATGGAATCTTGATTAGCAAATAGTAAACTATTACCCAAAAGCAATAGGCAAAAACTAATTATTGTAATATGTTTGTACTTTTTAATCAAACTAAAACAATTTAATTGGCAGGCATTTATATTCACATTCCATTTTGTAAACAAGCATGCCACTATTGTAATTTCCACTTTTCAACTTCTTTAAAACTAAAAAAAAGTTTTCTAATTGCTTTGTTTAAAGAAATTGAATTGAGAAAAAATTATTTGATGGGCGCCGCGATAGAAACCATCTATCTTGGTGGAGGTACGCCAAGCTTATTCAGTATTGATGAATTGAAGTTGCTTTTTGAAAAATTATTTGACACTTTTGATTGCTCCTTAATAAAAGAAATTACTGTAGAAGCTAACCCCGATGATTTACAGCCCGATTATATCAATCAACTAAAACAATTACCTGTAAACCGCTTAAGTATTGGCATTCAATCGTTTAATGATTTAGATTTACAATGGATGAACCGAAGCCATAACGCAAACGAGGCATTAACTTGCATTCAAAATTGCCAATCTGCCGGTTTTACAAATCTAAATATCGATTTAATTTATGGTTTACCTAACACCATATCCGATAGTTTCAAACAAAATTTACAAACTTTTATTGATTTAGCAATACCCCATCTTTCGGCATATTGCTTAATGGTAGAGCCAAAAACAGCATTAGCTCATCAAATTAAAAACAAGACTAGTCCGCCAATGAGCGAAGCTGAAGCAGGTGAAGAAATGTTGCATCTTATCAATTTTTTGAATAAGCATCATTTTGAACAATATGAAATTTCTAATTTTGCTAAAGAAAAGCAATATGCATTACACAACACCAATTATTGGAAACAAGTACCATATATTGGTTTAGGTCCGTCGGCTCATTCGTTTAATGGATTAAGTCGTCAATGGAATATTGCCAATAATGCATCTTACATAAAAGCTTTAAAAGAAAATAGTAATTTTTATACAGAAGAAATATTAACTCGTGAAAATCGCTTTAACGAATATTTGATGACTGCTTTAAGAACAAAATGGGGTGTTGACTTAGAATACATTGAAGAACACTTTGATGGAACTTACATTACGCATTTGTTAAACTTATTACAAAAAAGCCACTATATCAATGGCTTACATTACACAATTGAGCAAAACCGTATCGTTTTGTTAAACAAAGGAAAGCTACTAGCAGATGGATTTGCCTCTAATTTATTTTTGGTCAGCTAAATTTCCATCATATAACATTTTGCTTTAATTATTATGATAAGCCGTAAATTAATTGTAAAATAGCTATAATTTAAGCTAAAAGCCCTATCTATTTTAACTTTTTATCGTCTAAATATTTGAAAGCTACTTTATGTGTTAATTGAATAATGGGAAGTATGACAACCAGTTTTAAAGAATTACATAAGTTGGTAACCGAATTGTCGCCGGAAGAAATTCAGTTTATCCGTACCAAACTGAGCAAAAACGAGTTAGAAAAAGTTGATTTACTAAACGGCAATAAAACGATGCACGAGTTAAATACCCTGCAACGCTCTGAAAACAAAATTTCGGACAATGAGGTAGAAGATTTAACCGGCTTTCTGAAATCAATTGTTCAAAAAGAAAATAAACTCTCTAGCAAATCTAAAGATATAAAATTACAAATTACTAAAGATGCTTTTGACATCAATAAGATGATTATTGGTCCTGAGGTGGAAGTTGAAGGCAAATTGAGTACCCCTGATGCGTTAAATGTAAACCCGAATTTTAGTGAAACCGACTCCTTGGGGTTCATTTATAAAACCATTATTAATTATTTGGAAGAGTATCGTACTTCTTATGATACTAAAATTTTGCAATGGTTAAACGAAATGGAAGGCTTGTACAACAAACGCCTATATAAAGCTAGTTTATATTATTTAGAAAATTCTTATAAATTAGCATCTTTATATGAGGATTTTGAAAATTTAGATAAAATTCTGAAATGGAAAAAACGCTTTGTTTCCTTAGGGGTATCCAAAGATGTGAAAAAAGCTGCTATTGACGAAGAATTGTTAAGTATTAGAATAAAAGCGGCAAATTATTGGCAATACAAAATTTTAAATCAAAAGGTAATTAATGGAAAAACTAAGGTATACGCTACCGAAGATGATAAAATAAAAACCTTAGAAGATTTAACAAAAGACCCCCTGCTACAATCGGAAGAACAAGCCTTAAGTACTACCGCAAAAATGCATTTTCATGAAATTGCTGCTTTAATCAGTATGGAATTTACCGATTTTAAAGCCGTAAAAGAGCATTGGAAAGCGATGATTGGGCTGTTTGAAAAAAATGCACAATTTATTCATAAAAAAGTACAGCCCTACATATATATTATACACAACTATCTTAATCTTTGCTTATTACTTAATCAGTTTAAAGAAATGGAACGTGGAATTGAAGTGTTAGATGAGTTGCCAAAACGCTTTCCGCATATTATTAATAGAATGTTGTTTGAAGACATTAAATTAAAAGTATACTCTCATAAGTTTAATTTATTTGCGAAACAAGATTCGTTTTATAAGTGCTTTAAAATGACCCCTGAAGTAGATTACTTTTTAAGCCGAAGTAAAACACCACTAAATCCGTTGGTGAAATCGGTTTTATATTTTGATTTAGCACGAATACTTCATTTGTACGATAAATATGATAAAGCCATACAAAAGTTAGATCAAATTATTGCTATAGAAGAAGGTGTGCATATTAATTTCAAGTTGATATCGTATAGCCTGAAATTAATTTGTTTAATTGATTTAAATTCCCAATATCGCTTAGAGCGCGATTTAGAGGAGGTGAAAGATTTTTTTAAAGAAAACAAGATAAAATCGAAAGTGCATCAAATGATCTTACATTTAGCATTAGAAGTTTTAGCCTCTGAAAACGAAAATAATACTCAGAAAATATTTAAAAAATACCATCAATCTGCTAAAAAATTTGTTGCACCTAAAGATAAACACATCAAGTTTAATCAATTTGACTTAGTTACTTGGCTTTTTAGCAAAGTAGAAGGTAAACGATTTTTAACCTTAGTGAAAGAAAACGCAAAAATTAAACTTTGAAGTTTTGTCTTTTAAAATTTTTCTATAAATTCTTTAAAATCGCTGAAGTTGGGGCGGCGGTCTTTTAACCATTGGAAACCGTTTAGTTTTAATTGAAAGGGTTGTACTTTATCAATTGGATTTAAGGTGGCTTTTGCTTCGGATATAAATTTAATTTTATTCACTTGTTGATCTTCATCAAAAACAATTTGCATGGTATCGCAAGCGGCTTGATTGACGGCAGTGAAGGCTTCATTTTCATTTTTTACAAAATAGATGCTTTCGGCATTTTTGTATACAAACATATCTTCAATGTTGCCTTCCTTAAATTTGCCTGTTAAATAATTGCCTTTTACCTGATCGAATAGATTTGGAAAAGTTATGGTGCCGATGTAAGCATTATTAATCAATTTAACACTATCTAACTCGTTTTTGGTGGTATGTAAACGAATGGTATCTCCTGAAAGTTGACTATCGTTTACCCAAACAACCGGTTTGTAATGAAAGTGAAAAGTTGAATCGACCCCATCATAATACAATGAATCACAAACCGATTGCATGTCTCTTTTAAAAACACTTACTTCTTTAAAAGCCACAAAACTACGGCTGCTATCGGCTTGTTCGCCCGTCATTAAGCTAAGCAAGGTATCTGCTTTAATAAATAAACTATCTTTGTCTAACTCGTAAATTAAAAATGGATTTTCAGTTACCAAAATAAAATCATCCTCTTTGCTGTACTCTAAATAATTGCCCGAAAGCATGATGTGTTGTGCCGTATCTTTAAATATAATATTTCCAAATGCCTTACCTGTGCCTTCGTTTTGATTAAAGCCTAAGGTATCTGCCCAAATAGTTGCTCCATTTTCGTCAACCGTTACGGCATTTCCAATAATTTCTCCTTCACCACTTTGTTCGTTAAATATTACATGATTGCCGGCAAGTTGTTTGCCTTCATTAATAATGTAAGCTCTTCCAATTACTTCTACTTCGCCACTTGTGCGGTTAAATAAAATGGTGTCTCCTTCAATTTCGGTTTTTTCATCGTAATAGTAGGCGTTGCCAAAAGCTTTACCTTTGCCGGTATCATCATTAAATAAAAGTTGTTTGCCCATAATTTCAGCTCCCTTATTATTTACATAAGCGTTGCCAAAAGCTTCGCCTTGGTTGGTTTGCTGATTATAAAATATGGTATCGGCTTCAACATATAACGAATCTTTTTGAACAATGGCATTGCCATAGGCACGGCTCAAATTTTTTGTGCCATTGTAATACAGACTATCGGCTTCAATATAGTATTCGCCAAAAATTTTAGTCCGGTTTCCAAAGTTTGCCACATTATTTTTCATATCAAAATAACCACCATCTCCAACAATAGTGTTGGTTTGTGTAACTACCTCAGAAGGTCCAAAATACAAAGCAATTTCGGTATCTAAATTATGATTGAGTGAATCGGTTGTCAGTTGATAGTCCGGATGAATTAAGCGTACACTGTCTTTATAAATTACATCGTTGGTATTGCCATAATAGTGTGCTTCTCTGCTGGTTAATATGGTAGAATCTCTAACTATTTCTCCACCGGTAGTATAATAGCCATATTTAGTTTTGCTGTTGTAGCTTAATTGGTTGCTGCTTATTTGTGTATTGCCATTAATTAAAATGGCATCTCCATTTAAAGTGGCTTGCCCTGTGTTGATTTTATAATTCATTTTTTGACAACTAATTTGAATGGAATCGCCTTGCTCCATTATTACATTACCCATTGCCAGAAAACGCCCTTCTTCTACATATTGGTAAACCGAATCACAAAAAAATATAATATCACCTTGCCTAAGTTGAACATCGCCCACTAATTTTCTTGATTGGGTTTTGCCTGAATCGAGCGGTTCTAATTTTAGTGCATTAATAATTTGTAGCCGTTTGCTTTGCAGGCTGTCTTGTAAATTAGTTTGAGCTTTTGCCGGTAAGCCAAACATTACTATTAAAGTAATAAACGCCCAAACTATGTATACTGTATTTAATTGTTTTGACAAAAGCATTTTTTTGAGATGTAGAGCTATGTAGTTTTAACTGTTAAATTGATTATTTTTGTTATGCTGCTATAAAAATAGGAGCCTAATTGAAGCCGGCTGAAGTTTGAATTTTAGCCCCGATTGCAGTGGTTATGCTGCAGAAGCATGGCATTGTAGCCAAGCCGCAGCATTTGAACGGAAAGCGGGGAGCGCGTTTCTAAATGATCTTGTCGGTTCGCTTCAAAAAAAAATCCAAATTTTTTGTACTCAAATTAATTATAATAATATTATATGCATATTTAATTATTAGCTTTGTCTGCTTTTCTTTCTAACTTCTTTTGCTCTTTTTGTTCTTTGGTTTTGCGTTCTATTAACGAAAATTGAACGTATTTTTTGGGGTTATCTTTTAAATCATTTAATAAATTATCTAAACTGAGGGTGGTATTTTCAATTTTATTATAGAGGTCTTCATCACTTAGTAGCGCACCAATGGTTCCTTTTCCATTATTTACCTGCCCTAAAATTTGTTCTAATTCTGATATGGTTAATTTTGCTTTTTCAACCGTTTCGGTTAATTCCATTGTTGCAAATTTATCGGTTATAATACTTACGTTACGCACTACCGAATCTACATTAGACATAATTGAGGTGATTTTATTGGCGTTGTTATCTAATAAATAATTTATTTTTGAATTCGTTTCTCCTAAGTTGCCGGTTATAGTGTCAACATTTGCGAGAATGTTTTTTAAGTTTTGTTGTTCCTCATCAATTAGCTTGTTTAGCTTTAAGGTAGTTTTATCAAATTCGCCCAAAATATTTTCAATACTGCCTATGCTTTGTGTAATGTTGTTTTGAGTATTAGTATCGAAAACGCCTTTTATAACGTTTAAGATCGAATCGATGGAGCCTAACATATTGTCTGCTTTTTCACGAACCGGGCGCACTTCTTCGGCAACTTGTGTGGTTAGGTCTTTCTGATTATCGCCATACAAGGTATCGCCCGACATTGCCAATTGATTTTTAGGGATTCTATTGCGTAAAAATCCATCGGTCGTTTGCATTAAATTTATGGCTTTATCACTAATTAAACCGGTGCTGTATATTTGAGCAATCGATTCTTTACTTAGCGGAACGGCATTATCTACCAGAATGGTTGCCAATATTTTGTCGGCATTATTTGGTATTAATTCCAACGATTCTACTAAACCAACTGCCAAACCTTTATAATGCACCGGACTGGAAGCTACCAAGCCTTGTACATCATCGTACAACACATAATAGATACTTTGCGAACTAAACAAATTTTTGCCTTGCAAATAACGATAGCCTAATATAAAAATAGCTAGTGCCACTAAAGTCAATAAGCCTACTTTTAATTCGTTTGAAATTTTCATTTAATTAGATTGTGTGCTTAATCAAACACTCTTTTTATTTGTTTCAAAGATAGTTAAATATTGAAGGCTTTTTCAAATGCTGAAATATATTTTATACTTTTTTCACGAAGGTTATTGCACCTATACTACTTCAAAAAATAGTTCTATGGCACCCACTATGCAGTAATTTTTTTATTGTTTAAGTAGTTAGTTAGGCTACTACTGTTAGTTAATTTGGTAAAATAAGAACGATTACTTCATTAGAGAACTGCTTGTATATTAATCAGTAAAAAGGAAAAAGAAACTATCAAATACGAAGTTATTTTATCCGTGTTGCTTACCATCCGGTTCTGAATAATCTGCTAGCTCCTTTCAATCCACATTTTTGATATTTGTGGTACGATTTACCGATTGCTTCTTTTATCTCATTTTCCTCTTTTAGCATAATCCACGAGTCAATTAATGAATTGGCTACGTAGGCTTCAGGTGTCATTAAATTGGTCGTCATTAATAATGGGTAACCTTTTGCATGTTTTAAATGATCGACAAAATATTTATGAGACACACAACCAATTACCGCAACGTCTCTTACTTTTTCATCGGCTGTTTCTACAAATTCCATTTCATAGTCCATTAATCCATTGTGTCCGTTGAAGACCAACAAATCGGCATGGCTTCCGAGTTTTATTGTGTCTTCTTCTATTATAATTTCCTCTTTTACTATACCTGCTACGGAGTTTAAAAAATCTGCTAAACAGGCTTTCATTTTATCTCCTCTATAGGCATCTGCTATTAAGTAAGTTTTTGCTTTATTCGGATATTCTCTATACAAAATAATTCTTTCTAAAATGTTATTATCGATGTTTTTTGATGATCTAATGAATGTCCACGAACTTTTGTTTTTAAAATAATTTTTTATCCCATACATAGCTCCCCAATACAGATTGTTGCGTAAATCACGTCCATTACCAAGTTTTCTACTAACGGGTACAATGCCTTGGTTTTTATTATCACACAAAGGCACCAACAAATGAATAGTTATTGGAGTGCCTTTATCTATTTTTGCTTTCAGTTTTTGAACGTTGTCTTGCCTCTCAAAGGTTGTATATGTTTTATTGGCTTGTTGTTCTACTTCTTTTTGAATATTTAAAGTGTCAGGCGCATTCGATACTTTAGCGGTGTTTTCAGTGCTGCAACTGCAGGTAATGAAACAAAAAAGGGTTAATGGAATTATTGATTTAAAATTTTTCAAAATAATTTCAATATTATTATATTTTCAGATATCACATATTATGTATTAAACGAATAGGCTACTAAAATTGTATTACTGTTATGTACCCATCCATTTCCAAAAAGGTATAATTTCAACTTTGCCAATTCCTTTTATTTTATAACTGTCCTCTTCGTTATAGGTTATCAGTTTTGCTTTCTTCAAATTAAAAAATTGCATCGCCTCTGCCAAACCATTAAATTCCCTATCTTTATTATGCCTGTCGAGCTGCCAACAAACTTGGTATAAGTGGTGCTTGCCTTTATCTACTACTACAAAGTCGCATTCATTTTTTTCCTGAAAATAATAAATTTCAGGATGCGTATGTCTTAAATGCATATACACCATATTTTCTAATATGCGTCCAAAATCGTCACTCAATTGTGTGCTGTTTTGTTTTGCAAATGCATGGTCAACTATATACACTTTTTTAGGATTATTTTGCTGCTTTTTTACGCTGTAGGTAAAGCGGGGTATAATGTAAATAAGATAAGCATTAACTAACATATTGGTATAATCAACAACCGATTTTACTGATTTAATTTGATAGTTTTTTGCCATACGGCTTAAGGTAAAGGGCCGGGCTAAATTATTAATTAAGTGTAATGCCACTTTATTAAAATCGGGTAAATTTCGCAGTCTATACCTAACGGCAATATCTCTTTGAACTATATCATTGTACAATTCGTGATGATAGGTAGGCATTTTATATTTTAAGGCTTCTGGAAAACCACCGGCTTTAAAATAGCCATCAAAAGAAGTTTTACAAGGTTTTTGTTTTTTAAAATTTAAGTATTCTTTATATGAAAATGGAAATAATTCAAAAGTTAAATGCCTGCCGGTTAGCAAAGTGCCTAGCTCTTTGCTTAATAACTGTGCATTAGAACCGGTTATATAAATCTGCTTTTTTCGTTCTACCGCATGCCTAACATACTTTTCCCATCCTTTTACTTGTTGTATTTCATCATATTGAAACTGTTGTTTATCTGTCCAAATTTCTTCTAAGGTATAAAAGTCAGCTACTTCAAAATCTGAGAGGCGAGGATCATCAAAATGTAGATATGCTGCATTTGTTTTTTTTTGATGGTGCAATAGTTTCATTAAGGTACTTTTCCCTGATCTGCGGATGCCAGACAGTACAATAGCTTTTGGTAAACCAACGGGTATTTCATTAAAAACAGTCCGGTTTATCCATTGTTTTTTATCAATAAAATAAGCATTTTGTTGGTTAGTTACTTGTAGCAATTGCGATTTTATCATCTTTCGATATTTGCCCAAAGGTAGTATTATTTATTAGCAATATCAAGTATCGTGTATTAGTAATATCAAATAACGTGTATTAGCAATATTAAATAACGTGTATTAGTAATATTATATAACGTGTATTGGCAATATATAAAAATATGTATTGCTAATACATATAAATTGATTTGGAAAGATTTTATATTATTGTCTGACAGTGGATAGAGGATAGAAGATGCTGAACAAGTGAAGTAGTTTGTAAGAATCTGTCAGATTGAAAAGAGTATTGCTTACTGTCGGTTAATTTGGCAAAATTAGAACGATTACTTCGTTATAGAACATAGCTTTGGCTATGCTTGATATCCTCCGCCTCGTACTCGTCCGAATTTTACTAAAATTTATCCGACACCATCAACTTGGCTGACAACTTAGGCTAAAGTTAGTTGAAGTATTTGAGAGATACTGAGCATTTATTCCACTTCGCTCTATATGTTGAATCAAGTTCAGTACAAGTCTCAGTATAACGTGGTTGTAAATACTTAGACGGGTAGCCTAAATGTAGAAAACACAAAATTGAAGAATTTTCAATGTAATGATAATCAAAAATTTTGCAGGTTTGAAATTGCCTGCAAAAGGTAAGAGATAATTTTTAACGTGTCAAAATCTCCGCCAACGATTAATCTAAAATCTTGAATCCAGATTTTTTATCGAAAGCCGCTTTTTGTGCATCCGTCATATTTTCACGAAGTGCTTTTATCGTGTATCCGCCATATAATACATCATCACGTAAATACATCCAATCTACCACATCTTCAAAAACAACTTTCAGTTGGTCCCCTGCTTTAATATGGGTTAATTTTTTTGGTTCATTAGCAAGAAATCCCATCAAAGTATTGCTATTGTCATAACGCAAATTATCTAACCAAATGTGCTCTTCTTCGGTAAAACTTCTGAAAACCATTTTTATGGAGTAGTTATAATTTTTATCATCTTTTGATTCATAGACATCCAAAAATTCTTTTTGCAATGTTTTTTTGGCTTTTTCAATGCCTTGCTCAATAGCACGCTCTGTTGCTTTATCTAATTTATTGGTGTTTTTCGTTTTTGGGTTTTCCGCAGTTTCTTTGCTTTGATTGCAAGCTACCGTTAAGCAAAAAACAAGGCTAATTAGTAAAGGTGTCATTATTTTATTTATCTGATTTGTCATAATTGCGGCGAAAATAAAAAAGCCTTGATAATTATTGAATCAACAAGGCTTTTAAATTTAATTTAATTTCGTTTATTCTATGATTATTTTTTTATTGAATCGTTTATTGTCTTTTAAAATTTCTAAAATATACGTACCACCTTCACTTTGGCTAATGTTGATATCTTCGTCAAAAGTACCTTCAAAATTGTTGATGGTTTCGGTATAAATTTCCTTGCCGTTTATGTCGTAAATATTAATTTGTGTATCAGCAGGTTGTTCTACATCAAATTTTAAGTTAAATAAGCCTTTACTTGGATTAGGGAAAAATTCCAATTCATCAATTTCATTTGCATCAATTTTTAATAATTGAGCATTTGGACTGATGTCTTTTAAAGTTTTGACATCCTCATCATCCAAATCGGTAATCATAACCATTACCCTAGTAGAAGTTTTTTCACCATTTATATTTTCAACCTTTTCTTCTATCCACTTATCCATATGATTAAGGTCAAAATCTTCTCCATTAAACTTAAATTTTTTCAACTCTTCATCATTCAGCTTCCATTCGTGTTTTATAAACCGGTCATAGCCTTTCAATTCAACATTTGCCTTTTTCAATTTTCCATCCCTTTCATATTGTACTTCAATAAAATCCCCAGCCTCTTTTTGAGCAATGTAATCAATTACTTCATCTACACTTTCCATTTTTTCTCCATCAATGGTTTTAATGATATCGTTAGTTTCTAAACCAGCCTCTTTAGCACCCATATTATCGGAAACATTTTCAATTAAAATACCATCTTCTAAATCTTTAATGGTTACGCCCATCATGGGCTTTTTACTATCATATAAACTATTTACATCTAAATCCCAATCTTTTAACTTATGATTTAAATTTTCTTTCAATTGCTCCATATCCAACCACTCTTTAACATTTTCATCTAAATTGTCAAATAAATTGTCCACGTCAAAATCTCCGTCATCAGGCATAAATTTGAATATGCGCATCTCCTTTTGATCATTTTCATTAATGTTAATATCAATATCTAAATCTTTAGCTAACTGTTTCATTTGCTGCTTAAACTGTTCTACACTTTCGGCATCATCCGTATCCAATTGAATGTTAAAACTATTCTTCTCCTTATCTCCATCTATTTCAATATCTACATCAATTTCTTCACCGTTAATGTGTACATCATTGTCTTTTAATAATTCTTGTAATTCCAGATCATTTGGATCAGTAAAAATTTTATCAATGATTTGCTTCTCCCCATTAATATCTTTTTCAATTTTAATATGAATTTCAGTGTCCGTTTCTTGCGCAACCGCAATAGTTAAACCGACGCATAAAAAAATTAAAATGATTAAAAAATTGTTGATAGAAAATAATCGCTTGACCATAATTTAAAAATATTGATTTCTACAAAAATAAGGTTTCCTGATTTTAATTGATGTTAAACAAGTATTAATTGATGTTAAGGAATGTTGCAAAAATAAATTCACCAACTGTACTGATTCTTTTTCTCCTTGACTTACTTGAAAAAGCCTCCTCTTAGTGCAGGCAAAGCCTGAGTTTTTCGCATGTCTAATACTTGTTTCTGCGGATAAAAATTAACTTTTACGCATCAAGTTTTTGTAAGTGGTTTCAAAGTCTTGATTAAAAATCTTTTTATCTTCTTGCCCTGTTATAGCATCGCCTAAACTACGAGCCTTCAGTTTATGCTTTTCGGCTTTTTCGGTATTTCCCTCCGCTAATTCGCATTTCCACATCATTTCTTCAGCATAAGCATAATCAAAATCTTTAATGCCTTCCGGGTTTTGTTGTGTAATATTCCAACATCTATTGGCATAAATTAGAGCGGCATCGGGACTACCAAGTGCTAAAAATACACGGGCAATCAAATAAGCTCCACGCTGCTGGTTTATAGCCGTACCCGACAAACGCCAATGGTGGTTACTGGCATGAGCTAAGTCAATTAGTTGATAACCTTCTTCAACTGTTATAGAAGGTTTATCTAACATTTTCCAAACCTCTTGATTGAAATGTACTCCAAAATAGCGATTGACGGAAAAATCTAACGTATGTTGTTTAGGAATCATATAGAATAATAATTATTATTTCTTCAAAAAAAATTGATCAATGTAATATTACGAATAAATTTTTAATTTTCATTGAAGTTAAAATGCTACATTGCGCTACCATGCAAGTTAGCCGTAAAACGCTGTATTTATTAAGTTTATTAACTTTAGTGGGTTTTCCATTATTAGCGTGGCTGGTATTGTGGTTTAGTAATAATATTTCTTTTATAGATATTTTTATACATGGTACAACGTTAACTGAACAACTTTGGCGTGGTTTAATATACGGTATGATAGCAGCTGCCAATGCGGTTTGGTTGGTCCGGTTAGATTTTTTGAAGCCGGTAACCGGTGTTTTTAAAGAACTATTAGGACACATTAATTTAAATTGGATAGATGTACTGTTCTTTTCATTTTGTGCCGGCGTGGGTGAAGAAATTTTCTTTAGAGGTGCTTTGCAATATCACTTTGGCGTTTGGCTTACCGCATTTATTTTCATTTTAATTCACGGCTATTTATCAATTACCGATTGGCGTATTACACTCTATGGAATTTTAATGGTAATAATTGTTGCCGGCATGGGTTACCTGATGAACAACTACGGTATTTGGGCTGCCGCTATGGCACACTTTGTTTTTGATGTGGTGATGTTTGGGTATTTGATTAAGTATGATGCATTTGATTAAATGCCATAATTGTACTTTTTCGTGAAAATTGATGTTTATATTAAAATTATCTTATGTATGATTAAAGATGTTTAACTAAAATTCGATATATTCGTATGATTTTTGTTATAATTTAACTAAAAAGATAAAAATGAATATTATTAAACCCACATTTCGATCCGCTTTTAATCTGATTAAAGATTCTTTGTTTGGCTTTGACGATGATATGGAATTAACACTAGAAGAAATTGAAGCGCAAATTAAGTTAAAAGAAAAAGATCATAATCCTATACTAGAAAAACAAAATGAAATTCCTCTTCATGGAAAAATAAATATTGAAACGTTATTTTTAAATTTGACGAAATCTAAAGAAGAGAAAAAGTTTCTTTATATTAAAACAACGTCTTTAGATGAGAATTTGTACTCACAGAACAGTATGAATTTGCTTTGTCGATGATAGCTTCAAAGTCTGCTCCTTTCTCTACTTCAAAATTGTTATTTAAAATAATATAATCGCCTACCTTAAAATGGACACTTACCTTATCTACTATTAAACCTTTTGGAATGATTACTTTTTGAGCACAATAGATACTGGCACTCAAAAAATTGCCTATAAACAGTAGCTCTGCTATACAATTTCTTTCTCTTTCAGATAGTTGAATGATAACAATATCGCGAACATCTTCATCTTTTGGTTCTAAGTATCTGCTGATGTATTTCATTAATCTGAGGAATGATTGCTCGTACCTCATCATTATAAATACAATACTGAGCTAATTCTTTTTTTTGCTCGTCGCTCCATTGTTTATTCATCCGGTTTTTGATGCTTTTTTCGTCTGTATCATCTCTCTGCATCACTCGTTTAATTCTTACTGTTTGCGGAGCTATTACCAAAATAGTGGTATCTAAAGCTTGATAAGAGCCGGTTTCAAATAACAAAGCCGCTTCTTTAATTGCATAAGGATGTTGTTGCTGTTTCGCAAACCAAGCGCTGCCATGTTCAAAAACCGCCGGATGCACAATTTGATTCAATTGATTCAACTTTTCTTGATTATTAAATACAATGTCAGCAAGGGCTTTTCGGTCTAATTGATTGTTTTTATAGATATGAGCACCAAATATATTTTTTATAGAATTAATAAGGGTTTCATCGGTTTGCATTAAATATTTGGCATAATAATCTGCATTATATAGCGGTATAGCCAATAAATTAAAAATACGGCAAACCAACGATTTGCCTGCCCCAATACCTCCGGTAATGCCTACTTTAATCATTCGTTTTCAAATAGTATATAATCCACTTCATTCGGGTAAAAGTTAACTTGTTTTGCAAATTCATGTTGTCTAACCATAGCCACATCAATTTTTCCTTTATATGCATTGTTTTTATAATCGGCTTCCAATCTAAAATCTTCCGGTACTATATTATCATACTCGTCTACCGGCACCAAACATTTTAATTCTACCGATTGAGGAATCATCAAAAAGTTTATTTCGCTGGCATTCACTAAAACTACCGGAATATCCATTTTCTTTTCGGTGTACTGAACCACATCAATTTTAACATCTATCAAGTAGTCATCTTCGTTTAAAATAACGTTATCCACTACAATAATTTCTACGGTTTTATTAACTGTTTTTGTCAAGTCGTTTAACCGCAAAGTATCGGTATGCCAATGGTCAATGGGCTCAACAACTGATTTTGCCCCGGTTATAGTTACTGAATCTGGAGCAAGTTTAATCAGCCCTTTTTGAAAATAGCCATCTTTAAATGTAAGTTGATGATTTAGTATAACCGGCACTTTTTTAATGTATTTTTTTTCAAACTGAACCGCAATACTTTCAGGTTCAATATTTCGTATTTTTACCTTAACCTGATTCGGAATCTGATTGAACAATGCTTTTTTAAGATCATCTTCAGATATTAAATTGTTTTCAACGGTAGATAAATCAACTAATATTGTATTAGATCGTTGTCTGTTGTATTTAAACAAATCCCAACCAAAAGCCTCTAATTCGGCAGTTAACGTGTTGGGTAATTTAATTGCCGGTACTTTATCTTCCGGCATTTTAGGATAGGCAATTCTAAACTCATATTTGGTATTAAAGGTTTCATTTAAAGAAGTAAATACCCAAGTGCCCGAAGCAACTATCAGGCAAAACACCAACATTCGTTTATTTACATTTTTAAACAGAGCGCCTATTCTTTCGTTTTATTGATTGCCAAAACTTTAGAAAAATCGACTGATATGAAAGATTTTTCAACCCTTATTTTGGTATTGCTGTCTAACTCTAACAGTACCGTGTTTTCTTCAACTTTAGCAATTTTACCGTGTATGCCTCCATTGGTAACCACTTTATCACCTTTTTGTAGTTCGTTTATAAAATTGCGTTGGTCTTTCATCTTTTTTTGCTGCGGACGGATCATAAAAAAATACATGATGCCAAAAACAGCTGCTAAAAATGCAAAGCTTACCATGGGGTTGCCTCCTTCGGCAGGGGTTAACAATAACAAATAATGCATAATCACTATGGCTTTTCTTTTTTGTCTGTATCAATTGGTTTTTTAGGCTTGGGTACGGGTAAAAAATAATCAATCTCTCCGTCCTTCGCCGATTTTTTGGTGCTTTCCTTTGCGTCGGTCTTATTTTCTTTAGTGGCGTTTTCCTTTTGTTTGTTATTAGAAGTCTCTTTATTATTTTTTGTGTTGTTCTTTAAAGCATGTTGTTTTTTATCAGCTTTCTTTTTTAATTTTAAACTATCTCTTTCCGCTTTTTTAGTGGCTTTTTTAATTGAATCTAACTTTACAGAATCTACTAATTCTTTTTTCTTTGGGCGGTTATATACTTCACCGGTTAAATACAAAGTAGTATAGTTTGGTTCGGTATTGGCTTTAATGGTAATGCTTTTCTTTTGCGTATTTAGTTTGCCTTTAGTGGCAAAAACAGCTTGTATAAAAGCACGTTGTCCTGGTTTAATTGGTTTTTTAGGATATTCAGGTACGGTACAACCACAACTTGAACTAGCCTCCGAAATAATGGCAGGTGCATCACCATTGTTTACAAAATAAAATTTATGGCTTACCGTATCGCCATGGTCAACCACTCCAAAATCGTAAGTTTTATAGTCAAAAACCAATTCCGGTAAAGGTTCTTTTTTTTCAGTTTTCTTTTTTGAGGCTGTTTTTGAATTAGATACTAACTTAGCCGATAATTTTTCATCGTTATCAGCTTTCTTTTTTTTGGGTATAGAAGCCGGTTTTTTAGGTTGAGGTTTTGCTCGAGGCTGTT
This sequence comes from uncultured Chitinophagales bacterium, assembly GCA_938023075.1. Taxonomy (GTDB): domain Bacteria; phylum Bacteroidota; class Bacteroidia; order Chitinophagales; family JAHDHT01; genus CALHDG01. The sequence continues at coordinate 30,896 of CALHDG010000197.1, forward strand.
CAACTTTAATTTCTTTTTTTACTTCATTGGTTTGATCAATTGTACGCTTGGTAATCAACTCTTTTTCAGAACTAGTCTCCGAAACAGAAGAATTATCTGAAGTACTTAAGTTAGCATCACTGTTTTTTATTTGATTAGCAGACTGCTTTTCAACAACTCCTTTTTTTTCCGGTTCGCTTTGGCAAGCCGAAAAACCAATTAACACTACTAACAATATCAAAAAATAATGATTCATAATTAACTTATGTAATGAATGTAAATTTAAAAAAGACGCTCACAATAACGGTTTAAGTAATTTAGCTAATATTTAGATTTAAAAGCATTTGATAGATACTAATTTTTTCCTTAAAGAATATTAAAACGCGAATCTACTATAATTTTATGCTAAATTATTGTCAATTTGTTACTGAGGAATGAGAAAAAAATAAATTTGCATTCTGACTTTGCAATTTTCTGATATACTTCGTTGAAAAGCCTCGTCTTAGCCCCACTATGACTACGTTTTTCGCCTCGTCTATCAAAAAATTGCTTTATCATTGTTGGTAAATTTATTTTCTCATCATCCTTCAATAGTTTGTCAAGTCAATAACATTAATTTATTCTGCTAATAAAAACTAATTTACATGTCTACCAAACCTCTACCCGCTTTTTTAATTTTTCCTTCCGCTTTTAGGGTTTTCATCAATTTATCTAATATACCATTTACAAAATCTTTACTTTTTGGGGTGCTGTACAATTTAGATAGTTCAATGTATTCATTAATGGTAACTTTTAATGGAATTTCTGAAAATTCGCAGAACTCGCAAATGGCTAACTTTAATATCATAATGTCAACCGTGGTAACCCGTTCTAAATCCCAGTTTTTCAAAAAAGGCTCAATTATTTGTTCGTACTCCGTTCTGTTTCGCAGTGTTTTAATTAATAATGATTCCGCAAAAAATATACTTTCTTTATTAATTGGCTGATAAATATCATAAAAAGCAACCGGATCACTTTTCAAGTTTCTAATGGTATCGTTCATGTTTTTGTATACATATTCCCGGTCATCGTACCAATTGATATAGTGATCTTCTAAAAAACTTTTAAACAGCGAACTTTTTAAGAGCAATTTGTTAAATATATAAATCAGTATTCTTTTATGTTGATCATATTGCAGGCTATTCGCATCAGCATTTATATATTCTTCGTATTTTTTCTTTTTTACCAAGTCGTTAAACATGGTTTTTAAATCATCCTCTTTAACAATGTACTGCTGTTTTTCACTTTCTACTTTTTTTTCAAAAGCTATATCATTTTTCAAGGCAACTATTATAGGGTTATTAGCTAAATTCAGCGAATAATTAACATCTTCGTTAGATTTAATGTGCTTGGCTTCTAAGCGCTCTTTGTAGTTAACATTATACAAGCAAAGCCTAACAATAAACTGCCAACACAGTAAGTAAGATTTGTAATAATTATTAATGTAGGTATGCAATAACGATTTGGAGTATTGTATCGTAATTTCTTGTTGATGCTCGGTGCTGTATACCGCTTGTAATACTTTTATCCTTAAAAGTCGCCTGTTTAACATGGTTCTTCCCTCATCATAAATTTTCCTGTCATTAAATAAAAGAACTATTTTATATAAATATTTTTAAGAAGCGAAACATTAGATTATCGAATATAGTACAGTCTTGCTTTCCGCTCAAATCTTTCTTTACAGTTCATTACTCAAATGGATGTCTACTATATTCAAAGCTATTTAAAATCAATTATCTCGTCTCTAAACAAAGAATATTAATTTATTATTTGCTTAGTTGATCAAACAAATATTTGTTAAACAAAATTATTGTTTACCTTGCAAAAATATAACCTTTCTTTTACTATGCAAGTTTAATAAATGAAACGCATAAATATATAAATGAAACATCTTAAATATCTACATAAGTACTTTCTGAAATATAAATTTCATTTTTTCGGAGGAATTATTTTTGTAACCATTTCTAACATTTTCGGTATCATACCTCCACGTTTAATACGGTATGCTTTTGATATGGTTAAAGAAAACCTGTCTTATTTTCAATTAATCAATGGTTTTGCTCAACAAGATGGCTATTATTCCTACATCAGCAAGTCGCTTTTGTTATTTGCAGGTTTGGTTTTGCTTATGGCAGTGCTAAAAGGCTTGTTTATGTTTCTTATGCGCCAAACCCTAATAGTAATGTCAAGACATATTGAGTATGATTTAAAAAATGAGCTATATCAGCATTATCAAAGGTTAAGTGTAGCATTTTATAAAAGAAATCAAACCGGCGATTTAATGTCTCGCGCTACCGAAGATGTTTCTAAGGTTCGTATGTATCTTGGTCCGGCGGTTTTATATACCATCAATACCATGGTACTTTTTATTGTTGTTATTTGGACGATGATTAGCGTAAACCCCAATCTTACTTTTTATGTGCTGCTGCCGCTACCTATTTTATCTATATCTATTTATTATGTGAGTAGCATTATCAACAAAAAAAGCGAACGTATTCAAGAACAACTATCTACCTTAACTAACGTTGCTCAAGAAAATTATAACGGTATACGGGTGGTAAAAACCTATGTGCAAGAGCCCCCTGTTATCAATTATTTTAGTGAAGAAAGCGAAACATATAAAACAGAAAGTTTGGGTTTGGTAAAAGTGCAAGCCCTTTTTTTTCCATTAATGATTTTATTGGTAGGTGCCAGTACTATTTTAACCATTTTTATAGGTGGACTACAAGTAGCGAAAGGTACCATAACTGCCGGAAATATTGCTGAGTTTGTTATTTACGTAAACATGTTAATATGGCCCGTTACCTCAATTGGATGGATTGCTTCAATCATCCAACAAGCAGCAGCCTCACAAAAAAGAATTAACGAATTTTTGTTGACCCAACCAGAAATACAAAATGAAAATGCCAAAAACGTCCAAATAAAAGGACATATAGTCTATAAAAATGTACAATTCACGTATCCAGATTCGGGCATTAAGGCTTTGAAGCAAATAAATTTAGAAATTTTACCCGGTGAAAAAGTAGCCATTGTAGGCAAAACCGGATCAGGAAAAAGCACTATTATTGACCTACTTTTGCGCATGTATGATGTTGATGATGGTGCCATATGGATTGATGGACAGCCAATAAAACAAATTGATTTACAAAGCATTCGGCAAAATATAGCTTATGTACCGCAAGATGTATTTTTATTTTCTGATACCATTACCAATAACATCAATTTCGGAATTGACGATATTAACTTTGAAACTATTGAAAATACAGCAGCTACAGCCAAAATACATCAAGAAATAAAGCGATTACCTAATGCTTATGCCACTAAAATTGGTGAGCGTGGTGTAACCCTATCAGGAGGGCAAAAACAGCGCATTTCTATAGCTAGAGCCTTATTAAAAGAGGTGCCGGTTTTAATTATGGATGACAGTCTTTCGGCAGTAGATGCGCACACCGAAAAAGAAATTTTCACTAATTTGATGAATAGGTGGAAAAACCAAACAGTAATACTAATAACTCACCGGATTTTTGCCTTAAAAGAGTTTGATAAAATATTTATTGTAGAAAATGGCACGATAGTTGATTGGGGCGATCATAAGTCGTTGCTACAACGGAAGGGTTTGTATTTTGAACTTTTTGAAAAGCAGCAGAAAACGAAAATGAGTAACATAGAATAGCAAAATTAATTTTCAAAATTTAAAAAAGTATTATTGTGGAGCAAGAAAGCAACAAACAACAAAATGGCGTTTATTCTAAAGTGATACGTGCCGGCAGAAGAAGAACTTATTTTTTTGATGTAAGATCGACAAAAAACGAAGAATTTTATTTAACCATAACCGAAAGTAAACGAAAGTTCGATTCAGATGGCTATGAGCGACATAAAGTGCACGTGTATAAAGAAGATTTCCATAAATTTATTAATGCTATAGAAGATGTAGTTGGCCATATAAAAACCTTAATGCCTAACTATGATTACGACGAATTTACCCGCCCCGTTCAAACCATTGAATATGATGAACATGGAAATGCCATTAGAGAACCCTACGAACACAGCGAGTCCGATTCTGAAACAGAGACTGCAGATACAGAAGTAGTTTCAGATCAAGTTGACACTAATCAAACTTTTGACAGTGAACCAACTACAGAAACAAGTACAGATAATGTAATTGATGATGAGGATTTAAAGTGGGACTAAATTTAACGTAAATTCCAAAACCCTACTCTGAATGTTAAAAAAAAGGATCTTATACTCGTAAGATCCTTTTTTGCATTTTAATTTGATTTTTAGATTAGGTGTATCAATGTTGGAGTTTGTAATTTGATTTTTGGAGCTTATTTTTGTAACACTATTTAATACTAATTAAGCCTTAGAAATTGTCAATTCGCTTAACTTTGTAACAATTTGATGAAGCTATCTTTACATTTATTAAGATTGACACAATTTTTTTATTCCGCCTATCGTTTGTGTATCGTTCATTTTAAAGAAATTTAAGAATCTCTCCAAAATTATATTAAATTTATTTAATCAAAAACAACAACATCAAGGCTATTTATGATGAAACAAAAATTAGCTATTTTTATAGCAAGTTGGTTAATCTCATTAAGCTGCATTGCGCAAACATATACCAATAACCAGTTGAATATTGGCGTAGGTGCCCAAGCATACGCTATGGGTAATGCTGTAGTGGCAACCATTGATAATACTACGGCAGGGTATTGGAATCCGGCAGGATTAGCTAATATGGGCGAAGGTATACAACCAGCTATTATGCATGCCGAACTATTTGCCGGCATTTCAAAATTTGATTATCTATCAGTTGCTATGGGGCTTGCTGGAGGAAGCAGCGTAGTTGGCTTGTCTATTTTTAGAAATGGGGTAGATGGCATTCCAAATACATTATTTGCCGTAGATGGTAATGGAATTTTTAGGCCAGAACAAGTCACCTATTTCTCAAGTTCCGATTATGGAATGATCTTTTCTTTCGCCAAACCCAACTTATTGATTGATAACTTGAATGTAGGCATAAACGCGAAAGTATATTACCGGACTGCCGGCGATTTTACCAATGCTTATGGTTTCGGAATTGATATTGGCGGACAATATACGCTTGGTGATGTTAAGTTTGGTTTAATGTTAAAAGATATTACCACTACGGTACTTGCATGGAGTTTTAATTTTACCGAAGAAGAAAAACAAGTTTTCGCAGCAACCGGTAATGATATTCCTGTAAAAAGTACTGAGTTTTCTTACCCAAAAATTAACTTAGGTGCCGCTTACAATTTTGAATTTACCGATAAATTAAGTCTATTGGCTGAATTGGATTTGGATATGACCACCGATGGCAAAAGAAATGTGTTGATTGGTAACATTATTGATCCACATTTTGGGTTAGAGTTCAATTACAACGATTTGGTATTTTTAAGAGGTGGTTTAAACAACATGCAAAAAGGTACCAGTTTTGCCGGTAAAGAAGTTACCTTTATACAACCTAACCTTGGGGCGGGTATTAAAGTGGCAGATTTACATATTGATTATGCCTTAACCCGCTTTGGAGATTCTAACCAAAGTGTGTTTAGCCATATTTTTAGTTTAATGTTTGATATTAATCGCGAGAATACCTCAAATAATTTTTAAAATAAAAAAACGAAATCATGAAATATATATCTACAATTTTATGCTTTGGATTATTACTTTTAACGGTTTTTGGGGCAAAAAGCCAAGGTTATGGTAACGAGTGGGTTGATCTAAGTAAAGATCATTATAAAATAAAAATTGCAGAAGAAGGCGTTTATCGTATTTCAAAAAGTGTATTAGAAAGTAACGGAATATTAGCTAATGGTACCGATTATAAAATGTATACCGATGGTAAAGAAGTACCGTTGTATGTCTCCAATTCAGGTCAGTTGGGTGGCAACGATTTTATAGAATTTTATGCCAATAAATTAGATGGCTCGTTTGATACACAGTTGTTTGAAAAACCTGAAATGCAGTTGCACACTTATATTAGCCAATTTACCGATACGGCTGTCTATTTTCTGTTAATAGATCCAAATGCAACTAACTTAAGGTTAAACAATACGGTAAATAACTTAACCGGAGCACCTGCTGCCGAAGAATACTTTATACACGAAGGTTTATATGTAGGTAATAATTCTCATAGTTTAGGAGTGGGTAAACGTTTTAGCGGAGTAAATGTACATTTTTCTGATTATGAAGAAGGTGAAGGTTGGATGGGGAATCAATTTTCGGCTAGCAATCCACTAGCTCCAAATTCAATTAAAATTAATGTTCCTACACCCAATATTTACCCTAATGGACCCAGCGCAGATATTGAGTTAAAAGTGTTGGGGGTTTCTGATGACTTCTTTACCAATAACGACCATACCTTACAAGTAAAATTGAATGGCAACGATATTATATTCGAAAAATTTGAAGGTTATACTGTTCAGAAATATGAAATTGACAATTACGCTTTGCCAAAATTGTCTAGCCCCAATACCGAATTTGAATTGAGTGCCTTAGGCTTTGCTTCTAAAGCTGATAATCAAACAACATCCTATATTTCGGTTAAATATCCTCGAAATTTTAATTTTGCTAATATCAATCAACTTTTATTTAATTTACTAACAAATGGAACAACATCTGATTTAATTGAAATTACCGACTTCCCTACAGGAGGGGTGGCTCCAATTATGTTAGATTTACATAACAATATTCGTATAGAAGGTATTATATCGGGTAACAAAGTAAGTTATCATTTGCCTGCCGCTTCTAATAACAATAGAAAATTATTTATCTACCAAAATACAGGAAGTATTGTAAAACAAGTAAGCCAACTTGTTAAGCGGCAGTTTATTGATTTTACAAAAGCCGAGAATCAGGGAAATTATGTCATCGTTTCACAAACCGGATTAATGCAAGATGGTTCTGTGAATGAATATGCAGCCTATCGTTCATCAACAGAAGGTGGTGACTACAAAACAGTGGTAGCTGATGTAGAATTATTGTACGATCAATTTGCGCACGGCATTCGCAAGCATCCATTATCTATTAAAAATTTTATGCAATATGCCTCAAATGTTTGGGAGGTAAAACCTGAAAACTTATTTTTAATAGGTAAATCGATAAAAAATTCTAAATGTAGAACTACACCAATTAACTGGCAAAAAAATCTAGTACCCACTTACGGAGATACCCCATCTGATTTACAATTTTCTATACCTAAAGGTAAAGTTTTACCAACAATTGCTGTTGGCAGATTAAGTGCCTTTCTTGATGATGCTGGAAATTCTACTCACACAAAAGATTATTTAAGTAAAGTAAGAGAATATGAAACCGCAAATGTATACACATGTAATGAATTAGACTTAGATTGGAAAAAGCAAGTATTACATATTGCTGGCGGAGATAATTTAGAACAACAACAAGATTTTGCCCGATCCCTTAAAAAAAGAGAACGCATAATTGAAGATACTTTATATGGAGGCTACGTACATAACTTATTTAAGCAAGGGGGAGTAATAGATATTCCGCCAACAGAATTTGTTGATTATTTGATAAACGATTTAGGTTTAGGGCTAATCTGTTTTTATGGGCACGCAAGTGGTTTATTCTGGGAGGTTGACATTGGGCACGCTAATGAATACGACAATAAAGGTAAATATCCTTTTATATTAGCTAACTCATGTTTTGTAGGTGATATACACAAATCTTTTGGTGAAACAAGCACATTATCTATGTCAGAAGAATGGGTTTTAGAAGCCGATGCAGGAGCCATAGGTTATTTAGCCGGTGTACAGTTTGGTTTCCCGCCTTCTTTAGATGAGTATACCGAAAGCATTTATAGGCAAATTTCTTATAATAATTATAATGGAAGTGTTGGCAGAAGTATGATTAATACCGTGACCGAAATTTACGAAGAAAATTATGGAATTTTGATTACCAGTGAAGAAATGGTGTTGGAGGGAGATCCTGCAATTGTAATTGGTTATACACCAAAGCCAGAGTTTGAAGTAAAAAACTCTGATATCTTTTTTGAGCCGGCTTTAGTTTCAACAAGGGTCGATTCTTTTAAAGTAAATGTAGTACTTTCTAACTACGGAACTTACAACACTGCTGATTCTATTACCCTTTGCATTGAACGTAAATATGAAGATGGCACGGTAGAAAATGTGGCAAATCCTCGTTTTGTTGTCCCATCTTATCAAGATACTTTTAGCGTTAATATTTATACTGATCCTTTAAATGGTTTTGGAGAAAACGAAATTACAGTAAAAGTTGATTGCAACAATGAATTAGACGAACTTTGTGAAGATAATAATATATCCATTGCGGAACTATTTATTACTGCCGATAATTTGGTGCCTGTAAACCCTTGTGAGTTTAGTATTATGTCGCAGCCAGGTTTTTCTTTACAAGCCTCAACAGCATCGCCTATTTTATTAGAACAAGATTACATTTTTCAAATGGATACTACTGAGCTGTTTAACAGCAGTTTGTTAAACGAAGGCATAGTGCGTTCTGCCGGTGGAATTGTAGAATGGGAACCGGGGTTTAATTTCTCGGGACCGCAATGGCAAGGTGTGGTGTTTTATTGGCGGGTAGCTAAAGTTGACCCGAATGTAACCAACTGGAGAAACAGTTCTTTTATTTACGATGAAAACTTAAATAATGGTTGGAATCAATCACATTACTACCAATATAATAGAGGCACAAAATCAAACGATATGAGTTTGAGTGAATTTAGCCGAGAATTTGAATATCGAGATCAAGTAAAAAATGTAAAAGCCTTAACCGGCTTTGTTGATGATGTTGGCAGTGGCTTAATATGGTCGAATAATGATTGGGCAGAAGTAGATGTTGAATTAAATAATGTAAAAGAAGTAACGTGGTCTTGCTTAGGCGAAGGTTCGTGCACTTACGATGGAGGTATACAGTTTGTGGTTTTAAACCCTGCAACTTTCGCACCATTAATTAGTGAAATTGAAGATGTGGATATGACGCAGTTGCAAGATCCGAATTGCTTTGCTCCAGGACCTTGTTGCGATAACGCAGCTAAAGGTATTTATGGTAATATTCATTGCCGGTCAATTGACACGCCTCAATTCGATTTTGAAACCAAAACTATTCAAGATTTACAAGCCATTATTAATTTTTTAGATGCCATACCAAATGGTCATTATGTGCTAATTAAGAGTATTCAAAATCATAAATTAGATGTTGCCACTAATCCGCAGGTGGTTTCTTACTTAAATAATATTTATAACCGTATTGAATCGATGGGTGGTTTTGGCATTAAAAATATACAAAGTAAAATGCCCTTCTTACTCTTTTTAAGAAAAGGGGTAAGCAGTTTTGAACCGGAAGTTCAAATTGGCACTAGTTTAGATGATATTTTAGCTTTTGATTTAAATGTAGAAAGCAAATGGTACGAAGGTTCTTTTGAATCTACCTTGGTAGGTCCAGCAGATGAATGGCAATCATTATTTGTTAAAACGTATAATAACGATCCATCCTTTAACCAAGCAGATCAATTTACCTTAAATGTTTACGGGGTACGCGCCGACGGACGCGTGGATTTATTAACAAAAGGTCCTGATAGTATTTTAGGTGATCTCACCTTTAACGGTAATGAGTTAATTACCTCTTTATCAAATGTCAATGCCCTATTTTATCCATACATAAAACTTGAATTGGTTTCTCAAGATCAAGCCAATAACACGCCACCTCAATTAGATTATTGGAGAGTGTTATTTGATGGCGTGACTGAACTCGCTTTTAATACCGGTGAGGGTTTAATATATGAAGGAGAGCCTTTGTTTATAGACAAGCCTTTCGATTCAACCATTCCGATAGATACTATAGATTTAGGAGAGTCTTTCGATTTATCAGTAGCTATAGAAAATGTTAGTGGAGTAGATGCCGATAGCATATTAGTGGTATACGAAGTGGTAGATGCGAATAATGTGGTGTATAATGCCGGTTCTTCTTTACAGGCTCCCTTAGCTGCAGGAGAAAAAGGTACAGCCACGGGGTCGTTTTCAACAAGCCAGTTAAATGGATTAAATTACCTCTACGTAAAGCTTAATCCAATTGAAGGTAATCCTTATTACCAACGTGAAAAGTTTGGCTTCAACAATATTTTAATTTTACCATTTTATATAGGTGGAGATAATACGAACCCATTATTAGATGTAACTTTTGATGGAGTACATATTTTAGATGGCGATATTGTTGCAGCACAACCAGAAATTTCGATCACGGTTCGAGATGACAATCCTTTTTTGGCTTTAGATAATCCTGACATTGTGGATATTGTATTAACTTACCCAGATGGAACAACTGAAGATATTTTTGCGGGTGATTCATCAGTTCAATTTATACCGGCAGATATTGATAGATTGAGTGAAGAAAACTTAGCACAAATTTTAATTAACCGGCATTTTACAGAAGATGGTACTTATTGTTTGCAAGTTAATGCAGAAGATGCAGCAGGCAATGCCTCTGGCGAATTCGCTTATAAAGTAAGCTTTGAAGTAACCAATGCTTCAACTATCTCGCACATTTATAATTATCCAAATCCATTTTCAACTTCTACGCAGTTTTTGTTTACCCTTACCGGTTTGCAAGTTCCCGAAGTATTTAAAATACAAATTGTAACAGTAGGTGGTAAAATAGTGCGGGAAATTGATAAAACAGAATTGGGTAATTTGCATATTGGCAGAAACATTACCGATTATAAATGGGATGGAAAAGATGAATATGGTGGAGAGTTAGGTAATGGTGTTTATTTGTACAGAATTGTTTCTAGCACCAATGGCGAAGAAACCGGTTACTATGATATTTATGCCGAAAGCAATGCTACTGATATAGAAGATCGCTACCATAAGTCAGGCTTTGGCAAGTTGTATATTATGCGATAAAACGGCTAATTCTTATCAGGAAGTAGCGTTGCATCGCAAAAAAGAAAACATTTAGAATTTATTTGAAAGGAGGGCAATTGTCCTCCTTTTTTTGAGGTAGCCATTAACAAGTTTATCAAAGTGGTCGATACTTTCCTGTTTTCGAGTGCCTGTGTTTTTCTTGCTACGAAGAACCGAAGTTTTTAAACTAGCCCCGATTGCAGCGGTTATGCTGCCTGAAGCGCATGATTTTGCAGCCTAGCCGCAGCATTTGAGCGAAAAGCGGGA
>CALHDG010000198.1 GCA_938023075.1 uncultured Chitinophagales bacterium
GATTTTTCACCTTCGCCAATGTCGCCCATTTCTAACAACATTTTTTCTCGCAATTCTTCCACCTCTTCGGTTAAATAAGCCATGCGTTTTTCTTTGTTTTTTAAATCGATGGCAAGTTGTTCGGCTTCTTCTAATTGTTCAGGCAGTTCGGTTTTACTTTTGTAAAAAGCCAAAACTTCATTTTCAATAGTCCGCAAATCTTCCTCTCCTTCCAATAGTTGACCACTTAAACTGGAGCAATCTTCTCTTAGCAAAACACTAGTAAAGGCGTGGGCATAATTAATGCCTTTGTTGTGCGCATTTATATACGCTTCACTTTTTGCATTAACTTCATTAACCAATTGCTGAGATAGTGCTTCTTTTCTGCTGGTTAGTGTTTTAATGATCTGTGTTCCAAACTGTTCTTTTTCAAATTGATCCGACGCAGCTTCTACACCATTGTAAAACAAATTTAAATCAACGCTTTCATTCCGATCTCCTGTATAGTTAAAGGCTTTAAAAATAGGTTGACCTTTATCTTCTTCCAAAGCCATGCGTTCAATAAGCTCAGCCAAATTTTTATCACGGTAATAATGTTTTACTTCACCACTAATTTCATTAATATCAAATTTGGTGTTTCTAAAGTTGGTTTGAATTTCGTTCAGTACTTCATTTTTACCCAAATTAATTAAACCATCTACCATTTTTTCTTCTGGAAAAATCAGCGTACTGTAACCAATAGAGCTATAGCGATTGGTTTTGTTGCCCGTTTCATCTTCTAAATGAACATTTAAATGTTGTGTGGCAAATTGCTCATTCATCAACATCAACGAAAATTCGGTTAAGCTAACCAACATGTCATTAAAGGTGCCGAGGCTTACGTTCAGATTATTTTTGCTTCCTACAATAAAATTATGCCGAATAATACGCGTACCACGCTCTTCATTTTTATCTAAAGTAAAATCTAACTCATTTAGAGAAGCATACGCTCTTGCATAATTTCTATTTTTAATAGCTTTGGTTCTTTGGGTAGAAATAGCTTCGAAAGGTTTTACAAAATACAAGGTAATAGACCGGAAATGATTTTTAATAAACTCTATATCTACATTATATAAATGTTTACTACCTGTAGGGTTGTATAAATTAAAACGTTGGTTACGCTGGCTCACATCTTTCAACACATAAATATGATTATATTCTAAGTCTTCATCATCAAAAGTAGACGAACCTGCCTTAGTGGTAAATGTGACCGGTAAATGTTGTTGATTGAAATGCCGGTCAATATCATTTATAAAGTTATCTTCATTTAAATATTCATCAATTTTGAGGCGTTTAAATTTTTCACCGGTTAAAGCCCAAGCCGAATCAATAGTTGAAAAATTAGTGACCTGAACATTTTCATAACCTTTATGCAATTTTGCCCAAGCCTTTTCAATGAGCATCGTCCAAATTTCAACTGGCTCATCTGCTGTTTTAGAAAACCCGGCATAAACAGATTCGTTATTAGAGCTTAACCAAAAATTTTTATCGACCGTTACAAATTTTTCAGTCTCTTTTGCATCATAAAAACGAACGGCGTATGTACCATCTTGATTATCACTAATCATATTTTTAATATGATTAGGCTGCGTATGTGCTAAACCTGCTAATAAGGCGTGTAATTTTTTATCGGCGCCTACTCCGCTAACATCGTTAACATCAACTGCTTCCTCATGTCCTTCTCCTTTTATAAACAAAGCCGTTTTATATCCGGCATCTTCTAAGTTGGTGTAGATGATTTCTTTTTTAGCCACCTGTTCGGCAATATTTAAATGCGGTTGAACGATCTCGCCTCGTTGATAATCGTTCATAATGTTAAGAGTTTGACTTAAGTATTCGCTTTGATAAAACAAATCGGGTAACAAATACAAAGCCGTTGCCTGACTATAGGCATAATTACCTTCTTTAAAAATACGATTAACCAACTTGGCAAAGCCTAATATTAAAGGCGAACCAATTGCATCACCCAATGGGCTAACAAACATTACTTGTGGGTCGCCAATTTCGTAACCCGCACTAATTAATGCCCGGCGATTATCAATATTATTTATTTCGGTTAAGTGTTTTCTTATCAGGGTATTAATTTCTTCTTCTTTTTGTATGAAGGCTTGGTAATTGGATCGATAAACGCCATCATCTACTTCATTTAGCTGGAAAGGAAATTTAAAATACCGTGCCTTTCTAAAATAACTTTTCAGTTGACCATTGGCTTCTATGCACAAATCGGCGGCTACTTTACACAATTGTGGTTCTCTTGTTGTTTGAACAGCCGCACATTTTTCAATTAACGTTGCCCCTGCAGCTCCTAAGCCTATGTATAATGTTGGTTTTACCTTTTTTTTCATTTGGTATTTCAAATTTTAAAACTTGTTGCAAAATACAAAACCGAATGATAAAAGTTACCGGAAGAGGTGATTTTGATATTAAAAATTAAGTGTCGTTTTATTAACTTCGCAATTTTAAATTTAAAAATAATATGCGATTTAGCAATTTTACATTATTCATTATATTATTTATCCTTCTAAGGTCTGCTACAGCATTTTCAGATGGTAGCTTCAAACCTCAAAGTGTTGAGCTAACCCAGCAAAAAACTACCTTACCTTCCGAAGGCATTTATACTTCTGTAGAAGAAATTGATAACAACGAACCCAAACACCCTGTTGACTTGCAGATAAAGAAATACAATTCTGTTGACGTTTATTATATTCATAAAGCTAAGCTCAAATTATTGAAAGAAGTATTAGCGATTTCTGACGGAAAAGATTTATTTATAACCATTGGTAACTTTAGAAACAAAAAAGGTTTTGTTAAAACCAACTATACCAACTGGAACCCAAAACCAATTGAAGATGAGGATAAAGCATCTAACAATTTTCCACCAGGCTATTACAGATCTTATAACTTTCATAGAAATACTTATAAAATAGATTCAACAGTTGAAATGAAACAGCAAGGTAGAAAAGCTATTTACCAATTAGTTAATGATAAACGAAAGCAATTAACAGGTATAGTGGCTATTTGTGATGGAAAAGATATGTATATAAAAGTTGGTAAATATCACAATAAACCGGCTTTTGCTAAAAGTGAGGTAAAAGGTAAATTCTATTATTTCGAAACCGAACCATCTATTCTTGAAGATGAACAAAACAAGGCGACCTTTGGAGGCTTAGCCGGTTTAGCCAACGCTCAAATAGCCAAAGCATTGCCTGCCAAAGAGAAAGCTGGTATTTTATTGAATACAAAAAATCAAAAAATGTTTGTCTTAAATGATTACCGCTCTTTTAAAAATGATACTTTTACAATCCTATTAAGTAAATATCCGAGACTGCTGGTTGATTTTTTGCAATCTGATAGAAAATCATATACAAAGAAAAAAATGATTAAAGCGATTAATAGTTTGCAAGATGTGCAACAATAGTTGGTAGAAAATGCTGAAATTGATCAACTTTACTATCTAATGATCATTTCAATTTTTCTATATATAATTTCTGTAGCACCCATTTTTTGGTTAAAATATTTTGCTAATGCCAACTTATGCTCTTGTTTAACTTTAGGGTTAGTTTCAAACTCCTCAATGTATTGTTGAATTTCATTGGCTTGATGAATGGAAAATGCCAACTGTTGATCAATTAATTCTATGGCTTCTTTGGCTTTATGATATTGTGGTCCGAAAAAAACAGGTAAGCCAAAAACAGCCGCTTCTAAAATGTTGTGAATGCCTTTTCGAAAACCACCACCTATTAAGGCATAATCAGCGTAGGCGTAACAAGTGTTTAGCAAACCAATTGTATTAATAATTAGCACCTGAACTTCGGCAAGGCTGTCTGCTTCTTTAAGTTCTGTATATAATTTTGTGTTCAACGGAATGGTGTTTTTTAGATTTTTACAATAATTTAAATCAATGTCGTGCGGTACAATAATATATTTAAAATCAGCCTTGAATTTAGGTTGTTGCATCAGTTCAATTAACATAGTGTCTTCTTTTTGATAGGTACTGCCGCCAATTAAAATGGGTTTTCCGCTTTTAAAATTTTCTATTACAGGCAGGATGGTTAGTTTATTTTTGTGTGCTAACACCCGATCGAAACGGGTATCTCCACTTATGGAAACATGGTTAATTTTTATATGATTCAGCAGTTTTTTAGAATCACCATTTTGTACAAAAAGATGCGTATAAAAAGATAATATTTCTCGATGAAGAGCACCATAAAACTTGAAAAATATCTGATCATTTCTGAAAATACAAGAAATATTATAGAAAGGAATACTTCGCTTATTAATGATTTTCGAAAAATAATACCACCATTCATATTTTACAAAAATTACTAATTTTGGTTTGATGATGTTTAAGAATAGCTTAGCATTATTCGGACTATCAGCAGGTAGGTATTGAACATAATCTGCCAACATATAATTTTTCTGAACTTCATATCCTGAAGGAGAAAAAAACGTTAATAAAATTTTTTGTTTAGGATGTTCTTTTTTTAGACGCTCTATTAAAGGTCTACCCTGTTCAAACTCGCCCAATGAAGCACAATGAAACCAAGTACAGCCATCCCAATTTTTAGTTGCTGTAGTAAGTTGTGATAGCCAATTTTTTCTACCCTCAATCCATGCTTTTGCTTTTTGGTTAAAGAATGAGGCTATTCTAATACCGAAAAAATAGAAACCTGTTACTAAGCGGTAAATTAATTGCATGTATATTTTCAAAATAGAAAAATGGAATGTGGTTAAGGTATTAGGGAATACATTCTAATCTGTATAATACCGCTCTTTAGTGTTTGAACGCTGATAAAAAGGAAGCATCCAAGTTAGTTTTAGCCCATAGCTAATGTCTAAACGATTCGAATTACCTGCCACCTCATTGTTGATTGCATTAAAATTATAACTTCTTCTGGAAGCCGTGAAGCCTTCCATGATTTCAAAAGTAATGGAATAATTAATCAGTCTATTCTTAGCAAAATATTGATAACCTATAGCTTGACTGGCATACATTCCATTTGTCAATCGATCATACAAGGCTACATATGGATTGTCAAATTGAGGCACTTCATTTAACAAATCTTCATACTTAATTTTATGTTGTAAGAAACCCGTACCGAGTTTAATAATCACGCCACTATTGGGTAAATCTTTTTGAAAATTAATTAGTTTTGAAACTTCTGCACCTATACTAAAACCGCGCATTACGGAATTTACTTGAGCCGGTTGTCCGCTGTTGCTAGTGATGGTGCCATCTTCATTTATTAAATGATTGACTATGTTTTCTTCTTTCACTTTTTGTCCAAACAGTGTTTGCCCTTTTAACTCAAATTGCCAATTGGTAAATGTTTTATAGCCCACTCCTATGCCTGCACCGCTATGAAAACCGAAGCGTTCATTTAAATCGCCGGCAGATAAACTTAAGCCATATTGTACAGACAAAAAAGGTACTGAAATGGGTTCTGTAATTAAGTTTTGTGCACTAAGAGAACTAGTGGAAAATCCTATAAAAAAATAAGACATGAAAATAGAAGACCAACATTTCATCATAACTATATATTAATCTGGATTGTTAAAATTTAAAAGTCTCTCCCAATTCAGGAATCATCACCTCCCTAAAATCATGTTCTAATAAAGCAGTTTTAAAAATTTCTTGACGGTCAATTTCACCGTGTGTTAAAAATATCTTTTTTAGCTTTTTACGATTTTGATTACTCAAAAAATCAATCATTTCTTGTTGATCGCCGTGCGCACTAAACGAATGCATTTCTACTATTTCAAACTTTACCTCTAATTGTTCTCCGAAAATTTTCACCTTTTCCGGTTTGTTTTTTAAGATGCCCCCTAAAGTTGAAGGGCTACAATACCCCACTACCAGCAAAGTGTTTTTTTCTTTTTGAATAGTATGATAAATATGATGTTTTACTCTGCCCGCCTGCATCATACCCGAAGCACTAATAATCACGCAAGGCTCTTCATAAAAATTCAACTTTTTAGAACCTTCCACATCGCGCACATAGCGCATATTGCTAAAGCCAAAGGGGTTAGGGTCGGTTTGCATATAGGCTAAGGTTTCTTTGTCAAAACAATCGGGGTGTGCTCTAAAAATTTCTGTGGCATCAATGGCTAAAGGACTATCAATAAAAACTGGAATTCGTGGTAATTTCCCACTGTTCTCCAATTGATCTAACATATGTACAATTTCTTGCGTGCGCCCGATACTAAAGGCAGGTATAATTAATTTTCCTTTTTTATCGATGCAGGTATGCTTAATAATGTCTAACAAATTCTCTTCGTCTTTCGGTCGGGCATTGTGGCTTTGCCCACCATAAGTGGATTCGCAAATCACATAATCACAATCGGGCATATGTTTAGGGTCTCTTAAAATAGGTCTGTCCGGTCTGCCAATATCACCCGTAAAACCAAAATATATATCGTGATAATTATCTTTTTTAATGCGCAAAGTTACATTGGCAGAACCTAAAATATGCCCGGCATCTCTAAACAGCACATCGCATTCTTCATTAATTTTTAACCATTTGTTGTAGCCCACACTTATAAAGCTTTCCATGGTTTGCTGCACGTCACCTATGTTATACAGGGCTTTAATTTTGGGTCCGCTTTTGCGGCGTTTGTTTTCGTAATAGGCATCGCGCTCTTGTATATGTGCACTATCTAACAACATAATTGCCGATAAATCACGTGTGGCGTGTGTGCTATATATTTGCCCTTCAAAACCATCTTTCACCAATTTGGGTAGGCGACCACTGTGGTCGATATGAGCATGACTCAGCACTACACAATCCACTTTTTTAGGATCAAACAAAAATGATTCATTAAAATCTTCTAAATCATCGTCGCTGCCTTGATACAAACCACAATCTAATAAAATAGTAAAACCATTATTTAAGGTTAACAAATGGGCACTGCCGGTAACGCTTCGAGCGGCTCCGCAAAACTTTAATTTCATACGTTTTTTATTTGAGCAACGAAATTACAACTTTGTAAGTAAGTATTGAAAGGAATGAGGATAATTAGTGCTTTATAAGGCAGGAATGCTGTAAAGATTTTCTTTTTCATCATTACTCAAAAAAATAAAATACCCCCATCGAAAATTTCCATGGAGGTATTGCTTTAAACTGGATTGGGTGTTTCCATTTGATTCGTACCACAACTGAAAGTTCAGCTAACATGTCGTGGCACGACCCCCCCAACCAATTTAAGGCAATTTAAAATCTAATCAATTTTCAAAGCCAAAAACCAATAAAATCAACGCTAAAGCCAATAAATACTTGTACTAAAAGGGCTTTAGTAAAAAATGGCATTGTTTCAATTAATTGCAGGTAAAAGCAAATGAGGGTACACCATAGGGTACACCAGTTAAAAATGTTTCAAATCGTGTACCCTTTTTACTATATTTGCAAAGCAAATAGTTACATACAATGGCTTCAATTCGATTATATCTTAAAAATAACAAACCCAACACCGAGCAATTGATAATATGCGTAATACGGTATTATGTTGGTGGTAAAAAAAATAGGCTTAACTATTCTACCAAAGAAAAAATTAATACAAAGTATTGGTTAAAATCTGAACAAAGGGTAAAAAAGTCTTATTCGCAGCACAACACTTTTAATGCAAGGCTTAACGACATAAAAGAACGGGTTAAAGCAGCCATACAAAATACAGAAAGCAAGGGGCAACCCTTAACCAATGCCTTAATTAAAAATGCGTTGGATATTGAGTTTAACCGCAAAGCAGAAACCAGCTATACCGTTTTTACTTTCATTGCCGATTACCTGCCTACTGACCGTTATACTTTTAGAGGGGAATTTACCTTACGGAA
>CALHDG010000199.1 GCA_938023075.1 uncultured Chitinophagales bacterium
AAAAGTCAGTTTCATATTTTAAAAATCGGCTTATTTGGAAGCTATGCCAATGACACGAATACCGTTGATAGTGATTTGGATTTAATTTTCGAATTGGAAGAAGGCAAGTATTTAGGTTTGAAAGCGTTTTATGATTTAGAGCAGTTTATCCAAAATCTATTTGACATTAAGCAAGTTGACTTGGTGAATCAAAAATATCTCAATCCAATTGTTGCTACAGAAGTAGAGCAATCAGTCATTTATGTTTGAGCAAGGTAATCTAACTTATGTTTTAACTATTTTAGAAGCTATTGAGAAAATATGGATTTACACCAAGGATACCAAGTTTAAGTTTTGACCAAAATATGGTAACTATGATAAAAATCTTCATTGACTACATTTTGGATGTTTACATAGCACAACCCAATACCAACGAACAAGCAAAGGCTTTAAAGGCTTTTATGGAAGCGCTTGAGATTGACTTTCAAGTTTCAAAACCCAATGGTGAAAAAAACCCTTATGACCCGGAGTTTATAGCGAAAATTTTGAAAAGTAAGCAGGAATATGAAGTTGGAAATTTCGTAAGTGTAAAAAAGAAAGATCCTCCAAAATTTCTGAGCTTAGAATGATTTATCGGTTAGACTTTACAGCAGGGGCTCAAAAAGACATTGAGTTTGAAACTCGAATAGTTAAAAAAAAATTTGATGAATTGTTGAAAACTTTTTCGCAAAAATTTAGTTTAAAGATAATTAGCGTCTATTTTTGGTTTGAGTGCAACACATTTTATTAAGTTGTGCTATAACAAACAATGACAGAATTAAACATACTGGAAAATATTGATTGGGATTTTGCTGAGGCATCAACAAATTCTACGACAAATTCTATGCATCCGTATCCTGCAAAGTTTATTCCGCAGATTCCAAACCATCTTATTCAACAGCTAACAAAAGTGGGAGACACTGTTTACGAACCATTTTTAGGTAGTGGAACAACTGCAGTTGAAGCAAATGTTCTGGGTCGAAACGCTATTGGAAATGATGTAAATGAATTAGCCGTTTTAATTTCAAAAGTAAAGACAACACCTGTTTCAAATAAAAGGCTTCAAAACCTTGATAGTTTATTAAATAAAATTTATAAACATATTGAGTTGTTATATTCGGAAAAGAAAAATAATATTGAAATACCCGATATTACTAACCTTAACTTGTGGTTTATTGATTTTGTAATTCATGAAATTGTAATCATCAAACAAGAGATTGAAAAACTTGCAGATGAGGATATTAAAGATTTTTGTTTAGTTGCATTATCTGGTATTTTAGTAAACGTATCACGGCAAGACAGCGATACAAGGTACGTAAGGGTAACTAAAAACATAAATCATTTTGATACCTTCAACAAATTTTCAAAGCAGTTGAACAAATTGAGAAAAATTATGATTGCATCGTCTGAAAATATTAAAAATGGAACATCTGTTTTTAAAGTTGAAGACAGTCGGACAGAACATATTTTTGAAGAAAACGTTGCTGATATTGCCATAACTTCTCCGCCATATCCCAATGCATATGATTATCATTTGTACCATAAATATCGTTTGTTTTGGTTAGGTATGGACCCACTTAAATTGAGGAAATTAGAAATAGGAGCTCACGCAGACTATTCAAAGAAAAATGGACCGAATGAATTTGATTTTATGAGAGATATGGAAAAGTGTATGTTAAATACAAGTAAAATTTTGAAGAAAGGAAGCTTCTTTATTTTGGTAATTGGAAATTCTATCTTGAAGGGAAGACATATTGAAAACAACAAAATACTTCAACAAGCGGCTGAAGCAACACCTTTCAATTTTGTAACAGAATTTACTCGAAATATAAAATTAAACAGAAAATCATTTAATCCTAAAATTGGGAATATTAAGCAAGAAAAAATTCTAATTTTTGAAAACCTAAAGTAGCAGCCATGTATAAATATCAAATCTATTTTTCGAGGTACAAACTAAGAGATTATGAAAAAAAACTTGCCTTAAAAGAATTTGAAAATCAGTTTCCTTCAGTTAAAAACAAAATTGTTGAAGAAAAAGGAATTTCATTTTCAACAAATAAGTTGATTGATGAAACTAAATTAAGAAAGTTAACTTTTTATAGTGAGATTAATTATAGAAATTCAAAGTTAGAAAAATCAAATGTTTTGACAGATCAAGCTTTAATTGAAAATTATCATAATTTCAAGCCAAATCTTTTTGGTGATTTAAAACCAAACAAATCTAGGGAGATTAGATATTTAACGCATTCCTTACACGAATACAAAGGTAGATTCTATCCACAGCTTGCAAAAGCACTTATGAATTATGCGGGTATCAAAAAAAGTGATACAGTTTTAGATCCATTTTGCGGTAGTGGAACAACCTTAGTAGAAAGTTTATTATTTGGTGCAAATGCAGTTGGTGTTGACATTAATCCTATTGCTTATTTACTTGCAAAATCTAAAGTTAATAGTATCCTGTTAAAACAAAAAGACTTATTAAAAATCAAGCAAAAAATTGACTCAATCAATGAAGATTCAGGTTGGAAAAAAATAAGTACTAAAGATTACAGCAGTACACTTGACATTGAATATTTACAAAATTGGTTCCCCGATTCTAATTTGAGAAAAATTATTGTAATCTTGGAAATTATAAATACAATGTCAAATGAAACTGCGCAGCTTTTATCTAAAGTTGTTTTAAGTAACCTGCTACGCTCCTTTTCTTTTCAAGATCCAACACAATTAAGAATCAGGCGTAGAAATGACTTGCCGCCTGAAAACCTGATTGAGACATTTAAAAAAACACTTCTTGAAAAAATTACATGTATCGAAAAATTTATTACGCTCAACCACTTTAACTTACAGTCTGATGTAAAGAATTACTTAGGTGATATTAGAACCCTAATGAAAAGTACTAATCTTAAAAAAAATTCAATTGATGTTGTGATTACATCACCACCATATGCAACAGCACTGCCTTATGTTGACACAGACCGCCTTTCTCTATTTGCATTTGGCTACACCAATAAAAAAAGTTTTAAAAGGTTAGAAAATAGTTTAATCGGCAATAGAGAAATTACAAAATCAAAACGAGTAATACTGGATCAAGAGCTTGAAAAAAACTTTGAAAGGTCTATCTTGTCTGAAGAAATTATTACAAAATTGAAAAAGATTTATTTGTTGAATAAAAGTGCTAATGTTGGTTTTAGAAGAAAAAACAAAGCAGCTTTATTGTATAAATATTTTGTGGATATGGATCAGGGTATAAATCAAGTGTCACAAGTATTAAAGAAAAATAAGTTTGCTTTTTTTGTGGTAGGTAACAATAGAACAATAGCTGGATCTGAAAGTATTGATATACCAACCGACGATTTCGTTGCCTTAATTGCAGAACAAAATAACTTTAAACTAGTTGAAAAAATTTGCATGAGTGTACAAAAGTCATATATGATTCATTCAAAAAATTCTATTAGCAAAGAGTCAATTTTGGTATTAAAAAAGAAATAATTTGGAACTAACACTTTTAACGCATACTAATACTATAGGTAAAGAAATTACCGAAAATTTAAAGTGTGGTAAATACTCTGATTTTAAAGTTGCTGTTGCCTACTCAAGGAACTCAGGTATTAGCAGGATTTATAGGGAGCTTTCAAATTTCTCTAATAATGGAGGTAAAACATCTGTTATAGCTGGAATTGATCAAAGCAATACATCATATCAAGCATTGGTAAACCTTAAAACTTTTGCAAAAGAAAATCTCTTTGTTCATCACGATAAGAATTTCGACATTACATTTCATCCTAAGGTTTATATGTTTGGCAATAAAAAAATTGAAAAAATAATTATTGGATCATCCAATCTTACCGCAGGCGGTCTTTTTCTAAATTACGAAGCAAATATTGGAGTTACATTTGACAATTCTGAGACCTCAATAACTTTTGAGAGACAAGTTTCAGATTATTGGGAAAGCCTATTAAATGACCAAAATACAATAAAATGTGAATTAACACTACTCGAGAAATTGTTGCAAAGTGGTTCAGTAGTTGATGAGCAAAAGCAAAAACCTTTTAAAAGCATAATTGAGAAAATCTCAAACGATTTACCGTTTAAAAAGAAGAAAACATCAAAAATTTTACCACCAATTTCACCTAATTCTACGGTTGTTGTACCTCCAATTAAATCAAAGTTTTTAATGACACTTTCGGGTTTTGATGTCAGCGCAAAAAGTCAAGACCCAGTTATCCTCATTCCTATAAAAGCGTTAAGAGCAATGCCAGTGTTCTGGAATTTCCCAACTTTATATACCGATTCGGGAGCAGGATATCCTCAACTATATGCATCTGCTAACATTCATATTGATGGAAAACTCATGAGTGGTCAGCACATTCGAATATATTATTACGATAAGAAAAAAGAATTTCGCTTGCAATGTGAGCCAATTAAACGCAACGGAAATAAAGGTGATATCATTTCAATATACAAGCACCCAAATAAACCATTGGAATTTGATATTGAATTAATTAGAACTGGTACTAAAGGATTCAAAAAAAATAAACTACTATTGACAAACAAGGTAAGTACACAAAAGTTCTTTAATTATTTTTGAACAATCTTCTGTCTTAATCTAAGTTTCTGATTAAAAATTACTATGTTAAATATAAAAGTCTGCGCTTTCCTTGCAATTCGATGGCAACACAAAATGAAACGGTTAAATGTATGATGCTTTACTAAGTTATTATATAGGCATCTTAATTAAAAATATACTTTAAGTACTACCAAAATTTAAAGACCGCATTAACGGAGCGAAGCGAAAGCAATACCGTAATTAAAATAACCGCTATGCCGAAAATATTAGATAGTAAACCATTTGTTTGATGTCCTAATATTTTTTGACTATTACCTATATACAATAAATAGCTGGCTATAAAAGGCAATAAAATGGCATTGGTAATTTGTGCGAATTGAATAACACTAACCGGTTTGATGTTGGCAATTGAAATTAGCACACCTATTATTAAGATCAACATCCAAACCGCTCTAAATTTAATATGGCTTTCCCCAACCTGCCAAGCAAACAAACCTTTGGCGGCATAGGCAGCCGCAAGTGGTGCCGTTAATGCCGAGCTAATACCGGCAGCCATTAAACCTAAGCCCATTAGCCAATTCGAAGTTTTGCCAAATAAAGGCTCCAATTGTATTGCCAAATCTTTTGCTGACTGTACGGCTTCCAACTGCCCGCGAGAGGCTGCGGCGGTAATAATAATTAATATAGAAATCATCCCACCCAACATAATAGAAACTGCATTTTCTATTCGTAAGTCTTTTAAGGCATGGTGACTTTTCCATTTTTTGGAAACGGTAGAGGCGTGTAAAAATAAATTATATGGTACTACAGTTGTACCAATTAATGCTATCACTAATAAAAAATTAGTATCGGCATTTGCTTTGGGAATAAAGCCTTTGAGTATTTCGATGAAGTTGGGTTTTACCAAAATGGCAGTTAGTAAAAAGCAAATGCTCATAAGTAAAACTAAAGCAATCAGTATGCGTTCAACCCATTTGTATCGGCCAATGTACAATAACAAAAAACAAACGCTACCTATTATAAGAGGCCACACTTTACTTTCGCCAATCAACAAATCGAAACCTAACATACCGCCGGCAATGTTGCCAGCTTCATAAGCGGCATTACCCACTACTATTGCCCCAAGTACCAAAAAGAAAACTACATAGCGAACCACACCTTTTGGAAATTGCTTGTTTAAGGCTTCGCCCAAGCCTTGTTGTGTTACATAACCTAAGCGTGCCGACATTTCCTGCAAAACAATAGTAGCGAACATCGCAAATAGCATAGCCCATAATAAATCATAAGCCGATTGTACCCCCGCCAGTGTGCATGTAGTTAAAGTACCCGGACCAATAAAGGCAGCAGCAATTAAAGTACTCGGTCCAAAATAGCGTTTGAGTTTGTTCATTGCTTTTGTGTTTAAAATCAATTTATACGTAATAAGATATTCCAAAAAATTTAATGCTTAAATATACGAGATTTGATGGAAGTTAATTCAACAATTCAACAAGTTTATCTATTTGATTTTAAAGCCATTCAAGCTGAACGAAGCAAAATGGAACATGCAATAAAAGATGTAACCGTCGATTTAACCATGCAAACCATCAAAAAAGGTTCGCCCCATACTTTACGACTTACCAAAACCCAAAGTGCCTACAAACGAAAATTGAAAGATTGGGAAACTGATGTAAAGTTGCTGGAGGAATTGAATGAGGTTTTAGTATAATCTATAGTGAAGATAAAGTAAGAACCCTGCTACATAAACTCCCAAACCGAATGATAGGCATTAATCGCTTCAAAGTAATTTAAAACCTGCTTGTAAAATGGATCATTAGCAATCGTACCACTGTCGCCAACTACAACTAATTTTTTGCGAGCACGGGTAACGGCAACATTCATCCGGCGGTAATCTTGTAGAAAACCAATTTGATTTTTAGCATTGGAACGCACCATCGAAATATAAATTAAATCTTTTTCTTGCCCTTGAAAGGCATCAACAGTATCTGCTTGTATTTGAGTAATTTCTTCGGGTTGAAAATGATCGCTTAGATGCGCTTTAATATATTCAACCTGCTCGCGATAAGGCGTAATAATGGCGATGCTCGGCATTTGCAAGGGTTGTTGTTGCAACAGCTGAGTTAAATGGATGCCAATGGTTTTGTACTCGCCGGGGTTGTAATAACTTAAGGAGTTTGGGTTGCGCAATTCTTCATAACCGCTGCCGGCGGTATCAATAAATTCAACGGGTTTGCTGGGTCCGGCTTGCAGCTCCATTTTTTGAAACTCCACCGTTTTATGAGCTTTTAATAAACCTTTGTAAAAATAGGCATTGGTAATGCCCATAATGTTTTGGTTCATCCGGTATTGGGTATCTAACAAATGAACCCCCTCATTTTGTTGTACCAATTTTTCCATTAAAGTAATTGCCAAACCTTGTTTAGCAGCTTTTTGTGATTTTATAGTGGGCGGTAACTGAAAAGGATCGCCTGCCATAATTACCCGGTTACAGCGGCAAAGGGGAATCCAGCAAGCAGGTTCTAAGGCTTGGGCGGCTTCATCAATCACGGCAGTTTCAAAATGTATTTTTTCGAGATACCGGTTTTCTACACCAACCAAAGTAGTAGCAATTACATCGGCTTGGTTAATTAACTTGTGTATCAAATAATCTTCTGCTAATCTAATTTGAGTAGATAGATCTTTGGCTTCGGCGAATAATTGTTTGCGCTGTTGTCGTTCTTCATTGCCAAAATTGCGTTTAAATTTTCTTGCTTTTCGCCTTAGTTCGCTGGCATCTTTTTTCATTTTTTTAATGGTCGCCGTATCCGGATGGGCTTCAATACGGGCAGTTAAAGTTTGCTCCCATATTTCGTTTTTCATTTTAGATAAGTTGCCTACCCGAATTACATTTAAACCCAACTCCGTTAACTTCATTACTAAATGATCGACTGCAGCATTGCTGGGCGCGCAAACCAACACCGGTAAAGTGTTTAAAGGAATTTGTTTAATGGCATTTACTAAGGTAGTAGTTTTTCCGGTACCCGGCGGACCGTGTATCACCATAAAATCTTGGGCAGCTAAGGCTTTTTCAATCGCTTTATTTTGCGATTCGTTTAAATGTTCATCATACTTAAATTGATGATCATGATAAAATTGAGGAGCCGATTTTAAAATTAAATAATCCCTCAATTCGGCTGTCCGGCAATTTTTGGAGCCTTTGATGATCTCCAATGCACGTCGCATCACTTTGTAACTGCGTTCATCAAAATAGCTGTTTAAGCCAATTGATTTTTTAAAGACCCAATCGGGCAAACGATCGATACTAAACAAAATTTCCATCAGGTTTTTATCGACCCAATTGACCATGCCTTTTAGTTGTTCTCCTTGTGCTTCTTCTAATTGATAAAGCTGAACCTGGCTTCCGGCTTTAAATTGATGGGGAATGTCGCGCCCTTTAGTCCGGGCAACTTTTAAAGTAGGTATTTGACCAAGACTGTAGGATTGCTTTACAATTTCTAAAGGAAACCATGCATATCCATTAGCTCTTCGTTGCGCGGGTTTCATTTTAGCCAACTGTTGAAAATAGCGATCTTTTTCGGCTTGATATTCTAAATCTAACAACTGTTCTAACTGCTCAAAATAGTGTTGTGCTGATATTTTTTCCATAAGCCGATGCAAGAAACCGATTTTTAAGGTCGTTTAAAAACATAGGTCAACAATTATGTGGTTTAAATTAAATCGCTTTTTTGCCAAAGTGAAGTTGGAAGTTTAGCCCCGATTGCAGTGGTTATGCTGCTGAAGCGTTAGCAGTTGTCGCCAAGCTGCAGCATTTGAACGGAAAGCGGGGAGCCCGTTTCCAAATAGCCTTTCTGTTTCGCTTCTAAAAAATTACTTGTAGCTAAAACTTAGTATCATCAATACTATTTAAATGGCTGATAATATCGCCGGTTATACTTTTTACGGTGCCGGCTTCAAAGGGAGATTTTAGATTGGCTAATTTGACCAAGTCTAAAAAAGAGGCGGTGCCACCGGCTTTGCATAAACGCAAATAATCTGTCCAAGCTTCTTCGCGATTGTTGTTGGCTTTTTGCCAAAATTGAAAGGCGCAAATTTGAGCTAACACATAATCAATATAGTAAAAAGGATCTTCAAAAATATGCCCTTGCTTATGCCAAAACCTTCCGCTTGCTAAATTGGGGGTTAAATCGGTAGATAGATTGGGTACATATAAGGCTTCCATTTCTTTCCATGCAGCTGCTCTATCATCAGCAGAAAATTCGGGATTTTCATAAATAATATGTTGAAAATGATCAACGGCACAACCATAGGGCAAAAACAAAATGCTGCTGTTAAGATGCGAAAAGAAATATTTTTCGACATCTTTTTCAAAAAAGCTTTCCATCCAAGGGTAGGTTAAAAACTCCATAGCCATAGAGTGAATTTCGGCTGATTCTGAAGAGGGGCTTCGATATTCCTTAATCTGGTAGTTTCTGCTTTCGTAGTATTGAAAAGCATGCCCTGCCTCGTGTGTTAATACATCAATATCACCTGCAGTGCCATTAAAATTGGCAAAAATAAAAGGATGCTTAAACTTACTTAAGCACCAGCAATATCCGGCATCTGCTTTGCCCGGTCTGTTTTCAATATCCATCAAATTGTTGGCTAACATATAGTTGAAGAACTCCTCAGTTTCGCTGCTAAGCTCTTTGTACATTACTTTAGCCTTACCTAAAATTTCTTTAGGCGTGCCCTTTGGTTTGGGGTTTCCGCTGGTAAAATGAAAGTCTAAATCATGAAATGCTAATTTGTTATAGCCTAAACGAATGCGCTGCCTTTCGCGCAATTGTGTTGCGATAGGTACAATCTCATCCACAATTTGTTGTCTGAAATTTTGAACCATATCTTGGGTATAGTCCATTCTCCACATCCAATTATAGCCTAATTCAATAAAGTTTTTGAAGCCCATTTTTTTGCCCATTTCATGCCTAAGCTTTACTTGCTTGTCAAAAATGGTATCTAACTCTTCCTGTTTTTCAGCAAAGAAATTCCAATGAGCTAAATGGGCACTTTTTCTAACCGCTCTGTCCTCATTTTTCATATAAGCCCTAATACCTGGCAGATTTAGTTTTTCGCCCTTGTAATCAATTGCTGCACTACCTTTAACTTTGGTGTATTTGGTTGAAAGTTTTGCTTCCTCTTTCATATCTTCTAAAATTACCGGATCAAAACCCCTCACTCGATAGGCAGCAATGTTTAAGATATGTTCGCCCCACTTTTTGCTTAGTGCGTCTTTAAATTTTGAGGCATTTAACACTTTATAATACTGGCTGAATAATTTTTCAATAACCGGCATCGCTTCGTCATAATACTCCACTTCTTTTTCGAAAGTTTCATTATTGGTGTCCATTGTGTATTTGATGTTGCCCAACTCGTACATGGTATTAAACTCATCATTCAATTTGTACATATGAGTTAGCGCTTCATTTTGAACTTCAAAAGTATCGGCTGATTCTAATTTTGTAAGGATAGCTTTAAATTCCGATTCAAATTGTTGAATGGAGGGTCTTGTATATGGTATTTCGTTAAATTTCATAAAGTTTAAAGTTTAAATGCAAGATAATATAAAAAAATAAAGACGTGTACTATGATAACTTAATTATGTATAAAATACTATATATTATATTGGGAACGATAAAAAATAAATTGACCATCTGACTTTTGCCATTTTCCGATATACTTTCTTGAAAAGCCTCGTCTTAGTTCCCCACTAAGTCTACGTTTTTCAACTCGTCTATCAAAAAATGACTTTATCAGAGTTGATAAATTTATTTTCTCATCGTTCCTTGCAGGAAATATGACTAAGTTTTTCGATAAAAAAAATGGCATCTTTTTTTGCATTTAAGTTATTTCCATTTATTTTTACAAAAAATTAAATAGTCACAAGATGAAAAAAATAGTTTCTTTAGTTTTTACAGTTGTGCTGTCGCTTGCTGTATTAAACGTAATGGCAACCGATAAGAATAATAAAAAATCCAAAGCAAGTAAAAAGGTTAAAACAACTGTTGTTAAAAAAGCGATTGGTATACAATATGCCACTTCGCCAGATGGTAAAGTAACCAAACATAAAGCAATTACAATTGCAGACCTTAAAAAGATAAAGCAAAAAGCCGCTCAAAAATAATTTATCAGGTTAAAGATTATGTGTGTAAATGCCGGTACGCTCGTATCGGCATTTTTTTTGAATAGTATTAACATGTTGTATTTATAAGATAAGTGGAATTGATAAAACAAATTGAAGCCTTACTAAGTTTTACCACTACCAAAACCCTTCGCCCTGCTGTATTAGATTTAGTTGCTGAACTTAACGAAAACAAATCTACAACCATTCAACCGAATACAGAAAGTGATCTTACAGTAAAAAAAAGTCATCTAATTAAAGACTTAGAACAGATTTACGAATCGTACACCATTGAACGGGCACATCACTATTGCACACAACTAATTAAAGGCTTATCTAAAACTAAATACAGTAATTATAATGATATTAATTTAAACAGATGGAAAGAATACGAAGATATTGAAACGGATAGTCTGTGGATTTTTAAAAACCGGGATAGAAGCGGAGCACATAATAGTAAATATTGGGGTAACTATATTCCACAAATTCCCAACCAATTATTGAGGCGTTATACTAAACCAAACCATTGGGTATTAGACCCTTTTTTGGGTAGTGGCACTACTTTAATTGAATGTAAAAAATTGGGCAGAAATGGTATGGGTATCGAACTACAAAAAGAAGTAGCTGATATTGCCGAAAAAAATATAGATAGTCAGTTCGATTTAGTTACAAAAGAAATTCAAACCGAAATAATTCATGCGAATAGTGCCACTGTTGATTTAAAACCAATGATGGAAAAACTACAAATCCCTAACTTTCATTTTAATATCTATCATCCTCCCTATTGGGATATTATTCAATTTAGTGATTCTGAAAATGATCTTTCTAATGCGGCAACTTTAGATGAATTTCTAAACCAATTTAAAGCAGTGTTAAATAATACGCTTCCTCATCTTGAAAAAAACCGCTTTTTTGCTATTGTAATTAGCGACAAGTATGAAAAAGGGGAATGGATACCACTTGGTTTTAAAACCATGGAAATGGTTCAACAATTGGGGCATCTGTTAAAATCAATTATTGTAAAAAATTTTGATACTACCAAGGGCAAACAAAACCAAGAAGGCTTGTGGCGATACCGAGCACTCGCCGGAGGCTTTTATATTTTTAAACATGAATATATTTTTTTATTTCAAAAGAAAAACTAAATCATTTTTTGCATCTTTGCGATTCAAGGATTAACCCTATCAACTGAGCTTCACTTAAAAGCCTATACTGTCCTGCGCCTTACACAAGTTCAACCGATCTCTATACTGTAAATTTTAACCATAAATCAGTCGATTAGAATTATGAAATACATAATTACACTATTGCTATGTGTAAAGCTA
Source organism: uncultured Chitinophagales bacterium (assembly GCA_938023075.1). Taxonomy (GTDB): domain Bacteria; phylum Bacteroidota; class Bacteroidia; order Chitinophagales; family JAHDHT01; genus CALHDG01. The sequence continues at coordinate 12,068 of CALHDG010000199.1, forward strand.
AACCTATTATTGGCTCAATGTGAAAGAGCTACTGCAGTAAATGATTATTTAACCAACTATATGGCTAACGATTTTAGTGTTGCCGAATTAAATTGGAGCGGCTCTCCATATAGCTGTAACACCGGTAGTTATAATCAAGCAGTAAACAATAAAATATTAGCCCGCATTAATTATTTTAGAAGAATTACCGGCTTAAATGATAACGTAACTTTTGATGGCAACTTAAACCAAATTTGCCAACAAGCGGCAGTTATGTTAGAAGTGAATGAATCGCTAAGCCATTGTAACGGAACCAACAACTATCCTTGTAATACTTGGCCCTGTAATACTACCGATGCTATTTATGCCTCGCAACGTTCGGTGTTAGCATCCGGACATTGGTCATATTACGATCCGGTTACTTTGTATATTGAAGATCCGGGTTCTAAAAATCAACCTGTAGGACATAGAAGGTGGTTACTTTATCCAAAAGCACAAACCTTTGGCAATGGGGTCACTAATTCTAAAAATGTTATTTATGTATCTGATAATTTTTTTAATCAAGCTCAAAACAGTAAACCCTATGTAGCTTACCCACCGGAAGGATATGTACCGGCTCCCATCGTTTTTGAGCGTTGGTCTTTTAGTATGGCAAATGCCGATTTTTCGAATGCCTATGTTACTATGTCCGATCCAAATGGCTTTGCAGTTCCCCTACATATTATTTATTATAATGGAGCTTATGGTGATCCGGCAATTGTTTGGGTGCCGCAAAATATTTCATTAAATAGCCCCTATGATGCAACTTACACGGTTACTATTGGTGGCATCCGAAATGTATCGCAAAGTATATATACGTATCAAACTACTATTGTGCAACCCAATCATCCACCGGCATGCCCTAACAATATGCAATGGGATAATGCCTATTGTGCGTGCCGGCAAGTAGTTACTAACAATTGTTTAGACGATATTAACTTAAATGCCCCTACCATTTTTACAGGCTTATATTCTGCCAATAAGAAAGTTGTTTCAAGTGGTGCCGTGCATAACCAAGCTACGGTTTGGTTTTATGCGGAAGATAGAATTACCCTAAATGCTAATTTTAAAGTAAAAAAAGGAGCAACATTTAAAGCCAAAATTAATGCTTGTGGTTATTAGTATATATGTTTAATTAATCCAAATTGACCATAAAATGGAAAAGTTTATCTAAACCATAAAGTATTGACACTTTCTTTTTGATTTTTTTTGAAGCGAACCATTTAGCTTTATAATAACACCTCTCCCGCTTTCCGCTCAAATGCCATTTTTGCCAACGCTGCAAGGCTGCTCAAAATGGCATAACCGCTGCAATCGGGGCTATATTAGTAAGTTTGCTCCTTCGTTAGCTAGCTTTTTTTTTATGCGTTACAAACGCACTTCTCGGGCATCCTCGTTGCAAACGATGATGAGTTAGATGAAAAATAATGACACTCAAAAATAGAAAAGTTTCAACCACTTTGATAAACTCGTCGAATATATTTATCAAAACTAATATAAAATCAAATTTTGATGCTGTTCATCAGTACTTCCATTTGACGCATAATTTGCCTTTTTTTGTTAGCCGGTGCCATTACGAAGGCATCCATCACAATGGTGCGATTTTTACTACTATCGGATATGCAATAATTTAGAAATGGACCACCCAAGAAATCAGCGGACATTTTCCATAACCCTCTCGATTCAATTCTTTCATTGCCATCAGCCCTAGTTTTGGTTTGAAAATAATCAATCAAATCTTCAGTGGTCATATGCGACCCCGGTGTACTACCTGTCACAAAGGTTCTACCAAATTGGTTTCTTCGGGTTACTCCAAAATCATCTTTTTCTGTAGTGGTTTCAAAATTTTGAATCCATAAATTAGCGGTGTATTTTTCCGTATCAAACCTAAGCCAAACCATATCCGCTTTATCGGCTGCTATTTGATAACCTTTGGGCACTGCCATATCAATATTCAATTTTTCGCTGACCGCTTTAGATAGGGTTTTATCTTCTCCACCAAGATAAACCGTATTTCTTAACTTTCTAATTTCATTATTAGCCACTTGATTAATTAAACTTTGATTGTTTTGATGGATATAATCAATTAGTTCTTCATGATTTTTTGCATAGATATATAAAATTTGTTGTCCTTTCGCGAAATGATTAGCCTTACCTAATACATTTTCTTTAACATTAATATTATCTCTTCCAAATAAGTCAATCGCCAACTTAGTACATCTGTCTTGATTGATCACATCAAAAATAACCACATTGCGCGCGGCTGTTAATAAGCTGGTAAATCCTTCTGGTTTTAAATAACGCACATCAAAAATAGGTTCATATTGTGGCAACAGATCGTAAGATTGCGTAAAATAGTAACGGACCGTGTCGCCCAAACTGCCTTTCCAATCTTGCGGATCCATAATAACTATAATTTCATCAATGGTTCCGGTAGCTTCTGATGCGGGAATGCTGGTATCTAAATTACAAGCAGTGTTTAAAAGCAAAGCTATTAAAGTAAGCAGTGCTAGTTTATTAAAATTTGCAAAAATTGTATTCATAATCTATTAACTATTTCTTAAAGGTAAAAGATATGATAAATTAGTCATCTTTTCATCATAAAATTAAAAAGTGGGCTCGAAAAGCCCGACAGAAATGAAATGATTCAATTATTGGATGTAGTCAAACTTCAAAATTCATTATTAATCAATAACTGAAGATTCGGTAGTAGCTATCAGCACCTTCTCAGAATGATGGTTTTTGTCTAGTGTTAGAGAATTAATATTATGGTAAATTTAATGGTTTCGTTTTAATAACCGAGCAGGGAAAAGTTTTTTACAAAAAATTAATAAAAATTTTAGCCACATACTTGCATCTCTCAAATAATCAAAATACTTTTGCATTATAAATAAATCAGATAACAACAAACCAAAAATAGAACAAGAAATAATATGAATCAAATTACAAAATATACAACAAGATTATTCTGCGGAATCAACTTAGGTTCTGTATCAATATTCTTGCGGCGAAAACGAACGTTTTTATAATGTTTAATTTGATTTTAAGATATCAATTAGAGCCGCAGGAATTTAACCTTGCGGCTTTTTTTATGCCCTTAAACGAACAAAGAAGAAAAAAGCAATAAAATGAAACTGCCTTATGCCTTCAAAACATTTAACCCAAATTGGCAAGAAGAGAGCTAGCAAGGTTTTTTTAAAAGATTAACTAACGTAAAAACAACGAAAATGAAAAGTAAGACATTAGTGAACACAAGGTTAACCACCTATTACAAAAAGCCCGCATCTTTTTCCCCACAAATTGATAATGGTTTTTATGTAAGAAATGAGTTAAAGCAAAGCACTCAGATCATAATTATTAATCAATAATTTAAAAAACATGAACACAGTTAAAAACTTAAAACGTATATTTAGAATATTGCATAAATGGCAGGCTTATTATTGGGCAGCTTCTATATTATTGATTTTTTCGATGTTTATAAGAATGCTGCAACCCAAAATATTGCAAGTCACCATTGATGGAGTAGTCTTGTTTTTCATCAACAAAAAGTTACCGTATAATATCAGCAAAGATCCGGTAGCCAATTGGATATATGATATTTTACCCAACATTACTTTAGATAATTTGACATGGGTATTAATATGTATCGGTTTAATTTATTTGTTGGTAGCCAGCTTGCGTTCGGCTAGCCAAATTGCAAGTTCTGCCTTAACCGCTTCTTCTACGGAAAAATCGATTAAATATTTACGAGATTATTTGTTTGCCCATATTCAAAAATTACCGGTTCATTTTATTAGTGAAACTAATACTGGCGAGCTAATTCAACGTTGCACCGGCGATGTGGAAACCATTAGACGATTTATTTTAAATCAGGTGGTAGAAGTCATTCGCTTATCTGCCGTTTTTTTGTTTGCTTTTATTATGATGTATATGGTCAATCCTTCCTATGCATTGGTAGCGGTTGCTTTAACTCCGTTTATTTTAATTACTTCTTATTTATTCTTTAAAAAAGAAGGAAAAGTTTGGGCAGAGCACGAAGATGAAGCCGATAAACTCACCTCGATTGTCAATGAAAATTTAAACGGAATTAGAGTAGTAAAAGCATTTGCCAATGAACAGTTTGAAATTGATCGATTCGACAAACAAAATAGAGTAAAGAGAAAAGTTGGTTTGAAACAAGCCAAATTACATACTATTTTTTGGCCCATCTCCGATTTTTTCATTCACTTGCAAATTGCGATCTCTATTTTTTTCGGTGGCTATCTTTCTTTAAAAGGAATGATAACCGTTGGAGAATTTACCAGCTTTTTCACTTATGGCATTATGGTTACCTGGCCCATGCGCCAAGTAGGTAGAATTGTTTCGCAAATGGGTATGGCAGTGGTAGCAATGGACCGGCTTTCAAAAATTATTGATGCCCCTGAAGAAGATTATGCCGGCGATATTTTAGAGGGAATCTTTAAGGGGGAAACTGAGTTTCGTAAGGTTAGTTTTAAATATCCCAATGCTAAAACCGATTCATTGAAAAATGTATCGTTTACGATAAAAGCCGGTCAACAAACGGCAATTATTGGAGCTACCGGAGCCGGAAAGTCAACAATAATCGCTCTGCTGTTGCGCTTTTACGAACCCGATGAAGGCGAAATTGTATTAGATGGCACGCCTATTCAACAACTATCAAAAAGTTTTTTGCGTAGTAAAATTGGAGCCGTGTTGCAAAAGCCATTTTTGTTTTCTACTACTATACACAACAACATCAGTTATGCCGCACCAAAAATGGAAGCGCATTTGGTGATTGAAGCAGCCAAAGCATCCAGCATTCATGAGATCAGTCATATTTTTTCAGATGGTTACCAAACGATGGTTGGTGAAAAAGGGGTCACGCTTTCTGGAGGACAAAAGCAGCGGGTAACCTTAGCGCGCACCTTATTAGAAGACCCGAAAATTTTGATTTTAGATGATGCAACTTCCGCAGTAGATACCGAAACGGAGTTTAAAATTCAACATGCTTTATCAGATGCCTTGGCAGGTAAAACCTCCATAGTTATTGCCCATAGAGCAACTTCTATTCAACATGCCGATTATATTATTGTGTTAGAAGAAGGACAGGTCATCCAAAATGGAACACCCGGTGAATTGAAACATGAAGAAGGATTTTATAAGACGATGCTGACGTTACAAACTAAGGTGGAGGTGGAATTGTAAAACTTCGAAATTCAAAAATCAGTGTTCGACATTCGATATTCACAAGTAAGCATCAATGTATTTAAAATAAATGACAATGAAAAAATTTGATTTAGAAGACTGGCTAATAGATTTTTCAGTTATGATTATCAAAATTTCAATAAATATGCTCAAATCAAAAACGGGAAATCATTTGTCAGGTCAAGTTGTTCGTTCGGGAGCTTCGGTTGCTTTGAATTATGGTGAGGCTCAAAGTGCTGAATCTAGAAAGGATTTCATTCATAAGATGAAAATTGTTTTAAAAGAATTAAGAGAAACCTATGTTTGTTTGAAGATTATTGATAAAAGTCAATTGTTTAAAGATACAAACTTACTTAATAAAGTAAAGGTTGAAAATAATGAATTAATATCCATTTTTGTAAAAAGCGTTGCTACGGCAGAAGCTAATTACAGTAAACAGAAAAGTTAAACAAGAATCAAAAAAAATGTATTCAACATTAAATATTAAATAGGAGATTTTTTAATGAATAATGAATATCGATTAACGAATGATGAATGTCGATTTATGCAAATGATTAAAAAATTATAAAACACATAAACATGCAAAATAACTATTTACAAGATACAAAATTTAAAGGCAAAGGTGCTTTAGGTCCTTTTTTAAAACGGATTTTTGGCTACAGCTTTCGGTATAGAGGCGCGAGTTTGGGCTTTATCGGAGCCACCGTTTTGGTTGGTTTAAGCGATGCCATATGGCCCATTATCTGGATGTATTTTTTAGATTTGGTCATTGTACCATTGGTGAACGAATACCAAACCTTAAAGCAACAGGGCTTACCCGTCCAATTAGATTACAGCCGCTTGTGGGAATACTTTGCTTATTTCCTCGGCAATGGGGTAGTGCAGGTAATTGGGGTATTCATATTTATTTGGTTTGGAGGCAAAATACAAGAAAATGTATTGTTCGATTTGCGAGATGAAATGTTTAGAAAGCTACAAAAACTGTCTTATTCTTTTTATGATAAATCGGCAATGGGCTGGTTACTTTCGCGCTTAACTTCTGATGCCGACCGGGTTGCCGAACTGATTAGTTGGGGCTTTTTAGATTGTGTTTGGGGCATCACCATGATTTTCATTACCACCATTATTATGTTTTTTTACAGTTGGAAATTAGCTTTGATCGTTTTCCTCAGTTTACCCTTACTATTTTTAATGTCGATTAAAATCAGAGCTTTAATTTTAAAATATTCCAGAGCCTCCAGAAAAATCAACTCTGAAATAACTGCCAACTTCAGCGAACATATTAATGGGGTAGAAGTGAATAAAATTACCGCACAAGAAAACCGGGTGAGTGAAGATTTTAAACAGTTGAGCAAGCAAATGCAACGCACTACTTTTAAGTCTACCTTTTATACCGCCATGTATTTACCCATTGTTATTTTTATTGGAGCGGTTACGGCAATATTGGTGATTAATGCCGGTGGACGGATGGCTATTAGTTTACCGCCCGGTATTTCGGTAGGCTTGTTGGCTGCTTTTTTTGGGGTAGCTACCCGTATTTTTGAACCCATTATGGATATTACCCGTTTTTACGCCATGGCACAAAACAGCATTTCTGCCGGTGAGCGTATTTTCGGTTTGATTGACGAAAAGGTGGAGATTCAGGATGCTGAAAATGCAAGGGCAGTTGAACACATTAAGGGACATGTAACATTTAATCTAGTTGATTTTGAATATGTAAAAGGCAAACCCGTATTACAAAATTTCAATTTGACCATTGAAGCCGGGCAATCGGTTGCCTTGGTTGGGGCTACCGGCGATGGTAAAACCACCATCTCTAATTTAGTAGGCAGATTTTACGAACCAACTAATGGCAACATTTTGATTGACGGAATGGATTACAAAAACATCACGCTGCAATCTTTACGAAACCATATGGGTATTGTTTTGCAGACGCCACATTTGTTTAAAGGCACAGTAAAAGAGAACATAAAATATGGCAATCAACAAGCAACTGATGATGAAGTCGTCAACGCTTTAAACATGGTGGGTGCCACTCAGTTTGTAAATCGATTAGAAGAAGAGGTTGGTGAAAGTGGTGATAATTTGTCTTTAGGTGAAAAACAGTTGGTTTCTTTTGCGCGGGCTATTTTGGCAAACCCTTCTATTTTAATTATGGATGAAGCGACCTCTTCGGTGGATACGCTAACGGAAATGACGATTCAACAAGGCGTAGAACAATTGATAAGTGGCAGAACTTCTATAATTATAGCGCATCGCTTAAGTACCATAAAAAATTGCGACCGGATTTTAGTAATTCAAAAAGGCAACATTATTGAAGATGGTAGTCATCAAGAACTGATGAAACAACGGGGACACTATTTTAATTTGTATACAAAGCAAATTCGGAAGAAGACGGAAGATAAGGAACTTGTTAAAGAACGAGAAGTAACCTCAATTTAGTAGGTCTAAAAAACTTGGTTTTCATTACTAATAAATATCTTCTATTTTTACAGAGATATTTTTTTAAAACGAAGTTTTAATGAAGGAACCAAATGTAAAATTTATAGTTAAAGATTTTAGGGCTGTTGCCAATGCCGAAATTGCTTTAGATGGGATTTCGGTATTGACCGGGGAGAATGGCTGTGGGAAGAGTACGATTTCGAAGTTACTATACAGTGTTTTATATAACTTATTCAACTTTGATGTGATTATCGATCTTAGTGTTCCGTATTCAAATTTGAATGAAAAGTTAATTAATAGCACAAGAAAATTATATAAAGAATTTCCAGATTCAATAAGTCCTGAAATCAATATTTATGAAAATCTAACAAATAAAGAAATACAAATAGTATTAACATACTTAGTCAAATATTTAGGAGAAAATCAAAAATTTCAAGATAATAATAGATTAAAGGGAATGTTGATAGAGAGCTTTTCTAAAATGCTAAATAGTGCAGAAGAAGTTTTATTAAATATTGTTGGTGAGACTCCTAACGAAAAATTAAAAAATGATTCCTTAGAAAATATCTCTCAAAATATCCTTAAAACTTATATTAACATCGATATTGTTGAAAAAAAGATTAGGAAATTGAAGCCGGCAAAACTTTTATATGAAGATCTTAGCTTTATTTATTCAGATAATGATATTGAACAGAAACTAGAATTGATCGAATTTAAAGAAAAAATCATTAATAAAATTGACAATAAAATTTTAGATCTGCTGACGATAGAAAATACATTTTATTATGACACTCCTTATGCTCTTTCTGGAAATGAAGATGACCAATATTTTCATTGGACAAGTTTAAACGACTCTTTCCTAAACAAAAAAGATTCAAGAAATAAAAAAGAAGTCCCCAGCTTTATTAATAAGTTAAGTAAAGAAATATTAAATGGAGGAGTTGACTTTGAATATTTTGAAAAAATCAATGGGCATCCGCTAACACACTCAAAACGGGCTAATTTTTTGTATAATAGAATTGATGGACAAGTATTTGATTTGTTAGATTCTGCGACAGGTTTAAGATCGTTTGCTATACTTCAGTTACTTTTACAAAAAGGACTTCTTTCAGAAAAAACCCTTTTAATCATAGACGAACCCGAAGCCCACCTCCACCCTCAATGGATAGTAGAATATGCCCGATTAATTGTTTTGTTAAATAAAGAATTGGGGGTTAAATTTTTAATCTCCAGCCATAATCCGGATATGATTAGTGCTATAAAATACATTGCCGAAAAAGAACAAGTGGATGAAAAGTTAAATTTCTATTTGGCTGAAAAAACAGCAGAAGCATTTAAGTATAATTTTGTAAACCTTCATACCAATATTGAACCCATTTTCAAATCGTTCAATATTGCTTTAGATAGAATTGATGAATATGGTGCAGTTGAATAGTTGGCAATATTGTGAAGCTTCTACCAAATCGCATCCTTTAGCCAAAGTGTATACCAAACATCTTCAAAGCATAAATGAAATACTGTTTAAAGAAGGAGTTAAAACGGAACCTTTCAAAAATGAAGTGGCATTGAATTTGGATGAGGTAGAAAAAACAAAAGCTTCAAATGAGAAAAGATCGAAAAGAAAAACGGTTGATCTGTCTTTTTGTGTTACTAAATTATTAAAAAACGAACGAGCTTCTAAACCTAAAACTGTTCTTACAGAATTGAAGTTGAATTTAAAAAGTAGAAATAACATAAACGTAGATGCTAAGGATTTAGACGATAAGGTAAATCACTCCATTGCTTTGTTAAGCAGAGAAATTCCAATTTTTAGAAAATATTTATTAGTGATAAATGATACATTATCTTCTCAATCAGAAAATAGACTCAAACGAAAACTATCCAACAATCCAAAATACAAAGTGTTGAGTGTTAAAGAATTTCATCAAAGCTATTTTAAATATAATAGACAATCTATTGAAAATACAGCTTAAGCTTCCCAAAAGAACCATCGGTAAAAGCCATTTTACTTCTATGGATTAATGGATCTCGGGTATTCATCATATAATAATATGCAGCATTGCCCCAAAGTTGGTTCGCAATAAAGGCTTTCGTTTCCGTAATAATATCATCAGTAATGCTTGCAGGAACTAAGCGGAAGTCAAACTGTTTCTCTTTTACTTCTTGTTGAATGAACTCCCACAGTTGTTGTTTTAAAGTGGCTTCTAAAGTGTTATCTGCTTCAAAGCTCTCTACACTTGAATATTTTTTAGACAATGGCTGCCGGTTGTTAAACATATAATGATAAGCAAAAGTACTTAACAAATGTTGTCCTTTTAACAGCATCAATTCTTTAGTATTGGCGGCTTTGGCATCTATATAAATATCGGGTACAATACCTTTAGGAGAAGCTACAATTTTTCTTTTACTTAAAGTAGTATGCATCAAACTATCGGGCACCTGCATGTTAATTGTATACTCCTCCTCAATGGATTCATTCCAGATCAATTTAGTAAAGCCTTTATTTTCATAAGCCATCTGATCGAAATATCTGCCGGTTGGGGTATAATATTTTCCAACGGTAAAACGAACAGCCGAGCTATCGTTAAAATAATAAGAACGTTGAATTAAGCCTTTACCATAACTTTCTTTACCGATAATTAGGGCGCGGTCGTAATCTTGCATGGCACCGGCAAACATTTCAGAGGCAGACATACTCAGCTCATCAATTAAAATAGTTAAGGAAATATCTTTCATCAAATAGTTATCTGTCGATAGATAATCATAACGGTCTAAATTAATTCCTTTAGAATAACTGATCACTTTTCCCGCAGGTAAAAATTCATCACAAAGCGCAATAGCACCCGTAACCGATCCACCATAATTGCCTCTTAAATCAATCATAATATTTTGCATACCTTGCTGCAACAGCGGCTTGACCGCATTAATAAATTCAGTGCCCGTTTTATCATTAAAACTGCTGATTTTTACGTAAGCCGTTTTTGTATTGTCCATATAAGCAGCATCTACACTAAGCAAAGGGAGCTTGGCTTTTTTTAGCGTAAAGGGTTTAGTAAATTCATTGGGCCTGTTAATCGTCAATTGAAGTATACTATCTTCATTATGAAGTTGCATTTTTACCGAAGCATAATTCGTTAGATTGGCAGGCGTTTCATTAACACGCACAATACGGTCGTTCACTTGCAGTCCGGCAATATCGGCAGGTCCACCCTTGTTTAAATAAACAATCATTAAACTATCTCCTATCCAAAAATAATTAAACCCATAGGCAGCATCGCTGTAACCGCTGTAGGCATTATGCAAATCTTCCACCTCCTTAGCCGTTTGGTAGCGCGACCAAGGGTCTAAGGTTTTCATCATACTTTTAATGGCTACTTCTGTAAGGTGTGTGCTGTTAACAGAATCTACATAATGATGATTTAAAAAATACAATGCCCAGTCCAATTTTTCACCATTGGTGCCTCCATAATACTTTTCGGGCTGTGCCTTAAGGCTTATTGAACTAACAACGATCAACAAAAATAAAAACGACTTTATGTCCATATAAAAAATAGATTCAACGCCGCGAAAGTAGTTTAAAATTATGATAGATTTAGACAAGTTAGGAATGATGAAAAAATAAATGTTCAAATTTTAGCAAAGAGATTTTTTGATATACACGTTAAAAAACGCAGGCTTAGTGATGCTAAGACGAGTATTTTTAATAAAATAGATCGGAAAATCTCAAAGGTAAAAATGGACAGTTATTTTTGAATTATTCTTTATCTAAACAAAAAAAACTAGTCAATCTCATTTTTTTGAAGCGAAACTTTGAAGCATTATAAGAACTTAGGTCCCGCTTTCCGCTCAAATGCTATTGCTATGCTTCAGAATCTGCGCTGCAAAATAGCATAACCGCTGCAATCGGGGCTAGTTTGCAAACTTCGGTTCTTCGTAAAATAAAACAATAAACAAACATGAAGTTAATAAACTTGTTAATTTTGAAACCAAACAAAAAACAATGGAAACCATAGCTTCTGCCAGTGATCAGCAATTAAAATCAGTACAATTTCTGTTAGACTCCGTTAAAAATAATATGGGCTTTGTACCCAATTCATTAAAAACGATGGCAATAGAACCAGCAATTCTTGCCAACTTTTCATTATTAACAGGTATATTAATTGGTAACCCTAAAAAAGTGAATCCATTTATGGCATTTTGGTTAAATATTAAAAATATGTTTTGGTCGCTCCGGTTTATAAAACGGAAAGATCGATTGCCCTTATATTTAAAAAATTTAGTGTCGCATGTTACCAGCAATGCAGCCGGTTGCCGCTATTGTCAGGCACATACTATCCACGTAGCAGCCAAAAACGGGGTTTCTAAAGAGAAAATGGAAGCCGTTTGGAATTTTGAAAACAGCCCGCATTTTGATGCCAAAGAAAAAGCAGCTTTGCATTTTGCCTTCGCAGCCGGCAGCACACCCAATGCCGTAACTAATCAACATTTTAAAACGCTGAAACAACATTTTAGTGAAGCTCAAATTATTGAATTAGGAGCCATTGTTGCTTTATTTGGTTTTTTAAATCGGTGGAATGACAGCTTTGCAACTCAATTAGAAAGTGAACCCTCAAAAGCAGGAAAAAAGTATTTAAATAAATCAGGTTGGGAAGCAGGAAAGCACTCCTAATCCATCAAACATCAATTCAAAAACCCCTGTTATTGGTCTCTTTAGCCATGTTTATTGTTTAAAATTGTTACTTTTTAGGCTAAGATCATACACAACTCAAAGAGATCATGTATTTTTACACAAAAATAAGAACAATATGTTAGCATTTATAGGCATACCAGGCGGTTCTGAATGGCTGATAATTTTAGTAGTAGTTTTATTATTATTCGGGGGTAAAAAAATACCCGAATTGATGCGAGGTTTGGGTAAAGGTATTAGAGAGTTTAATACGGCAAAAGACTCCATTACCAAAGAATTAGAAGAAGGGATGAGAGAACCGGCAAGCAATGAAAATGCGGCTGAAAAGGTAAATTAACGCAGCTATAAACATCCGTTAAAAATAGAACTTCATTATAAAAATAATACAGTATTCTGGAATTATCAATTGCTGAAATACAGGCTGAAGTGCTTTCAGGGAAGCGGTCTGTAGTAGAAGTCGTTCAATATTTTATCAAATCAATTGAAAGTAGATCATCTTTAAATGCTTTTCTCGAAGTATTTGAAGAAGATGCATTAGCACAAGCCAAACAACAAGATGAGCAATTGCAAGCCGGTAAAACATTAGGCAAGTTGTTTGGAGTAGTAGTGGGTATTAAAGATGTATTATGTTACAAAGGTAAAACAACTACCGCCGGTTCTACCATGTTAGCCAATTTTAAATCCATTTATAATGCAACTGCCGTACAAAAATTATTAGATGAAGATGCCATCATCATCGGTCGTTTAAATTGCGACGAATTTGCGATGGGTTCTACAGGTGAAAATTCAGCTTTTGGTCCAGCAAAAAATGCCGCTGATGAAAGCCGGGTTTCAGGCGGTTCTTCAGGTGGTTCTGCTGTTGCGGTGCAGGCAGGCTTATGCCATGTTTCGTTGGGGTCAGATACGGGCGGTTCGGTAAGGATGCCCGCCAGCTATTGTGGCGTAATCGGTATTAAACCAACTTATGGAAGAGTGTCAAGACACGGCTTAATTGCTTATGCCTCTTCGTTCGATCAAATTGGGGTAATGGCAAATCATATTGACGATGCTGCTTTAGTTACCGAAATTATTGCAGGACAAGATGACTTCGACAGCACCCTTGCGGATGTGGAGGAACTTAATTTATCTAACTTAAAAGAAGACTATTCGCCAAAAAAAATAGCCGTATTTAAAGAGGTGATTGAAAGTGAGGTAATTGATATGGAAATCAAAGCCCAATTTTTGCAAAGCTTAGACAAGTTAAAGGCTGCAGGGCACATAATTAAGGAAGTTTCATTTCCTTATTTAAATCAGATAGTTGCCACTTATTATATCCTTACCACTGCCGAAGCCTCTAGCAATTTAGCCCGCTACGATGGTATTCATTACGGCTATCGGTCGCCCAATGCTAAAAACTTAGATGAAACTTATGTTAAATCAAGATCGGAAGCCTTTGGTAAAGAAGTACAAAAACGAATAATGCTGGGCACCTTTGTGTTGAGCTCTGAAAACTATGATGCCTATTATACCAAAGCCCAAAAAGTCCGCAGATTAATAGATGAGACAACCCAAAAAATATTTGAAGAGCACGACTTTATTATTAGTCCAACCACGGTTGGGGTAGCTTTTCCTATTGGTTATAAAATTACCAATCCATTAGAGCTGTATTTGTCTGATATTTTTACTGTTCAAGCAAATTTGGCGGGCGGCATTCCAGCAATTAGTCTACCAATTTTTATTCACCCTAAAAATAACTTACCTTGTGGGCTTCAATTGATTGCCAATAAATTTCAAGAAGCCAATTTAATAGCTTTTTCAAAATATTTGTTCAATCAATATCAATAATCATCAGTTAATTAGAAATGCGGATAAAATAAATTTTCCAACTTTAACAAAGTCAGATATTAAATCTATTTTTTTCTCATTCCTTAATAATAAGTAATTTTTTTTGAAGCGAAAGAGCAATTATGGTGGTCACTTTGGGTCCCGCCATCCGCTCAAATGCCGTCACTATGTGAACGGCATAACCGCTACTGTCGGGGCTATTCTTTTAAGTTCGCTCCTTCGTAAAAAGTTACTTTATTTCTACTGATTAAAGTCAATATACTTGTCGATTGAATATTATATATAGATGAATTTACGTAAAATTAATTGTGCACTACTGCGTTACTGTTTCGATATGAAGAAAAATGTTTACTTATTTGTACTATCAGGTTTAGTGCTTTTCATGAGCATAGCTGCTGGATTTGCTCAAAACCAGGAGAAAAAACCGGCTGAGCTAACACAAAAAAACGTGGCAACAGAACCAGAGCCTGTTAAAACCATGGTTGAAGCGATAAAAGGTTTTTTTAACAAAAACAAAGCTACTCTACAAAAAACAAATTCTAAAAATACAGATTCCGAAAAGCAACCTCCAAATAGGAAACTCCTAAAAACAAACCCCAAAAAGCAAACTTCAAAAAACAAAATCCCAAAAACAAAACTCAACAAACAAATTGCAAAAGAAGCAAACGCTAAAAAGACAAAATCCGAAAAACAAGCCATTACTAAAACTAAAAAAGGAACGAAAGAAAAAAAAGTTAAGCTAACATCAATCAAAAATGAGCGAGGGCAATTGTACATTGACACCTTATATTATATACAACCTATACCTGCTCAAATTAATTATTCCACTATGGTTTATGAAACTTTGAAAGACCCCATCAGCATTGATGAGTCGAGCGGAAAAGAAAGAGAGGTAGAAATTGGCGAACATCAAGATCATTTTTATTTTAATACTTGGGAAATTCCACATCAACCCGATGAATTTGTAAAAGAAAAAATTGAAAATTTCAATAGCATTTTACCCTTGGTGTTTAACGATGATGTGAAGTTGGCAATTAAAGAATTTACACAAAGTAAGGTAAACCGCCGTTGGTTAGAAGATGTATTGGGCAGAACCCAAATGTATTTTCCGTTGTATGAAAAGGTGTTTGACCAATACGGCATTCCGGTTGAAATGAAATATTTGTCGGTTATTGAAAGTGGTTTAAATCCAAAAGCTACCTCACCAATGGGAGCTAAAGGTTTATGGCAATTTATACCGGAAACCGCGTTTCATTACGGTTTAAAAAACAACAGTGTTATTGATGAAGCACGCGATCCTAAAAAAGCAACAAGAGCAGCTGCTAAATATTTAAATAAAATGTACACGGAGTTTGGCGATTGGTTTTTATCTATGTGTGCCTACAATTGTGGACCAGGCAATGTTCGCAAAGCCCTGCGCCGTTCAAAAGATGGCAGTCGCGATTTTTGGTCCATTAAAAAATATTTGCCCCGCGAAACCAGAAGATATATTCCTAAATTTATTGCCATGGTATATGTACTCAACAATTACCAAGCGTATAACCTAAAGCCAAAAGAATTAGATTACGACTTACAAAAAATTGACACTATTCATCTACACCAAAAAATAAATACCAACGATTTGGTTAAATATTGTGGTATTAAAAAAGATCACATCCGCTTGTTAAATCCTATTTTAAAAACCAGCGAAACGCCTCAACCGAATCCAACTTTTGTATTTAACATTCCCTACTCAAAATTAGAAAACGTGCTCAATTACCGCGATGAACATATGTACAAAGCGCAGCCCAAAAGCAAAGCTGCACCAGAATATGGTTCTGGCAATTTATCCGGCGAGTTTAAACACAAAGTAAGAGCAGGCGAAAATTTAGATGTCATCTCAAAAAAATATGGCGTAACTATTGGTGATTTAAAACGTTGGAATGGCTTGAGTAGCCATATTATTCGGGTTGGGCAGCATTTGGTTGTTTATAAATAGACTCGTCTTGTTGTAAAGTAGGGTCTTGTTGTAAATTGGTAAACAGATAGCCGTGAATAATTGCCAGTTGTTCTTTAGAAAAAGTACAAAACGGTTTTTTTATATCTAAGTTCAACAATGCATCGGTATCTCCCATTCTTTCTAAACCTGTTTCAAACGGAATGTTTAATTGATGATACATTTGCTGATACTGATGGAACCGCAAACGGTTTTGCGGTTGAATCGAATTGTCAATCCATCTCCACTGTTTTTCTGTAAATTTCAAAAAATTGTACATTGATATACCCCGGTCAAGATGAGCAAAGTGATCACTCATATCAATTAAGTGACTCATATAGCCTGCTGGTTTTAGCAATCGTTTAAATTCTAACAAAATTCCCTTTAAAACTTCTTGATAGATATGCTCGAAGGTATTGTTAGAACAGACAAAATCTACAGACTGTTTAGGTAAGTTGATGTGGCGGGCATCTCCAATAATGGATTCAATATGCAAGTTTGACAATAGCGTTTCTAAGCTGTGTTCGTGTTGGTTTTTATAAACCAATTGCAGTTGTTGCCAACGTTGCTCGTTTTTTTGAGGTATAAATGCTGTTAACTGACCACTTGCATCCCATTCAAAATATTTTTTGATGGCTATAAGTAAAAATTTTTTGCTCAGATGTGCATTTAAATCAATCGTATAAATTTGTTGAACCCCATTCAAATAAAAATAAAGTGGTACTATCGGATACCAACCTGTACCCAACTCTAAACACCTAACCTGGTTTATGGTTGTATGTTGTTGCAAATAAGTTAGGTGCGCTTTGGCAGAACTTATTTTGTTGTTGAAGCGCAAATCGGTTAGCTCAATACCTTTCGTAACATATTTTTGAAAAAAATAATTAATGTTATTTTTATACGGTAAAAAGGATATTGATTTTTGTACAATCGCTTTTAGCACCCACTTTCTAATCATATTTTTATTTTAATAAAACAGCAGGTTAAAATTAGCGATTTTAGCTTAACCTTTTCTCTATTAATAACTTAAGTTTAGGCAGTAGTATTTATTTCATAATAACTTGAATATAAATTATTTATGGAAATTGAAGTACTCAATAGGCTTAAGTAAACTTAATTCAACATATAAAGCATAAAATCATACAAGTGAACCTGTTCACTTGTTGTTGTAAAGTGGTTAAGCTTTTGTTGACACAATGGAACAGGTTCTATTGGAATAGCAATTATTTTACTACCGAAACTTAAGTTAATAAAAAAAGCCTGAACTATACCATCCAGGCTTAGTAATAAGTTATATTATTTCAACTATTGTTCCAATCTATCTATTCCGGATGAACGTGAAATTCCAGCGTTTTGATTACTTCTGCTTCGCCGGCATCGTGTCCCCAAACTTTAGCTTCTAAAATGTAATTACTATGTCCGGTAATTTTATTGGTGGCACTTAACTCAAAATCGTCGTGATGTTCGTGTTTCGCCGAATTGCCTGAATGGTCTAAATGACTGTCCACAGGTTTATTATACACTTCTTCGTTAGTTTCTTTATTAAAAATACGCACATTAACATGATGCACCTCTTCACCAGTTTTACTTTCAAAATCTACATGGATATGCATGGACTCACCCATTTTTTTGTCTTCCGCATCAGGTTTATGAACGTGTATATGGTAATCATACTTTTCTGAAACGTTTTCTTTACACGAATTCAATAAACAAATACTTAAACTACCAATTAGTACTAAAATCAATCTATTCATTAATCAAATTTTATTTTTATAAAATACTTAATATCTAAGTTAAAATAAAACGCGAAAATAGAACATTATTGTGTAATATACAATTTCACTTTACTGCTCAATTTCTTACCAAACATTTATGAACAATTATTACATTTGGATAAATACATGACTATTATGAAACAAAGTGTTATTATAGGCAGTCTACTACTCGTTTGTGGTGCATGTGCGCCAGATACGAAGCCAACCAACCGGCAAACCACCGATTATATTATTAATGAGCCGGACTTTGAAGAGTTGGAAAGAATAAAAGCAGAACGCTTAGGCTATGCCACACCAGGCAACAAAAACCAAGCACCAAAGCTATCGTTTGAAGACTCTATTGAGCAATATCTAAAAAAAATGACCCACGATTTTAGGTTGCAGGAAAAGCAGTACAAAGCACTATCTTACATATACACCAAGTACCGCCCCAAAGAAGCCCAAGCCATAGCCAACAACGACACCGCCACACTCGCAGAATACAAAAGAGAAAAAGAACGGAGTATTGAAGTGGTTTTGGGCGAGCAATTGTATGCCAAGAAGGCGGGTTTTGATGAGCAGTATGTAAATCAAATGCCTACTTCAGAAGAAATAGAAACATTGCCTATTTATTTTAGAAAACTTACTGCAGATTTAGGTTTAAGTTTAAAACAGATAAATGAAGTACATAGAATTAACAGAAACTTCAACAAGAAGCTTGCAAAAAACCGCAACAATATTGCGGCTACTAAAGCATTAAAAGAGCAGAACGCAAAAAACTTAAAAATAGCTTTAGGTGATTCTTTATACAATAAAAAGATACTTTTTGATAAAGTATATTACCAAAAATAAAAAAGAGAGATACATTTACTTATCTCTCTTTCATTTATATTTTAAGCAGTTTGATATTAAACTAACTCTTCCTCTTCTCTTCTTTTGAAAAGAGTAGCCAATTCACCAAAATTGCTCATTGCAACAGCACCATAACTCATTAAAGCCAACATTAAAGTAATTAAACCCCACTGGCTTAAAGTTGGAATATCAGTTGTAGGTGGTGGTTCAACACCACCACATGCGGCACTTTCATTGGTTGCTTCTCCAACGCTAATGCAACTGTCAGCCGCAGTTGCTTCTGCAATTGCAGTTTCAATTGAACATTGTTGATAGCCACTACCAGAACAAGTAATTGTACCATCTCCATTGCAAGTTAAAGTAACCCAACCATTGAAAGTTTCGCCACCGGATTCAAATTGAACTGCAACAGCAGTTATCGGATTAGTTCCACCTGTAGCAAGTACACTTGAACCATAGTAAGGTCCTGCTAATAAATAAGGACCTGGAAGGGTTGCATCAGGTTGAGGAGGAACAGACGCAGTAGCCATTGCACTTAGTGTTAAATATGGTCCGGCAACAAAATAACCACCATAAACACTGGCAGTACTAGTAGAACAAGTTATACCACTAACAACAGTAGAGGCGGTAGCCATAGCTGTAACAGTAGTTGTAGGGAAATCATACCGAACACCACCAACAGCCTGTATAGCGTAGGCACTTACTATAGCATAATTTGAACCAACAAATGACGAAGTACCGACACCTGTTACGCCTGGTGCAGAGTCAATAACACCGCATACACCAGTACCAGTTGCCGATAGACCAACAATTTGGTTTGAACCCAAACCAGTAACAAAACAATAATTAACTACAGCATAAGTGGCATAATAAACATTAGTAAAAGCACTAACATAACTAATCATAGCACTTGCCGCAGCAGTGGCTGAAGTTACAAGAGGACCTATCGTTAGCATTGAGCCACCTGCAAATACAACAGTACCTCCAGCACCATCAGAAAGGGCAAACAATGAGCAACCGTAATATGGAATTGCCGTAAAAGCTTGCGAAGGAATAGACGCTTGAGCATACGCATACGCAACAGGTGCTGTACCAACCGGTATAGTACCTATAGGAATCATAGTGGATCCAGTACCTAAGGTGGAAATGAAGGATCCCCCAAAAATTTGAACATCATCCGTACCGTCACCGTCAATATCTAAACCTACCGGCGCACCTGGGGCGGCTGTTTCACCTGCACATTGAGCAGCAGTTTCTGGTGTATTTGCTAAGAACGCCGCTGCTAAAGCACCGTAAGAAAGTAACTTTGCACTTTTATTATCAACTATCTTATCTTTTATGTATTTCTTTATTTTCATAATAACTAGTTTTTATTAGTTGCCAGATTTTTTCTCCAATATTAAGTTACGTATTTCCTGTTGAGTGGGTATAACCCTATTTAAAGCTGCATTGGCTTTAACATTTTCAATAGCCTGTTGATTAATACTAACATTGGTGGTAACATTTGGTTTCATAGGTGGTTTATTTGCCTTTTTTACGTTCGCAGTAAAAGTATTTGGTAATTGAGTAATTTCTACATTATCCCTCGTATTTGGACGATTTAAAGGGGTAGCTTGCGTAGAAACTGTAACTTGATTCGTAGTTATAGTAGGGGTTGTATCTACAGTTCGAATAACATCATCCCAACTATCAGCTAATGTCATTTTGTCTTTAGCAACTTGTGCATCGTTTTGAGCCTTACTTTCGGTGGTAAAGGCTATTAAACAAACAACAACAATAGCTAATAAATAGACTATTTTTTTTTCTTTCATAATGAAATATTATTTATAATAAAATTATTTAATTTTTTTATTTGTACTTTAAAAAAAATAAAAATAAAGAAACATGGTAGATTTACAAACAAATATTATCTTTTTTTTAGATTTTGTTATTTTCCAACATTTTTACAAACAATAATGCTTCTTAAAAAGGATATTTATTGCAAAAATGAGCACATATGTTATTTCATTATAAAATAAGTGAGCTAATAACTTCAATCTGCTTTATTGTATTTTTTCTCCTAGCTTCTTGTATAGAGGAAGAAGAAAGTATAAAAAATACGCAGGAAACTCAAAGCTTATACAAACAGATTTTTAAAAAGGCTACTGAAAATCATACAAAAATAAATTTTATCAACATAAATGAAGATACTGATGACATCAATGTAATTCAATTTGAGTACTTTTATAATGGAGGTGGCGTTTCCATTGCCGACATTAATAACGATGATTTACCCGACATTTTTTTTACCGGCAATTTGGTTTCTAACCGTTTATACCTCAATAAAGGCAATTTTCAATTTGAAGATATTACGGAAAGCAGCGGCTTATTAAACAAAAAAGATTGGAGCAACAGTGCCACTTTTTTAGATATCAATAACGATGGTTGGTTGGATATTTATGTGGCAAATGGTGGCATGTTAGCGAAATACCCGAATCCTGCAGACCAACTTTTTATCAATAATCAAAACAACACCTTTACCGAATCAGCCAAAAAATATGGTTTATTAAACAACAGTTTGAGTTCACAAATTACTTCAATTGACTATGATTTAGATGGCGATTTAGATTTGTTTTTAATGAAACATACCGACTTTCAAAACCGTTTT
>CALHDG010000200.1 GCA_938023075.1 uncultured Chitinophagales bacterium
TTTAGGAAATAAGGCCTATTAAAGGACATAGTGTAAATCTTAATTTTTTTAATTAAATAATTTAAAAGTATGAAAAAAAAGTTTTTTATCGGTATTGACATTTCTAAACATTACTTTGATGCAGCTTATCACAATGGCTCAGCCGCTGTTTCCGTGAGCAGAATTAGAGCGCAAAAATAGTTTTGTGACATTTGTCAAATGAATTCAGCTTCAAACGCCTTAATTTTACGGGCTGAAAAATCATGTCAAATATCTAAGTATGAAAATGGGCAATAAATCATTAATTATAGTTTTGTGTTTTTTAAGTTTAATTCTTACCGGCTGCTTCAAATGGGCAGCGCGAGCTTACGATAAACTCCCAAACGAAACAGCGCTAAATAAAAGCTATAATTACAAAGGAAAAGTAATCATTGTGGGTGCAGGAGCGGCTGGCTTAGCTGCTGCAAAAGTATTGGAGCAAAATAATATTGACTATCTGATTCTTGAAGCAACTAACCGGTATGGCGGAAGACTGAAAAAAGACACAAGCCTGGCTGATTTTCCTATTGACATAGGAGCGGAGTGGATACATAGTGCGCCTATTGTACTCAATAAATTAAAAGGCAAAAAAGGTGACGAAATAGAAGAAGAATTAATACCTTATCATTTGGAAGAAACCTACACTTGGGATGGGGCGAAGTATAAAGAAGTCTCCCAATTTCAAAATAATTTTATGTACAAGTTTATGCCCGAATCCAAATTCAAAAACTCCACTTGGTATGACTTTGTCAACGAGAACATTGCCGTAGCCGTTAAGCATAAAATTCAATTCAATTCACCCGTTACAGAAATTAATTATGCAGGTGAAAAAGTGTTTGTGAAAACAAAGAATGGTGAAGTTTACACTGCCGATAAAGTATTGGTTACCGTCTCTATTGGTGTCTTGAAATCAAATTATATCACATTTATACCTGATTTAAACCACGAAAAGAAAAAAGCAATTAATGCTATTGAATTTCTCCCAGGTTTTAAATTGATAATGAAGTTTACTGATAAATTTTATCCCGATGCAATCAACTGCAAGGTCAAATCTGGAGAAAAAGTTTATTATGATATTGCTTTTAAAAAAGAAGCACAAACCAATATACTTGGACTTTTAGCCGTTGGCGGCAGTGCTGAAGAATATTATAAATTTGAATCCGAAGAAGAAATAGTTAACTCGGCTATAGCTGAGCTTGATGATATTTTTAATGGCAAAGCTTCTGAGACTTTTACTGGCGAATATGTTTTAGAAAACTGGGGGCAACATCAATTTACTATGGGTACTTGGACCAAAGCATTTCAACAAAAAAAATCTGACCTTAAAAGTCTAAATAAATCACTCGATAGAAAGATTTATTTTGCTGGCGAAATTAACGACACCTATCAACAAATGGGCGTGCCCGGAGCGATACTTTCTGGATACTATGCCGTTGATAAATTATTAACTGAAGAATAGAAATAGCTACTTTCGCTTTACTTATAAATCTACCGCAAGTCTTTTCAACTTGTAGAACATAACCTTTATGTATGGCAATCGCATAAAAACACGAAACTAATGTTCCCTCTTTATGTTTTTTACCAGTCAATTTCAAATTTTTAGTAGCTGTAATTTTTACGCTTGCCTTACTCCGGCGGAGTAAAATTTGGGTAGCAAAAATGTTAAAAGTAGTTTGATAGCTCCAGAGGAGCGATACCTTCTTTATATAGATCATGCATTATTTCGATTACCCATTTAATTAAGTATCGCTCCTCTGGAGCTTTGCTTTCGCTGTCTGTTTATTCTACCAAGATATCGTTCCGCTGGAACTATTCCAGTTTTAGTTTGACTACATCTGGGTTTTCATTGGTCTATCAAAAAATATTGCTTTATTATAAAAATCCAATTTATTTTCTTTATAATCTATAAAGGTAATTGAAGGTTGGTTTATTCTTGAGAAAATTTTTATGTGATTGCCATAACAAAACCTTCAAGCAAGTCTTTTTCCCTCTCCCTTAGAGTTTCTCGCAGAGGACTCAGAGGTATAACTTCAACACAAGTTTCTTATCTTGCACCGTTGCCGATGTTCTTGGGTTTATATAGCGAGCGCATCAGAGTCCTCTTTGAGAGACCCTGATTGGGTAGAAAAAGGATGTTCAGCAAGTTAACCAAACATCCATTTTTTCTAACTGTTCTAAATAATTATTTCAATTCTTTCAATAAAGTAGTTGCCGCTAACTTCCCTAAAGCATTTCCTGCTAACGGACTTGCCCCTGTAATTAATTCTCTATCTCTTATGCAAGAAGCGTCCATTTCGGTATTGGTAATTACCGCGCCTAAATTGGTTAATTCTTCTCCTAACCTCCAAGGCATTTCGCCCGGTAAATAACCAAAACTTGGCGTTTGTTTATCTACTGCATCTGGAAAAACGGTCATTTTATACCCTTTATACAAAAAGTCGCCTCCATCAAGCGCAGTGGCTAATAATGCGCCTGGCCCATGACATAAAGTAATTGTGAAAATGCTGTTTTCATGAGTGCTTTTAAGCACCTTTCCAACGTTTTGATTTTGAGGAATTCCAATCATAGCACCATGTCCACCCGGTATAAATACAGCACCATAATCAGGTAATGTATTCAAAGAATTATCCACAAACTCCTGAAGGCTTATTGGCTTTTCGAATTGAGCTTTGTACGCCTTATAAATGCCCATTACATTTTCATCCTTTTTTGGCATAGCCCACATTTCAAATGCTACCGGTCTTCCGGTTGGCGTTGCAATTTCGAAATCAAAGCCTGCATTTCTTAAATGCAACATAGGCAATAATGCTTCCACAGGATGGTTACCGGTAGAAAACATTTTTCCGTTTTGCATAATCATATTTTTATGCTCCGTAAATATTACCAGAATTTTAGTTTTATCCCCTTTGTATTTGTCGTAGGCAATATTTTCATAGTCAGTGTAATCAGATGTTGCCAATGCCAAGGCTTGTTCCGAAGGGCTGTATGAGCCATCTTTTTCTAATATTGGACTAATACTTAATGCTGGTTTTTCCGTTGTGGTTTCTTTTTCCTGAGCAAACAAGCATGTAAAAAGTAAAGTGACTGCAAAAGTTGTTGTAATTAATTTCTTTATCATAATTATATTTTAAAATGTTTCTGCAAGATTACGATAGGATATTTGAAAAAAAATTGATGTATGATAAGAAACTATTTGTGCTTAAAATTTTTCCTGATTTTATTTTCTGTTGTAATGCACAATTAAAGAATTAATAAATTGAAATGAATAATACCAAATTGACCATAAAATGTAACACAAATTTTGTTTTATTGTTGGTGATATTTTCGTTAAAAATACTCGCCTTAGCCGCTGGCTATGTCTGCGTTTGAATCTCACCAAAATAAATTCAAAATTTTTTTGTCACTTTTTACACTCAAATTGGTATAAGTTGTGCCAAATTTGATAAAGAGATTTTCTGATATACGAAGAAAAAACGCAAACATAGTGAAAACCCTACGTTGAGTATTTTTTATGAAGTAGATCGGAAAGTATCAAAGTCAAATGGTACAAGTTATTTGTTTCGCTTTACTTATAAATCTACCGCAAGTCTTTTCAACTTGTAGAACATAAACAGGACTAACAGAAAAAGAAATTGAGGAACTGAAAAATAAATAACAATTCATATAAACAAGTCCCAATAATAGCAGCGGCTATTTGCAAGCAAAAAAATTAGTACATACTAATCTTCACTCATCATAACTTTCCATTGTAAATAATTAATCATACCTTAAAAACTTGAAAGAACTAATCGAAAAAATAAAAGGGAGCATAAACCTAAGTCAGGAAGCAGAAGAACACCTTTTTTCTATTTCCAATAAAAAAACCTTTGCTAAAGGAGCGGTCTTAATCCGACAAGGACAAAATGTTAACAAAATATATTTTGTGACGGGCGGATGTTTAAGATCCTACTGTATCGACAAAAACGGAAAAGAGTATACCTTGCAATTTGCTATTAAAAATTGGTGGATAAGCGATTATATTGCTATTCATACTAATGAATCCGCAAGCCTCACCGTAGAATGTCTTAAAGAATCAACCGTTATTGAGTTTAATGCTAAAGAATTGGATGGAATACATGCGCTATTCCCAGAATTTGAACCTTTTCAACGAAAAAATTTAGAACGCCATATGGTTAGTTTGCATAAGCGGATTTTAAATCAATTACAATTAACTGCTTCGGAGTGCTATGATTTGTTTTTAGAGCAATACCCGGATATAGAGCAGTATACCCACAATTATCACATCGCCTCTTATTTAGGTGTTACGCAAGAAAGCTTGAGCCGTATCAGACTTGAAAAAGCAAAAAAATAGTTTCTTACCATAGGTCAATTTTTATTAAAAGTACTTGCCATACTTTTGTATCAATTTTTAAAGTAAAAATATAATAGATACAAAAATGAAAGCATTGCAGATCATAAAATATGGTGAGATTAAAGACAGCTTGGTCTTTAATGAAGTTAATAAACCAACCATGCAAGCAAAAGATGTATTAATCGAAGTGAAGGCTGCTGCCATTAATCCGATAGATAAAAGTATTATCCTGGGAAACTTGCAAAGCATGCTTCCCATTCCACTTCCAAGCACCTCCGCTTATGATGTTAGTGGAATTGTAGTTGAAATGGGAGCGGAGGTAAGTGATTTTGAAATTGGAGACTTGGTGTATTCCAGAGTACCTCAAGAACAAATGGGCACTATTGCAGAATATGTTGCGGTAAATAATGCGGCAGTATCCAAAAAACCTGGAAATATCACTTTCGAAGAAGCGGCAAGTATTCCATTAGCAGGGTTGACTGCTTTACAATCTCTAGAGTACGTTGGAATAAAAGAAAACGACAAAATTTTGATTCACGCAGGTTCCGGTGGGGTAGGTAGTTTTGCTATTCAGTATGCCAAAGCAAAAGGAGCTTATGTGTACACTACCACAAGTACCAACAATGTAAAATGGGTTAAAGAACTTGGAGCAGACCGGGTAATTGATTACAAAACAGAAGACTATAAAACCATGGTTAGCAATGCTGACATTGTGTTTGATACGCTTGGAAAAAATTATGCTTTAGAAGCCTTTGAAGTAATTAAGCAAGGCGGAAAAGTGGTGAGCGTTGTAGGCCCTTTAGATGAAGAAAGTGCTAAAATGTTCGGGATGGCTGACTACAAATTGCCGAAAGAATTAGCTCAACTAAGTAAAGATAAAGAGGCGACTTATAAATTTATTTTCATGCACCCGAATGGTTCTCATTTAGGAGCAATTAAACTATTGATTGAAGATGAGAAAATCAAACCGATCATTGATAAAGTGTATCCTTTCGCCGAAAGTATGGAAGCATTCGCACACCTTGCAACAGGTAGAGCAAAAGGCAAAATTGTAATAAAAATTAATTGATGTAAGGCGCAAACACGAAGTATAGCCAGAGGCTCTGGCTATGCCAGAAGAAGATAAAGATGTACAAGCCTTCTATTACTTATTTATTTATCAAATTTAATTTAAAATGAATGATGTATTCCGAAAATTGGCTTTGCTTTGTTTTTTTAAACTGATTAGGCGATTGATTGAGCACCGATTTAAAATCTTTAATTAAATGGTTTTGATCAAAAAAATCATATTCATAAACAAGATCAATATAATTGTAATCATCGTGCTTTAGCCAACTTTCATAAAAAGAAAGATACCGTTTTAACTTAAAATATTTTTTAGGGTTAATGCCAATATATTTTTTAAACCGCCGCTCCAGGTATTTATAATTCATCCCGGTACTAGCTTTTAATTGAGCAAGACTTGTTGCGTCTGATGAGTTTATAATTTGATTAAAATGCAAACATTCTTTATCAATTGACCCATTATAAAAATAATTAGTTAAGGCTTGGTTTAGCGTTGCAAGTATTTCATCTGTATCTTTCGCTTGCTGTAAAAGGTATTCCAGTTTATTTAGAAAATCACTATTAAGATCATTTATTGGAATACTTTTATCACAAAACTCAATAAGTGGTCTGTTTAAAAGTTTGTACAATCTCTATGTAGGCTTTACTGAAAAGGGCTTGAAGTAGACCCGTCCATAAATTTATCTTTTCTCCACATCCTTCTGAATTAGTTTCATTCATTAAGAACTCTTTATCTACTGTTGTCTTTTTTTTCTCATTTCAGCCAACGGTCTCGTATATGCACAGTGCGACCGTATGAGAGTATTGATGCATATACATTATTGCACTAATCCCACCAAACGTGAGGTGCTTTTTCAATGAAAGTTTGCTATATTTGAGCATCAATTCTTATCTGTTAAGTCTACCATTTAACGATATCCCCATAGTAATATAATCCACTTGGCGGCATCCGTAGTAGAACACAACATAAAAAATTGAAAGTCGGAAAAACTTTTGAAGAAATTTTCAATGAAGAAACTGCCGGTTTAGATGTGCGTTTTTTCTCAGGTGAAATTGATATTAGCGAATTACCTTCTGCCTATAAAAATGCAAAGACTGTTAGGCAGCAAATGGAGCAGTTTGGTTTGGGTACCGTAATTGATGAGGTGATACTTTGCGGTTGCATTATGGCAGGAGATACGCAGAAGCATGCCCCTTGGCGAAAAAAGAAGAAAAAATAAAAAATTATCTATATTTTGACAAGTTTAAGCATGATGAGAAAAAAATTGACCAATTATAACAACGTATTTTTTTGACAGCCGGAGCGAGAAACGTATTCTTAATAGGGCTAAAACAGGGCTTTTCAAGCTCAAAGTTTTCAATAGAAAATTGTGAAATTAAACGGTAAATTTATTTTTTATTATTCTATACATTCGGCAATTTCATTCCTATCTTCTTACACCATAAGCTTTAACAACTTATCCTTAACTTATCATTTTGGTTATCGGCGACCAAATATTCAATCTAAGTCGAAACTTTACAATAAAAAATCAGTATACCTTAAATAGCTGATTATATTATTCGATACTTTATCCCACATAATTTATAATAAATTCAAAACATATTTATGTGGTTAAAAATTGATACTAAAATATTACACTTAATGGTGTTGCTTGCTTTTTTATTTGTAGCACACAACTCTAATGCACAGCTTGTAATTAATGAATTACAGGCTTCTAACAACACAACTATTGCAGATAATTTTTTAGAATACGACGATTGGATTGAAATATACAATACTTCGGCTAGCTCAATTAATTTAGCAGGTTATTTTTTATCGGATGATATAAATGATTTAACTAAATATCAAATACCAGCAACAAATGCCAATGCAACAACCATTGCAGCAAATGGCTATTTATTGTTTTGGGCAGATAATGATGAAGTACAAGGAGTCAATCACAGTAATTTTAAACTGAGTGCTTCGGGCGAAACGGTTTTTTTAGTTAATCCAGATGGTGTAACGATAGTTGACTCTTTAACCTATCAACCATTATCATCTAATCAAACCTTTAAACGATTGCCAGATGGAAGCAACAATCTGATAAAAAGCCTGATAGCTTCTCCTGGCAATACAAACAACAACGATTTTGGTTTATTAGACCCACCAGTGTTTAGTGTTGCGCCAGGTGTTTATAACAGTGCACAAACCGTAGCATTATCTGCCACCAATGGAGCAACTATTTATTACACTACTAACGGAGCAGACCCTGATACAAATAGTACAGTTTACACTAGCCCCATTATCATTTCACAAAGTAATACAACCATAAAAGCAATGGCAGTGCAAAGTGGTTTTGCCAGTAGCGAGGTGGTTTCGGCTGTTTACTTTACTAACACTAATCATACTTTACCTATAGTAAATATTTCTATTAATCAAGATTTTCTTTTTGATGATTCTTTAGGCATATACACAGTAGGCACTAATGGAACTTTGGGTGGCTGTAACACCACTGCTAATTGGTGGAATGATACTGAGTACCCAGCTCATATTACTTTGTTTGAAAAAGACGGAACAGTTGGTTTTAATGAAATTGCCGCAGTAGAAATTTCTGGTGGTTGTTCAAGAAATAAAGATAAGAAAGCGATTAATGTTGGGTTCAAATCAACATATGGAAACTCAAAATTAAAATATAAATTATTTGAAAATTCGGATTTAGACACTTACGATGGTTTTAAATTAAGAGCAGGCGGCAGCAATACAGATGCTGAGTTTACCAACGATGCCTTAGTGCAACAATATATTAAAGGGCAATTAGATATTGATCAACAGCATACAAGACCGGTTGTGTTATACCTAAATGGTTATTATTGGGGCTTGTATTTTATTAGAGATAGAATGAATACGGGTTATGTTGAAACCTATCATCCAAAATACAAAGACCTTCCAATTGATATGGTTAAAAATCCTTTTTCTAATGTTGACAGTGCAAATGTTTATTATTGGGTTTATGAAAAAGTGATGAGCGGCTCTAAAACACCTTATTATAACTTGATTGATTTTATAGAAAACAATAATTTGAACATCACCTCTAACTACGAATATGTAAAAACCCAAATTGATATGGATTCTTTTATTGACTATATTATTCCATTTATATTTTATGATAAATTTGATTGGCCCGCTAATAATTTGAAAGTTTGGAAAGCCGGTGAGCCCAACAGCAAGTGGCGATGGATGATGTTTGATATGGAATGGATAGGAAGAAACGGAGTTGAAAGCCCTGATGTATTGTATAATTTATTGGTTTCTAACAACCCCAATCAATTAATGCATGTAGAATCCACTTCTATTTTAAGAGCTTTATTTAAGAGTGATGAATTTAAGTATGAATTTATACAGCGTACCAATACGTATATCAATTCAGTTTGGGAGCCTAACAGAGTGCAACAAATTGCCGATAATTTTAATAATGAAATTCAATCGGAAGTTCCGCTCAATCACGTAAAATGGAGTGATAATTGGGATTACCCTACTTTTCAAGCCAATAAAAATTTAACGGTTGATTATATAACTACAAGACCACCCTATTGGAGAAATATGATTGATAATATATTGAATGTGTCTGGTAGAATTACAATTACTTACAATTTTGATAATACTACAAATGGCAGGGTACTTACCAACTCCAATTTTTTTACAATACCCGAAAACTATTCCACCACTTATCATCAATCTGTTCCACTTTGGATTCATGCAGTACCTAAGCCAGGTTACCGCTTTGTTGAGTGGCAAGGAATTTCTAATACCACAACAAAATTTCAACAAAGCTTTTATAGTGGATTTAATAGCAACACAAACTTAAGCCCAATATTTGAACCCGCCTTAGATGTAGTGATTAATGAAATACATTACAACCCTTTGGGTATAAGTGAAGCTGAAGAATTTATTGAACTATACAACCCCGATGATAAAGCTAAGCCTTTGTTTGGGTATCAATTTAATAATGGAGTTGAGTTTACCTTTCCAGAAAATACGGTGATTAATCCAGGGGAGTATGTGGTTATTGCTAAAGATGCTTCATTATACACCGGCAATGGCTATCAGGTTTTTCAGTGGCATTGTGGCAGTTTAAATAACGATGGCGAAATGGTATTTTTCAGCAACCCTGCCAATGAAGTGATTGATTCTGTAAGATATAATGATAATATAGATTGGGACCAAAATGCCGATGGTTTGGGTTATTCGTTGGCATTAATTCAGCATACTCAAAACAACCACGAGCCTTCAGCATGGGCAAGTCAAGTAACAGCACAAACTACACCCGGTACCGAAAATAAATTTTGTAGCACAATGCTTCCCAATCATCAAAAAGTTGATGTATCTTGTTATGGAGCAAACGATGGTTTTATTGAAGCCAATGTAAGTGGTGGTACCACTCCGTTTATCTATAGTTGGAGTACGGGCGATACAACCAGTACAATACAAAATTTATCACCCGGAGTTTATACATTAACTATTTATGATTTTTACGGATGCGAAATCGTCAATAGTTTCCAAATTGATGAACCCTTACCAATTAATGCCTCTTTTACTGTAAATGATGCCAATTCAATTAATCCAAACGGTGGCTCTATTCAGGTATTATCATCAGGCGGTATGCCCGCTTATGCTTACAATTGGTCAAACGGAACAAGCAATCAAAACTTAAACAATATTTCAGCAGGAAACTATTCGGTTTCTATTACTGATGGCAATGGTTGTTCAGAAGTGTTCAATCAATTAATGGTAGAAAATATTTGCACTCCTACATTAATACAGCAAAACAATCCAATAGTTGCGTCACAAATTTATCAAGTGGCACAATTTATTCAATCGAACGGAGTGGTGCAGCTTAACGAGCAAGTAAGCTTTAAGGCAAATAATTACATTGAATTGAAAAGTGATTTTGAAGTAGTGCTTGGAGCAGAATTTGAAGCTACAATTGAGGGATGTCAATAATAAAAACCATAAACGAACCGTAACGAGCAATTATTTGGCTTGCTAAAAATCTACTCTACTTTTTCATACTTATTACTAACCCTAAAACTGATGTTTTGCGGTTCGTTAAATTTTATTTTAGAATAGGTGATATCTATATGATAATTTTCAGGCGAAAAAATATCGACCGTTCGCTTTTTGGGGAAGTAGAATTTTTTAAAATTAGCGTATTCTGAAAGTTGTACGTCTAAGCGTTTACTGGCACGTTCATCGTACAATTGCATTTTGTAAATAGTAAAGTCGTAAGGGTTAATCCATAAGCGACTCACTATTTTTTTTACCACATCTTCCAAAAAATATTTGTTTTGGGTAATGGCTGCTTTGGGTTTTTTAAATTCGTAAAAGCGCTGACCCAACAAGGCTTTTTGTAAGATGTCAAAATCAACTTCGTAACCCAACATTTGACCAACGTATTCCTGATTTAAATCGTAATATTTCCGGTTAATTTTATCTATTACCTGTACGCGGTCTTCTTCAATTAAAATACGCGCCATTTCTATGCCAAGTAGCGGTACAATAGAAATCCAAATGG
Source organism: uncultured Chitinophagales bacterium (assembly GCA_938023075.1). GTDB lineage: Bacteria > Bacteroidota > Bacteroidia > Chitinophagales > JAHDHT01 > CALHDG01. The sequence goes on from CALHDG010000200.1 coordinate 10,987, forward strand.
CATTGTTTTTATGCAGTTTAATATTCGCATTAAAACTTTGCGAATAACCATTGGGTTCGGTATAACGCACCTTGGCTTTAGCGGCAAACCATTCAATATCAAAGTCATATTTCTCCACTTTTTTCTGAATAGATTTAGCAGATTTTTTTTTGATCTTTTTCTCGGTTTGCACTTTTCTTTTACCGCAAGAAGTGACAAGCAGCACGATTAAAAAAAAGAGTGGAATTATTTGATGGCTTGCTTTGATACGCTTTGAATTATTGATTATTTGAATTAAAAACTATTAATTGATTGATTAATAATTTCATCACTCGTATAGTTTTTCGTCGGTTATTTTTTTCTTTAGATTATCTTCATCATCTACATTGCCGGCTTCTAAAGCCCGTTTCCAATATTCTAGGGCTTTGGTTTTATTTTCTAAACGATATTCTACATCGCCCAAATGATCTAAAATAGTCGAATTATTTTCGCCACCGTTATTGTATGATTTTAATAACCAATTTTTTGCTTCGTCATATTTGCGTAGTTTATATAGTATCCAACCGTAGGTATCTTGAAATGAGGCATTGTCTGGCTCAATTTTGTTCGCTTTGATAGCCATTTCTTCTGCCTTTTCTAATTGATCGGTACGTAAAGACAAATAGTAACTGTAATTATTCAATGCCGTTGCATTTTCTGGATTGATCTTTAAAGCCTCTTCAAAACTTTCGTCTGATTTTTTATAATCTTTTTTCGCATTATAAGCATCAGCCAATAAACTATGCATTTGGGCTACTAAATTAGGATTGTTAGAGCCAATTAAGGTACCTTGTTTTAAGGTTTTAATGGCATCATCGTAGGCTTTATTTCTTGATAGAGCAATCCCTTTAAAATAGTAAGGGGTAATTTGGTTTGGAAAAACTTCCATAGCTCCATTGGCAGTTTTTACTACATCATCAAAACGCTCTAAACCCGATTCAACAAATAAAATTTGTTCCCAAACGCTAAACGAATTTTGATCTAACTCAATTGATTTTTTATAGGCTTTTAAGGCAGATTCTTTATCGTCGTTGCGATTATGAAATTCACCTTTTACAGCATATACCTTAGCAGATGCTGGATGACTTTCAACCAACAAGTCTAACATATTAAAAGCTTGTTTGGTCTTTTTTTCATCTTTGCCAATATGTTCTACAAAAGGAAACAATATTTTTATTTTAGATTCCACATCTAAGCCATCATTGTTAAAGGCTTGGTTGATGTATTCATTGTATTTTTCTTCATTGCCTTCTTGTAAATACGAATCAGCTAATGCAAGTAAGGCATAGGGATTGTTGGGACTATCTTCTAACCAACGGTTATATACTTCAATGGCTTTTTCGGGTTGACCGGTTTGTTCATACACATCTGCCAGCAAAGCATAATAGCCCGTATTTTCAGGATAAATAAATAAGAGGTTTTCAATAACCTCTGCTGCTTTTTCGGGTTGGTTTTCTTTTAAGTACAGTGCTTTCTTTTTCTTGGCAATGGTTTCATCTAAACCAAAGCGACTTTCCATTTTGGTTAGTAGGTCTAAAGTTGCCTTGGTATCACCCGATTTTAAGAGCATATAACTGTACTCACTCCAAAATTCAAAATTGTTCGGATCATTTTTAGTGAGTTGATCGTACACCTTAGCAGCTTCTTTATAATTTCCATTGGCATTATAAATTTCTGCCAGTATTAAATTGTACCATTTATTTTCAGGATCTAAACTAACGGCAGATTCCGCCAATTTCAAGGCTTTTTCGTTGCTGCGTTCTTCATAGTATAATCTGCCCAACTCATACATAGCGGCATGGTTGGTCGGGTCTTTTTCTAACACCATTTCGTATTGTTGCATGGCACCTTTGTAATCGCCAATAATTCTATTTTTAGAGGCTTCAATAAAAATGCGGTCTATTTCAGGGTCGTCGGGTTGGTCTGTGGCAGCTTCGGCAGTGCTTTCTACTTGCTCAGTTTTGATTTTCTTCTTTTTCTTTTTGTCTTTCTTTTTTCGTTGTGCGAGGGCATCGGTTGAACAAATGCTTAGCGTAAACAGTACGAGTAACAAAAGCCCAAGGGTTTTAGATAGGGATGCACTTAGAAGCCTAGCCCCGATAGTAGCGGTTATGTTGCCTGAAGCATGGGCTTGTGGTATAGCTGCAACATTTGAGTGGATAGCGGGTAACCCCTTACCAAATTGCCTTGTGCCTTCGCTTCTTAATTTATGATTGCTTTTTGTTTTTTTTATGTTGATCATACTGTTCATCTGCTTACGATTCTAAAATTGTGTAGTCGCCAATACTAAATTGTGTTGGTTTTCCATCTACTATAACGTTGTTTCCTATCATCGAATTTTCTATCACCTTGTTTTTTATTGTACTATTTGCCTGAATAATGGTATTTTTGATTACCGTATTTTCAATAAGGCAACTTTCACCTATTGAGACGTGCGGACCGACCACGGCGTTTACTAGTTGCACATTGTTGGCAATAAAACAAGGTTGAATAATTACCGAGTTTTCATTTTGTAGCGAAGCTACTGCTTTTTGTTGATTTTCGGGGTTTTGAGTGCTTGTTTGATTGTGCAATAACTCCAGCACGCGTTGATTGGTATATACGGTGGCATTTTTGTTGCCGCAATCTAACCATTCATTCACTTGTCCGGTAGAAAATTTAGTGCCTTTTTGTTTCATGTTTTCGAGGGCGTTGGTTAGTTGGTATTCTCCTTTGTCTTTTATATCGTTATCAAGCAGATATTGCATTTCACTTTTTAGAAAATCGCCATCTTTAAAATAGTAAATACCAATAATTGCTAAATCAGAAATAAAGGTTTCGGGTTTTTCTACAAAGTTATTAATGAAGCCTTGTTCATCTAATTGCACCACGCCAAAAGCGGAAGGGTCTTCTACTTTTTGTACGACAATTACGCCATCTTGTTCATCATCTATTTTATAATCTGCATCAAACAAGGTATCGGCAAAAGCAACAAGGGTTTTGCCGGTAATGAGTGGTTCGGCACAAAGAATGGCGTGGGCGGTGCCGAGTGGTTTGTCTTGATAAAAGATATGACCGGTTGCGCCTAATTCTGTAGCAATGGCTTTGAGTTGTGTTTCTACTGCCTTTCCAAAATCGCCAATTACAAAACCAATGTTCTCAACTTTTTCGGTACACATATCCATTAATCCTTCTACCAAACGTTGTACCATTGGTTTGCCGGCAACGGGTATTAAGGGTTTAGGCACGGTAATGGTGTGGGGGCGTAGCCGGCTTCCTCTGCCTGCCATTGGAATTATTATGTTCATTATTCTTGTTATGTTATTATATGATGTTTGTTAGAACATCCGTTTTATTAATCGCTGGTTTTTAAAAATGGGCTGCAAAGATAAAGTTTATCTCGCAGAAGGACGAATTAAGGCGTATTGGAGTTTGAATTTTGAATTTTGAATTTTGGAATTTGGAATTTAACTATCAATCAGTTTACGCAAAACCGTATTGCTTAAAAAGCCACCGCGCGTGCTGTTGGTTAACACAATAACGGTTTTTTCGGCGTAAGGCATTCTAATAAAATACGATCGATAGCCTTTCCACCAACCGCTATGGTAAATTACTTTGTTGCCATTAGGGCGTTCGTTAATACGCCAACCTAAGCCATAGTTATCGGTTTTCCACATGCGTTTATGCATAGCTTTGTAAGCCAATTGTTGGGTAGTATCGCACAATAAATTTTGGTTGTATAACGATTGGTCGAACAAAAATAAATCTTCTACGCTGGTAAAAATGCCTTTGTCGCCTACAACACCGTTAAAATACGAATCGGGTATGCGGCGACGTCGGTCATCGTGCCCGTGCGGTAAGGTGTCTGCCAATTCGGTTTCATCTTTTTTGTGTACAAAACTATGGTGCATGCCCGATGGCTCAAAAATGTAAGTCGTCATAAAATCCTGGTAACTCAATCCACTCGTAATTTCAATAATAGAGGCTAATACGGCGAAATTACTGTTTACATAGTTGTATCGATAGTTTGGTATGTAATACCGGTCGGGTTTATGGGTTTGCATCATACACAATACGTCATCATTAGTCATGGTGGTTTTCCGGTCGGGCCAATAATTGTCGCTAAAATATAAATACTCTGGCAAGCCCGATTTTTGGGTGAGCAAATTTTCGATCGTTATTTTTTTGTACGGAAAATCAGGTATAAATTTTTGAATGGTATCTTTTAAATGCAATACACCTTGTTCATACAACATTAAAATTGCCGTTGAGGTTATGGGTTTAGTAACGGAGGCAATTTGAAAAGGCGTTTGCGTAGTTAAGGGATTTTTCTTTTTCCGGATATCGCCAAAACCAAAAGCGTTTTTGTAAACAATATTACCTTTTTCGGCAAACAGCACGGCACCGTTGAAACTATTGTACTTGTGTTTTCTAATAAAATATTTTTCTATTTTTTTTATGGTAGTAGAATCTACCTCTATTGCTTCTTCTTCAAAATTCTCAGCTATGGCTTGAAAGGGCAAAGAATCAATAACCGGTATAAGCGGTTGAACGGAAACAGGATTTTCGGGATAATTACAAGCGGCTATCCAACACAAAAACATCAACAAAAATCTATTCAAACGAAACGTGTACTGCAAATTGTTTTATATTTTCACTACAAATTAAATAATTTAATAAAATGTTGTGTAATAAGTTCGCTGCGAAATAAGGGTAAGAAAAGTATATTTCAAAATGAGTTAACGTATAATTTTGTCACGAATTGTAGCTTAGGAATGAGAAAAAAATAAATTTACCATCTGTACTGATTCTTTTTCCCCTTAACTTCGTTGAAAAGCCTCGTCTTAGCTTAGGCTAAGCCTACGTTTTTCGCCTCGCTATGAAAAAAAACAATCTACCTCAAATTGCTAAATTTATTTTCTCAGCATTCTTTAAATACTTTCAATTTCTTTAAATCAGTCATTTAGTTATGAAACTAATAGAATTTTCAGTTAAGGCTGATTGGGGAATTGATAAGCTTCGTTTAGGCGATGTGAATTTAATTGTGGGAGAATGCTGTAAAGAAGTAAAAGAAAAAACTAAACTATAGCATTGATTAAATATGTTTATCTTTGATTAAAAGTATTAATTAAAAATGGCTGAAACAGCAGACATACAAACCCAACCCTTTTATTTAAAAAAAGCGAAGATTAAAGGCTATAAATCTATTAAAGATGCAGAAGTAGAATTTCACGATGGCTTAAATATTATTATTGGGAAGAATGCGAGTGGGAAGAGTAATTTGTTGGAGGTTTTGTAT
>CALHDG010000201.1 GCA_938023075.1 uncultured Chitinophagales bacterium
GCGCAAATAAAAGGTATGGCGCAAAAAGAGTTTACACAAATATATCCACAAGCGGGTTGGGTAGAACATAATCCGCTCGAAATTTGGAATACGCAATTAAGTGTTGCCCAACAAGTATTAAAAGAAAACGGCGTAACGGCAGCCGACATTGCAGCCATAGGCATAACCAATCAACGTGAAACTACCTTAGTTTGGGATGCCGAAACCGGCGAACCGATTTACAATGCCATTGTTTGGCAAGACAAACGCACCAGTGAATATTGCAACCAACTAAAAGAACGGGGTTTGGTTGACTATGTGCAAGCCAACACGGGTTTAGTAATTGATGCTTATTTTTCGGGCACAAAAATTAATTGGATGTTAGAAAATGTGGAAGGTGCCAGAGCAAAAGCCGAAGCTGGTCAGTTGCGTTTTGGCACGGTAGACACTTGGTTAATTTACAAACTCACCAAAGGCAAAGTATACGTAACCGATTACACCAACGCCAGCCGAACGATGCTCTACAACATCAAAAATTTAGGTTGGGATGAAAAATTGTTGAGCGAAATGAACATCCCCAAAAGTATGTTACCCGTAGTAAAAGACAGCAATGGCAACTTTGGCGAAACCGAAATTTTTGGTGCACCCATTTCAATAAGAGGCGTTGCCGGAGACCAACAAGCAGCCCTTTTTGGACAACAATGTACCCAACCGGGCATGGCAAAAAACACTTATGGAACTGGCTGCTTTATGTTAATGCAAACCGGCGAAGAATTAGTGCCTTCAAAAAATGGCTTATTAACTACCATTGCTTTGGGTTTAGATGGCAAGGTAACTTATGCTTTAGAAGGCAGCGTTTTTATTGCCGGAGCAGCTATACAATGGTTGCGCGATGAACTCAAAATTATTGATGCCGCCCCTGATTCAGAATATTTCAGTAAAAAAGTGCCGGACACCGGCGGTGTTTATGTTGTACCCGCCTTTGCCGGACTTGGCGCACCTTATTGGGATATGGATGCAAGAGGGGCGATTTACGGCATTACCCGTGGCACAAGCAAAGCGCATTTGGTACGAGCCACATTAGAGTCATTAGCCTATCAAACCACCGATGTATTAAACGCCATGGAAGCCGATAGTGGCGTACAGTTAAAAACTTTGAAAGTAGATGGAGGAGCAGCCAACAACAATCTATTAATGCAGTTTCAGGCAGATATTTTAGATACGGCAGTTGAACGACCAAGCAATACCGAAACTACGGCTTTGGGAGCAGCTTATCTGGCAGGTTTGGCAGTTGGTTTTTATGATGCCAATACTTTGAACGGATTGAATGAGGTGGATGAGACTTTTGCGCCTCAAATGTTGGCAGAGGATAGAGTGCGATTGTATAAAGGTTGGTTGAAGGCGGTTGAGCGGACTAGGAGCTAATTAATTACATAGCGTCCTTCCAATCTTTAATACATTGTCTTTTTGCTTTCAATAATTTGGTTCTTTCATCCGAAGCGGATAAATCTTTCAATAATTTTTGAATGGCGATGAGTTTGTTGTACCACTTGATATACAAATCTTCTTTGCTGAATTGAGTAAGCCAAGTCAAATATTTTACCGTCAATAATTGTTGATGATCTAAAAGTTGTTCCTTCATCCAAGCCAAGCTTTCTGCTGGAATCCACTCATATTTATCTTGATCTTTTATTGCTTCTCCTACTAACAAATCAATTAAATAAGTGTTATAGCTGTTTAAGTATACGGTCAATTTTTTCGCTTCTTCCAATTTACCCAATTCGAATTTAGTTACGGCTGCCCCTAAATCGAAGTAAGCATATTTTTCATCGTCTGGAAAATTTTTATCAAACCAATTTAAATAGCGGTTAGTTTTTTGGTAATCACCCAATTCATAATACAACTCAGCAATATTGTATCTATCGCCACTGCCGTCGTGAATTGCTCCATATGTAGATTTCTCTTTCCTAAGATACCCTTTCAAGGTATTAATTTTTTTTAGTAGCCTATTTTTCTTTGCTTCCGTCATTTATCTAATACTAAGCTGTTTGGTCTAAAGTATTAAATCTGTTTGAATTTTAAAATACAATTACCTAAATATTTGATCGGTCAACAAAATCTCTCAACACAAATTACTTACTTCACAACGCTGATTTGTTTCTTATGGCAGTCGCATAAAAAACGCAACACTGATTATTGTATTTGTTTAATTGTGTTAAAGTTAAATTGATTGGACGATAACTTTAATTTTTGCGATTGCCTGGATCTTATTTAAATATAAATTGCTTAGCTACCAAGATGGCGCACTAGTTAGTCTTAAAATAGTAAAGTAGCAAATATGTTTTTGATTAGAAATACAGACAGGTTTATTAAAGTGGCTGATACTTTCTTGTTTTGGATTGTCATTGATTTTTTCTTTCTACGAAGCACCGAAGTTTTTAAACTAGCCCCGATTGCAGCGGTTATGCCATTTTGAGCGGCTTTTGCAGCGTTGGCAAATGGCATTTGAGCGGAAAGCGGGACGGGTGTTATTATAAAGCCAAATAGTTTCGCTTCAAAAAAATATTAAAAAGGGTCAACTACTTTATGGTTTAGATAAACTGGTCGAAACACGTGTTGAGTATTGTTTATCGGGAACTTCAAACAATTTAAAAATGGTATAGATTTATGCCATATAACAAATAGCCAAAAATACTTTTTGTGCTGAAAATCAATATATTACAAAATGTATATATAAATATTTTATGGAATTTAAGTTAAAAAAACTGATGAATTATTTATGTTAGTTAAGGTTAAATTTGCCGTGAAGGTTTTATATTTTTAAATGTAAAGAGGTTCAAAACTTATACAACAGGCTCAATTTTTGTATTATGAATATTATTAATGCTTTAAATTGAAATTTATAAATGACACTTTATTAATGCCTTTTGAAATAGCTGAACTTACTTAACCCGCACTAGTTTATTTTTAAATGTTATTGAAATTGTCAATTTTAATTAAATAGCTAATATTACAGAAATAAATAAATATAAATATACAATATTATATTATGACAAGAATAAGCTCGCTCACAGTTTTCATTATTTTATTTTTTAGTCAAATGGAAAATGCGCATGCACAATGCCATATTGACGATTGGACAGCCTTGAAAGCTTTTTACGAAAGTACCGATGGCGATAATTGGACTAACCGAAGTGGTTGGGATATGCAGGTTGCCAATAGAAATAGTCCACCAACTAATTGTAATTTGGAGGTATTACACGGTGTGGAAATAGCCGTTGGTCGAATTAAGGCACTAAACATAAAAAATAATAATTTGCAGGGAAGTATACCTGGGGAAATTGAAAAGATGGTAGACTTAGAGTTTTTGATTTTAACAGATAATAAGTTAGTTGGAACCATCCCAAATACTATTACCAATTTAACTAAGTTAAATACGATTATTTTAAAAGGCAATAACTTAATTGGTAGTCTGCCCAACGAAATAGGCAAGCTCAATAATTTAAGACAAATTTATGTGAATTTCAATCAATTGAGTGGCAATATCCCGCCTTCAATTGGTGATTTAGGCAACTTGTTTGCTTTGGGTTTAGATAATAACCAATTAACAGGCAGTATTCCAACCTCAATTGGCAATTTATCTAGTCTTCAACAATTATGGTTGCAAGGCAATTGTTTAACGGGTAATATACCTGCCGAAATTGGCGATATCAATACCTTAAACAGATTGGCAATAAGTGTGAATAATTTATACGGCTGTTTCCCCGATAATTTAAAGAAGCTTTGTACTCAAATAACTGACCCTAGTTTTAATACACAGCAAAACATTGATAACAGAAATGACTTTAATGCCCGTTGGGCAGATTTTTGTACCGATGATTCTGGCAGTTGCGGAACTTTAGTTAGCAATCAAAATACGGTGGCAACTAATTATTCGGGCAATGTTAATATTGAAACTACTATAAGTAATAATCAAGCTAATCTTCGAAATAATCACGCAACCCTATATAACCACTGCACCAATAACTGCGATGCTATTAAAATACTGGACGAATGTAGCCGGGTTAGTGGGTTTAATAATCTATCAGCAAATGAAGCATTATGGTCGGCAACAAAGGCATCCACTTTTATGGCGCCTTATTTTTTAAGTTATCATAACACAGTGCTTTCACCAGTAAATATTATTGTAAATTATACTTGCGATTTGCAGGAATCTGTATTTAAACCAGTTAGCAATACTATAATACTCGGTAAAGGAGATGGAGTATTAAGAAACTCGATGGCTGCACCAGATGTTGTAGCACACGAATATGCACATTATATCCTTCGATCAATAGATAATTTGAATTTAGTTACCTACGGAATACCGGGTGCCATAAGTGAATCGTTTGCTGATATTTTTGGTGAGGTAATAGAATATTATAGCTATGGAACTAATGATTGGGTTTTTGGTGGACAGGTTATGACAAACACCGCTGCACATAAGGGCATTCGGAGCTTGAGCAATCCAAAAGATAATCAGATGAGATATCAATTACCGAATACCTACAAAGGCGAACATTGGGTTGATACTGAAGATGTTTGTTTTCATAACGACCTTTGTGGTATTCATACCAACTGTGGTGTACATAATTATTGGTTTTATTTGTTGGCAAACGGCGGCAGCGGCATAAATGATCATGGTGATGCCTATACTATTAATGGCATTGGTATAGAGAAAGCCTTTGATATAGTGTTTGACAATTTTTCTACTCATCTTCAAGCCGGTGTTTCTTATCAAGATGTGATGTTGGGCTCTATACAATCAGCCAAAGCCTTATACGGTGAGGTTTCTAATGAAGCCAATGTTGCTATAGAAGCATGGCGTGCGGTTGGGTTGGATTACCTCATTCAAAATCCTATAGAATTCAAGTTGCTGAATGTAGAAGAAAATACTCCTATGCTTTTGCCAAGTGGGGAAACGATTATTCCGGTAGCATTTGACTTAGCGATTGATTCTTTAGGGCAAGATTTAACGGCTGATAATTTGTGTTTTACGTTACATCTGCCGGAAGGCTTTTTAGATTTTGAATTGGAGGAAATATATCCGCCATTAACACTTAGTGAAGTAGATATTGTTAAGGAAACTGGGGAAGTTGAAATATGTATTGACCGGCAAAATACGGGTGCTCAAAAAACCAGCAAGGCTGTAGAAAAAATTGTTAGTGAGGAGCCTATTGTTAGAGGGGCAGTTTGCATTGAAGTAATTGATATAGGTGGTGAAGAAAATATAATAGAACCGCTGAATATTTCAGGCTATACAAAAATCAACACTACTGAAATCATCAGCTTTTCGCCCGATAACTTAGTATTTGGGTTTGACGAAAATGATGTAGGTTTAACATTGGAAGTCAATTATGAAAATTGTAATACTTTAGGCTCTGTTAAAATTTCCGCAATTGGGAATCCTCCTTTTACTTTTCATTTAAGAAGTGCTAATGGAAGTTCGATTGAAAGTAGTCCAACCATCTCTAATACTACTTATCATTTTAATAATTTAGAAGGTGGAGATTATGAAGTTGTTGTTTTTGACAAAGTCAATCGTCCAGTCATTGAGAATTTTAATTTAGGTTTTATTGCGGATTTAAATGGTAGTTTTTGTTGTGCAAATAACGTGGTTATTCCAGAAGGTTTAAGCAATAGTTATTTTAATGCAACCCAAACGATTAGCTTGAGTTATGGCACATTAATTACAGAAGGCGTTTTAGAAATTTGTGAATAAGTAATCTACATAATAATATCTTCTAATTTTTGGATTTTGTTCAGAAGCCATTTTTTTTCTCTTAGTAAGTCGAATTGTAATAATTTGTCTTTTATATTAGGTAATGTATTCTTAATTTTAGCTAAACGAGTTCGTTTATTTGGAATATCTTTAAATTTGTATATCATATTGAAAACAATTACAAAATTATAGTAGGCAGTTTTTTGTTTTTTCGAAAGTCTTTTATTGTCATTTATGTATACTTTTAAACTGTGAATCATTTGTTGTGTATGTGCTTCATAATATTCATCTGCTTCATAATAACATTGTAAACGAACTATTCTTAGATTCAATTCATGTGTGTCATCAATTTTCCTGACTTCTATAAAATGAGTTAAAACTTCAGTAAACTTATTTTGGTTAAAGGCTATAATACCTTTATTGTAGTGATACACATTATTGCGCATAACTTTAGGAACATAATCTATATAGTAAGCTAATTTTTCATCAGCCCAATTAAAAGCATTAACTCTGCAAGCTATAGTGATGATATTTTTCAAAAGGCCAACATTAATAGTTCCATCATTCACAAATATGTTTCCTGCATCCATATCTTTATAGATATCAAAAAGGAAATCAAAATACATCAAATTACCCTTAGCAATTTGCTCTCCACAATAGTTAGTTAAATTTTTGTAAAATGGCCTTAAGGTTCTCATTGGTATTATATCTTGATTATTTTTCAGAGTATTAGATAATTCTTTAAATGTAAATTCATCATCTTTTTCAACTAAGTCAATATTTAATACATATAATTTAATTATTGGATTGAATTTGTATTCAGGTAGCTCCAATAAATTCGTTAATGAATAAAATGGTTTGAGATTAAATTTTTTGTGAGCATATTTATTTTGTTGAGTAATTTTTGCCAAATGATAACTCAGTTTTTCTATCAAATACTTTGTATCCAAATGGTATTGTAATTCATCATAATTATCTTCTTTATGTAATTTGTTTTCAAGAAACAATGCAATTTCTTCAAGGCTGTATAATTTAAAACGATTGTTAAAGTATATCAAACCTTTCTTCTGCTCTCCATCCAACTCCTTCTGAATTGCCTTCAACCTTCTATTATACAACAACATTTGCTCCCGCTTAATTAACTCCGGAAACAATAAATCATATTGCGTAGCATCGTTGTGGTCTAACTGCTCTACCATTATAAATTTTTCTGCTAAGCTTAGCAAATTGCTTAATGCTTTAGTCAACATATTTTTTTGTGTAGCAGTAAGCTGTTTTATTTTCGTGCATTTGCCATATACATCCTGATAAATCTTTAGTCGTATTTCATTTGTAAAGGTAGGGCTGCCTAAGGCATAGCGCCTTAGCTTTTTATACAACAAGCAAAGCTTTTTATTGGCGTTAAAAAAGGAGCTATTGATAAATTCGTTAAAACGGTCTAATTCATCTTCACTGAAAGTTTTTAGTAATTCTACAGACAAAACTATGCGTGTATTTTTCATTTTATTTCCTCTGATAGTTTCTTTATTCATTGACTATAAATTATTTATGAAACCATAAAATTAAAACATAATAGAATCGTAGAAATTTATTCTGCACAAATACACTATTTAGAGCTCATATATTTGCAACCATAAGAAACACGATAGCACTAAAAAGCCATACTTTAAAAACATCGCCACCTTGCTTAAGAAACACCTTGCTAGTAAAAACAAGCAGGTCTTCACCTCAACCTGCTTGTTTTTCAAACTTTAAAAACATCCTAAATAAAAAACACCACATAAAATTGAATCATAAATATCTAAATTAATGAACATTATAATATTAAATAGAAATACAGAAAAATAGACTGTCTTTTAATCTCAAGGAAATTAACAGACAAAGTTAAGCCTGACTAAACAAGGATACTGATGAATCACCTGCTTTAAATTATGAGTGACCTATGAAGACCTCACTCCATTAACTAAATTAAATTATTAAATAAAAATGAACATTTTAAAATTAAAATCAATTGTATTTAGCCTGATAGCTGTTGTAACGTTATCTGTTTTTTAAGCTCTTGCGAAAAGGATGAGATTCAAGCGGAGAGTTTTGTTGAAACAATATCTGAACCAACTCCTGCAGCTGCTCTTTCTGTCAATCAACTGCACTTGTCAGAATTTCAAAACATCTCATATGTAAACGCTAAAAAACAAATTTTTGGTAGTAGCCTAGGTTCAGTAAGTTCAATTATTGAATTAAATGGCGATTTATTCATTAATAAGTCAGGACAGGTATCTGGCACGTTAAGAGCTACTAATACTGAAAGAGGAATTGACGGTTTACTTACTTTTGAAAATGGTTATATTTTTTACAAAAAAGACAATGAAAGTGTAAAAATTGACCCGAATGACATGACTAGTTTGTTGGTATTAGGAAGTGGCCATAAAAAGCAAAGTAAGGTAAATGGATTAGTTGTTACAGACGATATGATAAATAACCAAAGTAACAAAAATCGACTGTTAAGTATTGAGGCGCAGGCCTTAAGTTCAATCTTGGCAGTTTTCAACAGTGATGAGTGGATAGCAAATGCAAATTTTGCTTATGAAACTTCAGGGTTATCATTAAGAGGCTGCTCTTGGTGGCAAAAGATGGCCATTTACGCAGCTGCCGGATCTATTGCTGCACTGTCAGGTATGGGCTGTTCAGCGGTAGCAGCTGGATGTGGTGTAACCATATTTGTATCGTGGGGCGCAACAGGCATACCCTGTTTTTTGGTAACTGCGGCGTGTTGGACAGCATCTGCTGGTGGAACAATGGCTGCTTATGATGCTTTAATGAATTATTACTGCTAATCATAAAAAACACATACAAACAGGTTTTTACCTCAGCCTGTTTGTTTTTAAAACCTTAACAAACCCTAAAATGTAAATTTCAAAAACACACTCTGAACTATTAAAAATGAAGTTTACAAAGCATTCAATATCAGTAGATTAAAAGAGAATTCAACATCTATAAACTATTAAAAAATAGATAAAAAACATTTTTTTGCAATGAAAAATCGAACTAACCTTGCAATTCACTAAAATTTTATAAAATAGGCTTAATATAAATTATTAAGTAAATTTCATACTTAAAATTATTTCAATAAAATTATTTTATTCATTTCGAGGAAACGGTTAAAATAAGTTACCCTTAACTTCAAAAGGAAAACAAAATTCAAACAAATATTAATTAAACAACTTTAAATTAAAAAATTTTCAAAATGAAAAAAGTAAAGTTAAATGTATTGGCATTAAGCGTAATTGCTTTCTTAGTGATGATAACTGCTTGTAAGCAAGATACACTCACCGCGCCTTCAGAAACCCAAATGCATCAAAATCGTTTAAAATGCAATCACTTAAAAGCACCGGAAAGTTTGCAAACTGAAGAAGGTTTAAGCCTTAGAGCCAACCAAGCATTTGTAGCTCCAATTATCTTAATACCAAACGGAAGTTCGAATTTAACTGATTACCAAAGACAACAAGTAGAATTGGGTTTGGAGAATGTAAGAGATTGGTATCAAAGAGAATTGCCAAATAAAGATATTAGATGGGAGAAAATTAGATATTTGCAAGGCAATCAAACTGGTGCACACTATGTAGTTAATAACAATGTATGGTCAGAAATTCCAGGAGAAATTCAAGCAGCATTTGGTTGGAATCCATGGCAAAACAACAGTGGCACTAACAGAATTGCATTGGTTTTAGGCAGAGACTTATTAGGCTGGGCTGGTGCTAATACTAGTGCTAATGGAAATGGTTTAGCAATTGCCGGTTTAGAATCTTTAATTGATTTGCCGCAAGTAAGTAATGAATGGTGGGGAACGCAAGAATACTGGCACGGAACTGTAATTCACGAATTGGGGCATGCATTGGGTTTACCGGGTCACCATGGTATTGCTTCCAGTATTATGGATGCTCATGGCAACTACAAAAACAAACATTTGACCAATAAAGAAAAAACAATTGTAGAAGGTAATTTAGCAACTACCACCAAAGGTCCAGTACCTATTGCCCACTGGGATTTTGATGAAGACTTTAAAGACCAAGGTAACGGAAATAATGATTTAACGGCAAAAAAAGGTGCAACACAAGCAACAGGTTTAATTGAATTAGCTGGTTCATTTGATGGCGTTAATGATGTAGCAGAAACCGCTTCAAATCGTTGTAATGTAAGCAATAAAGTTACCATTTCGGCGTGGGTAAAACCATCTTCTACTAGTGGTTCACAAACAATTGTAAACAAGTGGTATGCAAAAGATTCGTATAGTCTTGGTATCAAAAATGGTCAATTTGTATTTTCTGTAGCCTTTCCTGGAGGCACTTGGGGTACTGCGAAAAGTATTAGTATACCAGCAAAGGCAAACGAATGGCAACACGTTATTGGTGTATACGATGGAGAGGATGATAATACACTCACTATTTATCTTGACAATATTACAAAACCAGGATCACAAAGCCGGCAAAAAATTGTACAAGGTGGTAACCTGCAAAGCTCAACCCGTCCAGTTGCAGTAGGTAGTCATCCTTCCTGGAACAGTTTTAAAGGTTTAATTGATAAGATAACTATATATAATGATGAAGTTAGTATCAGTCAATTATCATTCTAATAAAATTACAAACAATCAGGTTTAACAGCCTGATTGTTTATTTAAACCAATACAAAAAAATCTATTTGTACAAACTGTTAAAAAAAAGGAGAAAGCCGAACCTCCTGCTGATTATAGTTTGACCTTTCTATAATAGCTGTAAATACAGTAGGCATTTAACCATTTAAAATTCAACATTACAGTGACTTAACAGAATACAGAACAATAAAACACCCATTAATTTAATATTTAATAACCGCCTTAATAGAAGATAGGCTTCATAAAAATCTTCTTTCAATTATTAATCAATAAAAATTAACATGTTTAAACAAATTAACCTTACGATGAAAAAACTACCTTATTTAATTACGACTTTTATTTTGTGTGTTTTTGTGATGAATTCAAATGCACAATTTGATTGTTTTAAAAGCGCAGATGGCAACTCAATCAATTTTGGTGCAGGCAGTGCACCTGCAGGACCTGCAAGCCAAATTGAAATTACAATAAATGGCACCTCATTTAAAGCCTGTAAATCTGGAGTTATTGTTAATCCTAATGGAAGTGGTAGTATTCATATTGCATTAGATGATTGTTTCAATGATAACACAACCAATTATCGATGCAGGGTTGTTCAGACTTGTACCAAAAATTGTCCCATTTCAACCAATCCACCACCAGTTACAGGAGGAACAGGCATAAAAAAGGCTTGTTGGAAAAAGAATGTAGGTGGTGTTAAACGGTTTGAAATGTATCAAATGGAAAACACAAATTTAAAAGATCAAATAATAAGAGTAACAGACGGCACTTCATTTTCGGGTTGCTTATTTGATGTAGATTTTACCAATGGTACAGGGTTCGGACAACTAAGTGAAACACAATACCAGTGTTTCCCAAATAGCAATAACTTTCAATGTGAAATTGTTAGTTCGTGCAGCGGTGGATGCACAGAGGGGGCTAACCCAAATCCACCACCAACCAATGGCAACATTTCTGTTTTGAAAGATTATCCAACACCAGAACAAGACCCAACATGCGGTATGTATATTGGTGCGGCAGCTACCACTTTATATCAAGATCATGAGGAAACAAACTACCTTGAAACATTTAAAGACAATTTCAATATGGTTGTTCCCGAGGTTGGCATGAAGATGGATTTCCTCAAACCTGATGGAACGTTTAATCCAAACAACTTTGCATTACAAGCTGAAGTTGATGGATTGGCAGGAAAAAACACAGACGATTTAATTGTAAGAGGCCATACCATAAGCTGGCATGGAGGAAAAAAGATGATTAAAGATAACCAACCTAATCACTGTTTCAATAATGTACAAGATGGTAATGAAACAGGGAAAAATTGTGGAGGCTCTTGCGCACCCTGTCATTGTTTTAATAAAATTCAAGATGGAAATGAACAAAGAATAGATTGCGGAGGTTCGTGTGTACCTTGCAGAGACAGCAATAATCCAAATTATCTCAAAGGTATGACTAATTCGCAATTAGAAAATGAGCTTAGAGGCTATATTGCACAAATGATGAATTCAATGAATTCAAAATATAAAATTGAAAGTTGGGATGTTGTTAATGAAGCTTTTAGAGGAATTGACCCCAATTCTCCTCATGGTCCATTTAGAACATTTGCTGAGATACAAGGAGATGTATCATTTCATGGCGGGGTTGAAGATAATAGAAACTTTAATGGGGCTGCAAATGGTATACCATGTATTTGGGAAAAATTAGGATATAGTAATATTGAATTTGAAGTCTTCGGCACACGTCATAAGATACCTAATTATATCATTATTGCATTTCAAGAGGCAGCAAAACACAGGTTACCAGGTCAAGCTTTAGTATATAATGATTGGGGAGCTGAAATATTAGGTGTATATGGTAATAAAGCTGAATATCAATTTCAAATGATAAAAAAATTAAGAACTATAAATACACCAGAAGGTCAACCAATAATTGACGGTGTTGGATTCCAATGTCATTTTGATGTGGATTTTGAAAATCCAAATGCTTTACCCGCTCATAGAGGACCAAGTCCAAACAGAATAGATCAAAATAGGATTAATCAATTTGGGACTGTTATAAATAAATATACTTCTGATCCAATCACTCAAAATATGAAGATATATTTTTCAGAAGTTGATATTGCTTTACCAATTGAAAGAACCAACCAAGATAGAATTAATCAAAAAGAAGCATATAGATTATTAGTAGATTTTGCAGCTTCAATACCTCAAACTGAGGCTTTTGTTACTTGGGGCTTAGCTGATGATTTTAGTTGGATAGGAGCTAATAAAGAACCTTTATTATTCAAGAAAAAATTTAAAAATAATAATCAATTTGAGAAATTTGAAGCCAAAGCTGCTTATTTTGAAGCTTTAAATGCCTTAAAAGCAGCTTCTTGCAACACCAATAAACTAATTGGATATTTCGATAACGAAGTTGAACCAATCTTCACTGCCTACCCAAACCCATTCGATCAAACCATACAAATTGATTTGGAAGAAGGCAACGGCGAAATGAAGATTTACGATATGACTGGCAGAACTATGTTAAGCCAAAGTATCAACAGTAATCAAACCAATGTAAATACGGAAAGATTAAAAGCCGGCTACTACTTAATTGAAGTAGAAAGCAATGGCGAAACTCAAACACAAAAAATAATCAAACATTAATTTTCCGAATGGTATGAGGCGATCAAAATTTGATCGCCTCTTTTTTAAAAAATAGATAAACAAAATGAACAAAATATTAACATATTTATTATTAGTTTTCACCTTAAATACCACTGCTCAAAGTTTAAACGATGGCTGGTTTTGGATAGAAGGTGACTCCTACTGGCTTTTATCTGGCAACGATGTAACTTTTGATGTAAAGCTTTCTACTGATTTAGAGCAACATAAAAATAGCTTTAATTATACCTGGTTTGTAGATGATGTGGAAATTGCTGGTAAAAACGGTTTCACATTCACTCAATGCCTTAGCCACACAGAATCCTCAGATCAAACTCAAAAAATTAAAGTTCGTGTAACCGATGGTAATGGGGTTGCCAAAGAAAAATCCGCAAACGTTACCGTAGCTGCTTCATCAGAACAATGCACAGTCGCTACAACTCCACCAACTCCTCCAACAGCGCCTTCTCAAACATCTTCGAGCGGTGACGCTTGTAATCAATTAGAAATATCTAAAATTGGGATTAGAAATGAATCATACGGTACATTTGTAGATGTATTAACTGATCAGATCAATGCGACCTATATTATTCAAATTCCATCAGGGGCTCAGTTTCCTAACGATGTTACAAATTCTTCCAGTACTTTTACCCAAAAAGTAAGTACCACTAGTTTAGGCTTATCACCAAATCAAGTTAAAGTATTTCGTGTTATAGATAATTGCACAATTCCTAATAATAGCAATCCTGATGTTAACGACCCACCTCAAGGAGATGGTACTCCACCTGTTGAAACAGTGGATGATGAACCAGTTGAAAGCTCCGATAACTGTGTTCAATTAGAAGTATCTAAAATTGGGATTAGAAATGAATCATACGGTACATTTGTAGATGTATTAACTGATCAGATCAATGCGACTTATATTATTCAACTTCCGTCAGGCGATCAGTTTCCCAAAGAGGTTACAAACTCTTCCAGTACTTTTACTCAAAAAGTAAGTACCACTAGTTTAGGCTTATTACTTAGCCAAGTTAAAGTATTTCGTGTTGAAGGCAATTGTAGCATTCCAAATAACAATACTGACACAGGTGACCCATCACCGGGAGAAGACGAATGTATAGCCGAAAACATAACCTTAGATTTACCACAAACTTGGATACAACACGATATAACAGAAAAGATTACTAACGGTAAAACTTATGAAATAACTTTTAAGCCAACCAATGTAGCAAGTTTAAATAGTGAATTTGCAATTTATTCTAATCAGCCTAATCCACCTAATTCAAATAATTATTTCAAGAAAATTATAGAAGTTAGTAATGATGGTGAGCAGACTTTTAGGTTCACTGCTGAAATCGAGGTTCCAAAATTTATATTGTATTTAAAGAAAAACAATGCCAACGATCATGCAAAAGTTGAGATCATTTGTGTTAAGGAAGCTGTGTTTAATGGCAATATAAATTGGAATATTAACGGAATTGCGGATGTGGTTAATCATAGTAATTACCAGTTTGGAACAAATTTAAATTTCATTATTGATGTTACCTCAGAGAAAGAAATGTTCGCTCAAGGTATTCGTCCATTTAAAACACCTGAGGAACTGGCGGCTATATTGCCAGTAGGTAAAGACGACATTGATGGTCAAGGTGGATGTTCTGCCGGAGATCAGGATAATACAAACATTTTTAGTCCAACAGTTACTTATACTGGCACACCAGCAAATATTGATTTTCCAAGCCTGAAGCAATTTGACGGAATTTTAGAAAGTAATAATAACACAGGTATTTGGAGACAGAAATATTTGGAACAAATAAGAGACACTTATGATGTGAATCGTTATATGATTTGGTCAGGTACCAATTCCAGTTTTGATAAAGAATGGAAGGATAGAGTAAAGCAATATGATTGTGGACAAAATTTAGGCTACCGATTAAGAACGCCACTCAATGCAAATAGACCAGGTTGTGGCGACGTGATAAGTCAATGTTGCGTAAACCATACAGTGCCAGAAAAATGGGATGTTCCGTTGGGCCCACAAAAGAAAGGAGATAAAAGCTGTTGCAATAATAATCATATAGTGGAACCATTAAATACCAAAGGAGAAACTATTCACTATGGTGTATCAGTAAAGCCATTAGCTTGGGAGTGGATGATTGACTTTAGCAATAAAACCAATAACAGTATGTGGATTAATATTCCGCACGAAGTTTTTAAAGCAAACGATTTAAACTCAGGTATTGCGTTTAATGAGTATGCAGTTAAACTGGCTTTGTTAATAAAACATGGAATTGACATGAAGAATATTCCATTAAGAAATACTTACGGTGTTAATTACGATAACACTCCTAATGGAAGAACGTTAGCCAATGCAACGCTTAATGATTTGAAAAATTTAGGTGGTCAAGTGGTTTGTCCTCCATTAAAGAATAATTTAAATGTTCATGTTGAATACTCCAATGAAATTTGGAATTCTTTCGGTTCGCACTTTAAGCAAACATATTATGCCCATGAAGAGGCCATGGATATGCAAAATGTTCCAGAGTTTAATATTGAAAATGCATCAGAGTATACAAATGGTGCTTACAATTCTAATGTTTCATCAGATTACTATTACTTTAAGTTTGGCGGTGGAGAAGCCTTTCATCAAAATAAAAATATTGGCGGTTGCCTAAAGTATAATAATAAATTAGTAGAAAGATTTTCTGCATATGGGCATTTACTTACCTGGCAATCATTTGAACATGTGTTTGGTAAAAACAATAATAGAATAAAATATGTTTTAGGACATTGGCATAAAAAGAATGAAAGTTCTGGCAATAGAGATGGCCAAAACCTTCTATTAGGAGCCATTGAAACGGTAGAACCATTATTAGAAAAATATAGCATTCTAAATTCTGCTTTAAATGTTAATTCAATTTATCCGGATTATATTGCTATAGCTCCGTATTTCGGAAATGGAAAAGAGGGATCATCAATTGATTGGTGGAATTTAGCAAACCATGTAAATAACATTACCACACAGGTAAAACAAACCAGAAAGGTGATTCAAAACAATCCAGATATTTTTAAAACCAATAACAGCAATGGCTTACAGTTGGTTACTTATGAAGGTGGTCAGCATATTATTAAGAATTGTGATATACCAAATAGTAAACCAAAAACCGGTGGACCGTGTAACGACATGTATGACATATATACGCTTTATTTGAATAAGCTAAAAGAAGACATGCCGCTGTTTATGCATTTTACCCACACAGGTGCGGCACCTGTTGATAATGATAACTCTAATTTTAATATAAACAATCCAAATTTAGTTTATAAAGGTGCGGATTGTTGGGGAGCAACAGAATTGATTTTTGATTATCCTGAAAATGACCGGCAACCATGGAATTATAAAATACAAAGATCAGAAGGTAAATTTAAAATAGATCGAAATATAAATGATGCTAAGCTTTTAGCCATAAAGGATCATATAAGTGGAACGGTAAGCGGATATGGGACTTGTCCAAGCAATCTTTCAAAATTGCCAATAGAAAGACCTGTTGAAAATGCAACCAACTTCCAAGTCTACCCAAACCCATTCGCCAACAACCTAACCTTACAAACCGAAAAGGAAACCGGCCAAATGAGAATAGTGGATATGACAGGAAGAATATTATTACAACAAGAAGTGGAAGGTAAAACAACAACCATCAATACCAAACAACTAAAACCGGGTTATTACTTAGTGGAAGTACAACAAGGGGATACCACCCAAACACAAAAAATTATAAAACATTAATTTTCATAATAGTGTATAATTGGTTTTTTAGAAAAAAGGCGAGCTGTTTCAGCTCGCTTTTTTTACTAGCCGAATTGCCTTGCTTATTTGTATGTGCATTTCTATTGAATTTCAATCCAATACCGCTGTACTATTCGTCCCTCAAACGGATACTCTTCATCAAATTGCCCACCGTTTTTTATGATGGCTTTTACAGAACCAATATTTTTTTTATCACAGGTTACTAAAGCTCGATCGATTCCCAAGTTTTTGGTTTCTATTAAAGCAAGTTCCAAAATTTTAGTGGCATAACCATTTCGTCGTTCCGAAGGTTTAATACCATAGCCAATATGTCCACCTTCTTTTAAAAGTCTTTCGGTTAGCTGATGTCAAATATTCACTACTCCTAATATTTTCTTGGTGTCATTAGTCAGCCAAAAAGTGGAATGCGGAACAAAAGTACCCGAAAGCCCAATACCCTTTTTGAATCCGTTCATTTGATTAATGAATTGTTGAAAATTAGAAACATCATAGGCTATGATAAAAGGCACCAAATTTTCTCCGGTTTGCTTCCAATCGTTGAGCATTTCGTGGTACTCAGCTTCTAATTCCATTGTTGGTTCAATTAATTGCAAGTTGCTCATTTTATATTTTTTCTCACATCTTAAGATAAATAAATACCTTTGTCCATCTAAACGTAAATCAACACAATTGAGTATATATCAACAATTATTAGAAAGCCATCAAAACGATTTAAAACAGTTAAGCAAAAGATACAATTTAATTAGTGCTTTGCGTTTTTTATGCATTGCCATATTGCTATTTTTTTTCTATTGGTACTACAAAACTAATTTCAATTATTGCTTAATCGTGATGGCACTGGCTGGCATTGTTTTTTTTGTATTGCTAAGCATGCACCAAAAATTAGCGAGACAGGTACAAATAAAAAAAGCATTGCTCAACATTAATAAAAATGAAATTTCCTTTTTAAACGGGGAAGGTATCCCTTTTAAAAATGGAACACAATTTGAAACGCACCAACATTTTTACACCTATGATTTGGATGTTTTTGATGAAGCCGGATTGTTTCAACATCTAAACCGAACAGCCACTTATATTGGTAGTCAAACCTTAGCCGATCTATTGAAAAATCGATTGTCGTTTGACGAAATTAAGCAGAATCAACTTGCGGTAAAAGTGTTATCTGATAAGGTGGAGTGGCGACAACAATTATTAGCAACCGCCAGTATTTTAGAAGACAAAAAAGAAATCTATGAAAAACTAATTAAATGGTCAGAAACAAAAAGTAAGCCGTTATCTAACTTGTATAGATGGTTAGCCTGGCTGCTTACCGCATTGATGATTGTGCTGATCGTATTCATGTTTATCACTGCCAATCCGCTTTACTTAAACCTGGCTATTTTATTGTTCGTGATTAATCTTGGGGTTGTATTTAGCTTAAATAAAATGATTCGAGCGGAAATCAATTATTTTGATGGCATAGATAAAATTACCAAACAATATGGGTTTATAATTGAAGAAATTGAAGGAACGGAATTTGAAGATGCGAAATTAAACGATCTGAAGCAGCAGTTAGCCTCCAATGGTGTGCCGGTTAGCAAACGTATCCGGCAATTGTCTAGTTTAATTGCTGCGATGGATTCCGTCCAAAACTTATTAATCGCTATTTTGTTTAATGGGTTCTTTTTATTTCATATTCACGTATTACATAATTTATTGCAATGGAAAAAACAACATGCCGGCAAGGTTAAAAATTGGTTATCCGTAATTGGTGAATTTGAAACGATTAGTAGTTTGGCAAACTTTTCTTACAATAATCCAGAATATTGTTTCCCGCAATTGAACAATCATTTTGAAATTGAGATGACCAATTCCGGTCATCCTTTATTGCGCAGTAAGGTTAGAATTAATAATGATGCTTCTTTTAATAAACAGGCATTTATGATTTTAACGGGTTCTAATATGTCGGGCAAAAGTACTTTTTTGCGCAGCCTTGGGGTTAATATGCTACTGTGTAATATTGGGAGTTGTATTTGTGCGACTTCGGCAAACATCCATCCATTGCCAATTTTAGTTTCTATGCGTTTGTCTGATTCTTTGGCAGAAAGTGAATCGTACTTTTTTGCAGAAGTTAAACGATTGAAACTAATTATGCAGCAACTCAACCAAGCCCCTGCCTTTGTATTGTTAGATGAAATTTTAAGAGGCACCAACTCCGATGATAAGCGCAACGGCACCATTGGGGTAATTAAAAAGTTGATACAACAAAAAGCCATTGGCGCCATAGCTACGCACGATTTAGAAATTTGCAAAACCACGCTACAATATCCTAACTATTTAAGTAACCATTGTTTTGAAGTAGAAATTATAAACGATGAATTGGTTTTCGATTATAAACTACGAGAAGGCATTTGTCAAAACCAAAGTGCTTCTTTTTTAATGACGCAAATGGAAATTATTTAATTTACTACAGCATTGAGTAGAGAAGACAAGCCTAAGAATTCAGAGAATAGATTCAAACGATTTTGGAATTTGGTATTTGGAACTTGAAATTTGGAATTTATGAGACTAATTTGTCAATTGCCGGGCAACTTGATACACCATAGCGTCTACATTAATAGAGCGGGTGCAACAATCAATTTCATTAATAACGGCATTAAAAACATCGGTTACTAATGATTGTGCTTTGGGTAATTGTTTGGTTTCCAAAAAATAAGCTAATAACTCGTTGCTATATTTTTGTGATAAAATGGTCAATTTTAAATGATCAAATCCTTTTTCTGCTGTGTTGTTATTTTCATATTTGGGTTGCATACTAATTAATTGTTTTTGGTTAATTAATGTGTTCTACTATTAAATCTCTTTTTTCCAGAAAAGTTAGCACAATATGCCGTTTTTTAACGTTTGTTAACTTTTTGGTGGTAAATTCTCCTCGTTTTGCAGCTTTTTAAACTCGTGCCACGGATTTGGAGTGATGAGTTTATCGCAAATCCAAATAACCCAATTTTTGAAAAGTTTATTTATACGAGCGAGGTTAGAAGTGTAGCCCCGATAGCACCTTATATCCGCATGTCTATGTTGAAAAAAACCGCAAAGCTTTATGGTTAAAAGCTTTGCGGACTAAATGATTTCACCTATTTTGGTGATGTTACAATCATTAGGTATGAAAATAGTAAAAAGTAAGCAGACCATTAAC
>CALHDG010000202.1 GCA_938023075.1 uncultured Chitinophagales bacterium
AATAATTTAATAGGATTTTATATTAGTAATGCGGAGAAAATAAATCTACTTTTTATTTCAAAGTCATTTTTTGATAGACGAGGCGAAAAACGTAGTCATAGTGGGGCTAAGACGAGGCTTTTCAACGAAGTATATCGAAAAATGGCAAAGACAGAAATGTAGATTTATTTTTGTAGCATTACTTAAGATAACTCTCAAATTAAATACATAGCAAAAGCATTTTGATAAACTTATCTTAATATGAATTTCTATTTTTCAGTTAAATTACTTTTCATTGTGTACATTTAGCCTATGAAAGCCAATCCTGTTATTATTGTTGCTGGCTTAAAGCGAGCCGGCACTTCGTTGTTGATGCAAATGTTGCAAAAAGGAGGCATCAAAACAGTAGTTGATGAAATAAGAAAGCCCGACCATTTTAACCCCAAGGGGTATTATGATCATATAAAAATAATGAGCATTGACCGAAAAAACCCAAAGCCCTATGCCATAGATTTTATAAAAGAACTGCAAGCAAAAGCTATAAAAGTATATGCGGGTTTACTTCACTTGCTCCCTAAAAGCGAAAACTTAAGTTATAAAATAGTATTTGTTGAGCGCGATATATTTGAAGTATGGGCATCCCGAAAAAAAACGCAGGCACCACTTCAACAAAAGGGTAACGACGATATTATTTTTTTCGCCATTAGACAGCGTGAAAATTTAAATCGTATTATTGAAGGGGTGAAAACTTGGTTGAACGAGCGTAAAGACGTTGACGTGCTTTGGGTAGATTATGCGACCGTAATTGAACAACCTGTAAAAGAAGCTGCGCGCATTCATCAATTTTTAGGTGAAGGTTTTGGTATAAACGAATCGGAAATGGTGAAAGTAGTTGAGCCAACTTTATATCGAGAAAAGGCAACACAATTGTTTCTTAAAACCGATCGTTCGCCAACATCAGTTGCTGCATTAATCGACCGCTATGCTGCCAATAAAATTTATTGTGAAATTGGCATTGGGGAAGGACATAATTTAAATGCAGTGAGCCGCGCAAAACGAAAATTTGGCATTGAAAGAACGCCTTACGGTGTACGACGATGCAAAGAACTGTTTCCTGATCTTGAAGTGATACAGGGCGATTTTTTTAAACTCTATAAAAATCATCCTTTTGAAGTTTGTTTTTTGTGGATTGTTTACCCCTACTGTAAAAAATTTGTAGATACGATTTTTGAACACAACCACAATGTTATAATACTAATTGGTATAAATTATTATTATCATTTACCAGATGGTGATAAAAAAAGGGAATACTATATAAATGCCTATCCGCCAGATGCAAACGCTGCGCTGTGGAACACCAACCTCAATAACCATTTAAGCGAATTAGGCACTAAAGGCTTTACTCATCAAATAAAAGAAGTTAAAGATGATAATGGAGAAATTTTTAGTGTGGCAATTGTTCAAAAAACCAAGCAATCAAATTAACAAATATGATGTCAGGCATTTTTATAACAAGTGGCTTCTATTCAACGGATTGACCTTAGTGAAATCCACGTCATTTCGACCGAAGGGAGAGAACTAATCTTATGAATTGATTAAGTGTGTGACATATCTGGTGCATCACAATATAAATTAATTAAGTATTGACAAGTTTATCAAGTTAATTGACACTCAATAATGGTAAGCCAAACAAACGTCATGCCGGAAATCTGTGTAGCTAGCGGAGCAGATTATCCGGCATCTCACCTAAACATCCACCAAGTCTTTTACCTTAGTCGGACAAAGCTTTAGGAGAGATCTCGGATAAATGTTGCGTTGCTCTCCACATTTTCCGAGATGACGCCGGTGGGTTTTGGAGTACGTTGCACCTAATTTGTCACGTACTTAATTCATTTAGTGGTTATTAGTTGTAAGATTTCTCGTTTCACTCGAAATGACAGAAAGCATCAACTCATGATTATGTTTTGATTTACTGCTGAAACTTGAGTTAATCATTTAAACTTTCTCCGCAATGTTTACAATAGGCTGCATCATCATCGTGATCGCTACTGTTGCAATTTTTACATACTTGTGTGTTGGTTTGCAGTTGTTTGGCGTGAAACAATTCTGAACCCACAATACCGGTTGGCACCGCCAGAATTCCATAGCCCAATATCATAATAATAGAACTTAAAAATTTACCTAAACTGGTGCCGGGGGTAATATCGCCATAGCCAACGGTTGTCATAGTTACAATAGCCCAATAGATGCTGGTGGGTATACTGGTGAACCCATGCTCTGGTCCTTCTACCAAATACATAAGCGAGCCGATAATACAAATCAACATCAACACAGTAAAAATAAAAATGATGATTTTGGTTCTGCTGGCAATTAAGGCACCAACTAATATTTGACTTTCCGCCACGTAACGGCTGAGTTTAAATACGCGGAAAATCCGCAACAATCGTAAAGACCGGATGACCAACAAATGTTGTGAACCGGCAAAAAACAAACTTAAGTAAGTTGGCAGTATCGCAAAAAAATCGATTAAGCCAAAAAAGCTAAAGATGTATTTGGTCGGTTTTTGAATGACCCAAATTCTAATTAAATATTCAATGGTAAACAGAATGGTTAATATCCACTCAATAATATAAAACGCTTTTCCATATTTTTGTTGGAGTTCGGTAATGCTTTCTAACATCACCACCACAACACTTATTACAATAGCTATCAAAACCAAAATATCGAAAACTTTACCGGTTGTGGTATCGGCTTCATACACTATTTCGTGCACCCTGCTACGTAGTGATTTGCGTGGCTTAACTGTATCTTTTTGTTCGTTTGTCAAAACGTTGCGAAATTACAGCTTTGTGGGTTCATGAAAAAATAGCCTTTGCAACTTAATGCTAAATGGAAAAATAATAGTTATCAAAAGTAACAATTTTACCATTTTACTTGATTATAAGTAAATGAATTATATATAATTTCCCCAGTTTTCGCATTTAACTCTATAAACCTTGATTTCTTTTTATTTTCATTGAATTCAATCTTATATATATAAATATATTTATATTGCCGAAAATACCCCTCTGATAGATTATCAATAACACACCTAATTTGTAACTTTAATTTGGCTACAGGTTTAGCAGGCCAATCTTCTGTATATTTTGTTTGAGCATTTTCTATATAATCGCTGTAAAGTTCTTTAGCAATTTTTAGTGCCTTCTTTTTACGAATTAGTTGAGTTGGCTTCAAGTTTAAAAGTGGAAACCAACCGGAAATATTTAGCCATTTACTTCCTCTAGCATAACGGTCTACATCAACATTGTGGTGTTTATCTGATGTTTTTGAAAATTGCCACTGCTTCCATCTATCCAATTTTACCCCTTTGTAGTGCAAATCAAAAAAAACAGAATTTCCCTTAGTTTCGGCTTTTTTTAAGGAGTAAGTTCTATCATCAAAATCTAATAGTGCTTTAGTTAACTCCCACATTTTTAACGAATCAACTTCAATACCATACACTTCTTTTGGATTAAACTTAATTTGAAAAGCGCCACTAGCAGCCTTATTGTTTGATCGACCACTTTTAAAGTATGAAATGAATTTATTAGGGTTTTTTAGATGAATTTTTTTTTCGTTTGATAAATCTTCAAAAACATATTGTAATGCATCATTTTTCACCTCTACTTTATCTTTAATTACTGTTGCTAACTCTATGTTTTCATGGTACATCCACTTGGCCACTTCTACTCCATTTTCTTCAACATCGTGAATCCATATAGAATAATTGCCCTTTAAAAATATATGATAATTCAAATTGCGCAAATTATTCTTTAAAAAATATATGTTATAATTAACTTCCCAATCAGTACATAGCGAATATTGCATTTCCCATTGTATTGAAATTGTGTCATAGTCAATAAATGACTTGAAATTATACATAGAGTCTAACATTTGAAAAGCCCTTTGCGTACTTATTGAATTATTCTCTATTATTCGGGCTTCATTAATATTATCGTTGTGTATCCACTTTGTTGCATCCTTTCCTTTGGCAGTATCATCAACTAAAATGTTAACCGGTTGGCCATACAAATAAATATTGTTTTTTAAATTTATATTTCCATCTTTTAAGAAATATACAATATGAAACTCATTATTTGTGCACTCGTATGATCTATTTATCGATTTTATAAAAAGAGAGTCATATCTTATGAAAGAATTGAAATTGTAAATAGAATCTAAAAGTTGAATAGCTATATGTTTACTAGTAGAAATTCGGTTGTTATTTTTAAAATACACTTTATTACTGTCAATTTTTTTTATGAATTGATGGGAATCTAAATTTCCAATTCCTTCTTTTTGACTGTAAGCGGTTATACAAATTAAAATAGCAAAAAAAGTAAAAATGACTTTCATTTGAAATTTGTTTATCCAAATATATCATTTTAAACATTTAGATCAACAAAATTCATTATGTAGTACTATTTATTAACAGTTTTTAAATGTGATTTCTTATTTAATCGGGAACTAAGAAAAAGCGGTAAGACAAACCAACACCAAAATCGATAGAACTTACATTGCTTTTGACTATCCTGTTTTTATCGGGGAAAGGGGTGCTTGCTCCTTTTTCACGGTAAAACCAATTGCTGTAATCGCCATATACGCGAAGCCCAAAATGATTGCCAATATTATATAAAATAGCGAGTTTAATATCGGCGTACCATTCTTTACCAACTCCGGTAAACAATTTATTGCCTTGGTAAGTACCAAAACTTACCGATGGATTGAGGTATAAACGCTTGATCGGTTTTATGGCAATTTTATAATCTACCATACCGGCTAAGGCAAAAAAAGGATAGAAGTCGGTAGTGGTGTATGTATTATTGTTCGCACCAATAACTTCTCGACGCACTTGCTTGTTTAACAAATGGTACGATAAGCCAATATTTAAAGGTTCAATAACCGATATCATTAAATCCAATTTAAAGTTGGCAGACCTTGAAATATCGTTGATGTTAATTAGGGTAGAATCTATTGATCGCCAAATGTAACCTTCTGATTCATTTTTGTAATATTCGCCTTCGTATTGAAACGTGTTTTTAAAATTTAAGTCATTTAAAGCATAGTCTAATCTAAAGGTTAGGTTGTATTTTTTTTGTGGTTTTTCAGCAAGTTTGAGATTGATTGAATCTGTTTGAGCACCAGCAAAACCACAGTATAAAAACAGTAACAATATAATGTATAATGATTTTTCAATAGGCAATTTCATAAAATTTAATCTTTCGTATTAAAATAATTTTGACAAGCACATGTGCATAATTAATATAGTTCATCCACCCGAAGCACAACAGTATCACTCGGTGCTGATTTACTGGCAAACACCCCTACCCCACCTTCAACAGTGCTCTTAATGGTGCTGGGTTCTTGAAACGGATTATCTTCTGAATTCCGTTGCATAGCCAATGAATTATTAAAGTCAAACAATTCTTTGCTTACAGAGTGTAGTGCAAATTTATAAATTGAATAGCCTCTCAATTCAATTAGCGTATCTGGTCGATAACCTCCGCCAATACAATCAATAAAACCAGGATATAATTGATAGGTATAATTGGTACCATTAAAGGTCTCATCACTTAAAATAGGGTAAAATCGGTCATTCTTCCCTCGAGAACAGCTATCAATCTCTATAATGGTTCCATCAACAAATTGATCACAGTATTTAAAACTCCAACGATCCACATTTGCCACCAATTGATAAAAATTTTCTTCATCTGCATCATCAAAATTAACCTCCTTCTTATCTTGGTAACAAGTAGAACCCCCATAAAAAGGATCATTAAATTCTTCAATCTCGTAACTTGCACTATTTATGTTTATCTTTTTGGGTACAGTAGTTTCGCCAGTTATGGTTCGCCCTGCATGTTTTATTTCTATTGAATAGGTTTTACCCGCTTCAATCGTCATGTTGTTGGTATATCCTCCTAAGCTCAAACTATCTCGGCCCCATTCTCCATTTTGAATCTCTGCATAAAAAGTATAATTAGTCATATTGTCATCAAACCATAATTCATAAGTTGCCTCTCCATCGTTTAAAGTAACCTGAGCATTGTTTATCACCTTTACGCGATCGCGGTTGTTTAATGGCTCAAAATAACCGGTGCTTTCGGTTACTACAATTTGTGGTTGTTCTCCGGCAATCAGCACACCATACAACACCAGGTCATTTTCGTAGGCGGGCAACTCTAAATCAATAGTTTGCTCACAAGCTACTAATGTTGTTAATATAATTAATAGAGTAAAAATATAGGTATTGACTTTCATAGATGATTAAAATTTAAAATTCCAACTTGCCGATGGAACCATTGGTAATAAAGATACTTGCTTAGCTACAAATTTATTTTCGTTAGACAATTGATCTCTTTCTTGATCTAAGTAAACAAAATAAGGATTTCTACGGCTGTATAAATTGTAAATATCAAACCGCATAATCGATTCGAAGCGTTTATATTTTTTGGTTCGTTTAATACCCAAATCTAAGCGGTTATAAGCATTTAGTTTAAAGCCATTGCGTTCGGTAAAATCGCTGTAGTAGCTTCCACTTCCGCCCAGTTCATTGTTTGGTATCCAAATACGCCCAACCGGTAAGGTTAACGAATGTCCGCTACCATAAACAAAGGCTGCTGAAAAACTCCATTTGCTGTTAAAATCATAAATGGCAACCAAACTTAAATCGTGTCGCCTGTCGTATTTGGCAGCAAACTTTTTCCTATTGTTCAATTCGTCAAACTGCCGGTTACTCCAACTTAAGGTATAGCCCAACCAACCGTGTAGTCTGCCTGTTCTTCTTTTAATATATAATTCTGCTCCGTATGAAGTACCTTTTCCAAAGGTCAATTGATTTTCTAAAGTATCTTGACTAAATATATCTGCCCCCTCTTTGTACTCAATCATATTATTCATATCTTTATAATAGCCTTCAACACTTACTTCGTATTCATCGTCTTTAAAATTAGCATAATAACCCGCCGCAACTTGTTGCGAGGTTTTGGGTTTAATAATATCAGATGAAGGCACCCAAATATCCCACGGAAAAGATAAAGAAGAATTGGTTAATAAATGACTATACTGGTTCATAATAGTATAGCTCGCTTTTATCGATTGATTTTTGTTGATTTGATAGTTGGCAATAAAGCGGGGTTCAACACCAATATAGCGGGTATCTTTATAAACAAATGCCGGAACGCGCAAACCTATATAAGTAGAAAAATTATTGGTAATAGTCCATTCATCGCTAATATAGGCAGCCATTTCGTGTACTTCTCTTTGCATATTGGGTGAAGTGATGGTACTATCTAAAAATGCGATGAATTGTTTGGCGGTAGTTGGGCTAAAGGTATGGTTAGTATAGTTCAACCCAAATTTTACTTTATGCAACACACTTGGATAATAATCAAAATCTAACTTACCCGTCCAATCTTCAATACCGGTTGAAATGTCAAAGGATACGTTTTGCAAACTGTCTTCATTTTCTACGGTGGTGTTAAACGAAAAATCGTAATTGGTATAAATAGCTGAAGCATTCAAAAATAATTTTTTACCAAATACATGGTTCCATCTTGCCGTTCCGGTAGTGTTGCCCCATGGCACCGAAAACGATAAATTTTCATCTGCCTGAACTTTAAATTTATCTTTACCGAAGTAACCACTTAAATACAGGCGGTCTTTATCGGTTAACTGAAAGTTCAGTTTCGCATTCAAATCATAAAAAAACACTTGCGGTATTTGATCTTTCGCTTCCTTAGGTGTTGCCAATAAAATCAGCTGATCTAAATAAGTTCTTCTACCTGAAACAATAAACGAAGCCTTATCTTTTATCAGCGGACCTTCTAAAGTTAACCGGCTACTAATGTTGCCAATACCGCCTTCGCCATGAAAAGAAGTTTTGTTGCCATCTTTTAAAGAAATATCTAAAATAGAAGATAGCCGCCCGCCATACTTTGCCGGAAAGCCGCCTTTTATCAATTCTACATTTTTTATCGCATCCACATTAAACACCGAAAAGAAACCAAACAAATGATAAGGATTGTACACTAAGGCTTCATCCAACAAAATCAAATTTTGGTCCGGTCCGCCTCCACGTACATAAAAACCTGCTGTACCCTCACTACCCGATTGAACCCCGGGCAACAATTGCAATGCTTTTAACAAATCTTTCTCTCCCGCAATCACGGGAATTTCTTTAATATCCTTTGCCGTAATTTCAGCAATTCCCATTTGGGGACGTTCTACATTTTCGCGTGCCTTTGCTTTCGTATCCGATATCACCACCTCTCCAATTACATTTTGCACCGGCTTTAAGGTAATGTTCAGTTGTACATCTTTATCTAAAGTAATTTCTTTAAACTGTTCCTCATAACCCAAATAAGAAATCACCGCTTGATAAACGCCTTCTTCTAAAGTTATCGAATATAACCCATAGGTATTGCTAACCGTTCCATTGCCAATGGAGGGTATAAAAAAATTAGCCCCATTTAAATCTTCTTTGCTGTTCGCATCTTTAATATAGCCACTTATCGTATACTTATTTTGGGCTATTAAACATTGCGATAGTAATAGAAAAAATGTTAATAAGTAAAGTTTCATAAAGTTTAAATGCTTTGCCAAAGTATAACGCCAATAGCTCCAAAAAAGTATTTCTCCTATGTTAAAGATACGCTTCATTTTTTTTTGAAGCGAAACACTCAATTATTCATTAGGTTTGGTCTCGCTTTCCGTTCAAATGCCATTTGCCAAGGCTGCAAAGCCACCCAAAATGGCATAACCACTGCAATCGAGGCTAGGCTTTTGGCGGTTCCCCTTTTTAGTTACGAGCAAAACTTTAGACCTGACAGGTTTTTGAAACCTGTCAGGTATTGATAAATTTGTCCACAATCATCTTAATCAATTAATTGTTACTTACCCATTACGATACGTCACAATAGCGTTCAATAAATAAAACAAGAATAATGTTAGATCAGTTAAAACAATTAGCTATACAAAAATTAGGTGAAAGAATGTTAAGCAACAGCTTAGGTGCTGCGGCAACTTCCGAAGCTGCCAGCGAAGGTGCCGGCTCTTTAATCGATACCATTAAAGAAAAAATAAGTGGTGGTCAAATCGATCAGGTGAAAGACTTATTTTCTCAAGAAGGCGAAAGCTTGGAAAACAATGGTATTTTTCAAAACGTGCAAGGTAAAATTGCCGAAATTTTACAAGCCAAAGGCATGAGTGCAGAAGAAGCACAACAAGAAGCGCAAAACACCGCACCAGATGTTTTAAACGGCATCAAAGAAAAATTTGCATCGAACGACGAAGCAGACGGTGCTTTTAGCTTAGAAGGTTTAGCCGGTTTACTTGGTGGTAATACAGGCGATCTTTTAAACAAAGCAAAAAGCCTCTTAGGATAAATTCAACTTAATTCTGATATATTTGCAAAGGCTTCTTTTTATAAGAAGCCTTTTTTTTAAAACAGTATGAACAACAAATAAACATCTCGAATCTGACTTCTCGCGTCTCACCCTTAACAACGTATAGTAAACTGACAAGCCGGATCGATATCTGACCAACTAATCAACCAATTCACAATATCATTATTCAAATCAAGTTTTACAGACCGGGAATACAACTTCACCTTATAGTTTTTTTGCGCATCAATTAAGTTTAACTGTAAATGGACTTTCCCTTTACTTTGATTCATCAACCGGTTAAAATCCATATTAAAATTATTATTGACTAAGCGTAAGGGTACATCTATTTCTAAGCGTTTCGCTTCTTTCATCATATCCGATAAAAAGTCAATATCTTTTATTTTTAGCTCATATTCATCTGAATTAAACCGTTGCTTGTAGTGCCCATAAATCATCAACTTATTATCCTTTTCAAAAAAGCTACCCCATTTTGCATAATCTTTTGAAAACAACAACATTTCCATCGTATCAGAATAATCTTCAATAAGCACTACACCAAACTTATCGCCTTTTTTGGTATACCGTTCTACCTTGCCCGTAACAATAGCAGCCAATCGAACTTCTCTCCCTTTATAATTGTTTAACTCGGCAATGGTAGTGTTAGAAAACTGCTCTATTTCAATTCTAAAATCATTAAGTGGATGATCAGATAAATAGATGCCAATCACTTCTTTCTCCTTATTCAACCGTTCTGTCAACGACCACTCTTCCACCTCAGGCAATTCCGGCTCCTTAATTTCTGGCATTTGAGATTCGGCAAACAGGCTGGTTTGATTCATAATCTGGTTAGCGTGAAAACTCTTGCTAAAGATTATGGCTTTTTCAATGGCGTTAGTCTCTTTGTTATCCGGTTCAAAATATTGAGCTCGGTTTTGGGTAGCTTCAAAACCATCGAAAGCTCCACTTAAAGCTAAGGCTTCGTAACTTCTTTTGTTCACTTTGTTAGTGGGTAAGCGTTTTGCCATATTAAAAATAGAAGTATACGATCCATTGGCTTGGCGTTCTTTTACAATTTCTTCAACCACATTACTTCCCACTCCTTTTAAGGCAGATAAGGCATACCGAATTTCGCCCTTTTGGTTAACCGTAAATTTGGCATTACTCTCGTTTACGTCAGGACCTAAAACCATCAGTTTCATGCGCCGGCATTCTTCCAAATAAAAAGAGGCTTTTTTAATATCATTCATACAATGCGTTAAAATAGCCGCCATGTATTCCGCAGGATAATTCGCTTTTAGGTAACCGGTTTGGTAGGCGATTAAAGCATAACAAGTAGAATGCGATTTGTTAAACGCATAAGAAGCAAATTTTTCCCAGTCTTTCCATATCTTTTCAATCTTCTCTTTGGCTATACCATTTTGTTGACAACCGGCTTCAAATTTCGGAAACATTTCATCAATTAATTTCCGCTTCTTTTTACCCATGGCTTTCCGTAAGGTATCCGCTTCACCCTTTGTAAAATTGGCTAATTTTTGAGAAAGCAACATCACCTGCTCTTGGTAAACCGTTATCCCGTAGGTCTCTGATAGATACTCCTCCATCTCCGGCAAATCATAGCTAATTTGTTCGGTGCCATTTTTCCTTTTACAAAACGAAGGGATATACTGCATCGGACCAGGACGGTACAAGGCATTCATCGCAATTAAATCTTCAAATTGATTTGGCTTTAATTCTTTTAGATGCTTTTGCATACCCGGCGATTCAAACTGAAACAAACCATTTGTTTCGCCACGTTGAAACAACTCATATGTTTTACTGTCTTCTAAGCCTAATTGCTCTATATCTAAATTAGCCTCTTTATAATTGGTATTGATTAATTGAACTGCATCTTTTATAATGGATAAGTTTTTTAAGCCCAGAAAATCCATCTTTAATAAGCCGGCATCTTCTACAACCGCATTGTCATATTGGGTTAGCTGTAGGTCAGAATCCTTAGCAGTAGATAATGGAATCAAGTCAATCAAATTATTAGGAGCAATAATCACCCCGCATGCATGTACGCCAGTATTTCTCACTGAACCTTCTAATTTTTTGGCATTTTGTATCATTTTGCCAATCTCATTATCTTGCTCTGCCAGCTTTTTAAACTCTTCTGCTTGCATTAATTGATCTGAACTGAGTTTTGCTTTCAATCCAGGATCAATTCCATTATCCGTAACAATTTTATTAATCGAAGCTGATAAATTATCAGGGAAAATTTTGGTAATTCTGGTTACTTCTTGTAGTGGAACATTCATCACTCTTCCTACATCTTTTAAAGATGACTTGGCAGCCATAGAGCCATACGTAATAATTTGAGCGACCTGTTCTTTTCCATATTTATCAATTACATAATCAATCACTTTTTGCCTGCCTTCATCATCAAAATCAATATCAATATCGGGTAATGAAATTCTATCAGGATTTAAAAACCGTTCAAACAGCAGCTTATATTTTATTGGATCTACGTTGGTTATACCTGTGCAATATGCCACCACCGAGCCTGCTGCCGATCCGCGCCCAGGTCCTACTGAAACTCCCAATTGTCTAGCCACATTCGTAAAATCTTGTACAATTAAAAAGTAGCCTGGAAATTTAATATTCTTAATCACTGCCAACTCATAGTCTACGCGCTCCATAATTGCAGCAGTCAATTCACCATATTTGCGCTTGGCTCCTTCAATGGTTAAGTGCCTCAAGTAATCATCTTGGTTATCGAATCCATTGGGCAAAACATAGTTTGGCAGCAACACATCCCTAACCAATTGTGGCGGCGTTATTTTATCAACAATTAAGTTGGTATTATCTAAGGCTTGAGGAACGTCTTTAAACAATTCAAGCATTTCAGCTTGTGTTTTAAAATAAAACTGATCATTTTCAAATCCAAATCGATAACCCTTTCCCTCTCCTATTGGAGTCGCTTGCAGTTCACCTGTATTAATACACAACAACATGTCGTGTGCCTCAAAATCATCTTGCTCTAAATAATGCGAATCGTTGGTTGCAATTACAGGTACATTATATTTCTGTGCCCACTTTAACAACAATTGATTCAAATCTTCCTGATTCCAACCACTTCCATTTATGTTGTTAATATTATGCCGTTGCAATTCAATATAGTAATCTTCCCCAAAAACATCTAACCACTCTTTAAAAACCCGTTCCCCTTCTTCTTCGCCTTTACTGATAATCGTTTGTGGCACCTCCGCTCCTATGCAACAAGTAGTGGCAATCAAACCCGTTTTATACTTTTTAATAAGCTCTTTATCAATGCGAGGAAATTTACTATACAACCCTTCAATATAACCCAATGAACACAGGCGACTTAAATTTTTATACCCTTCCTGATCTTTAGCCAACAATAATTGATGGTAACGTTTATCTCTGTGCTGCTTGGTAAATTGCTTTTTAAACCGGTCTTCCACCAAATAGAATTCGCATCCAACAACCGGCTTTACCCCGTGCTTGTTTGCTACCTCCACAAATTTAAAAGCACCAAACATATTACCATGGTCGGTTAAAGCTACGGCGGGCATGCCATCAGCCGCAGCTTTGGCAATCATTCCTTCAATAGATGAGGCACCATCTAATAATGAAAACTGTGTATGACAATGTAAGTGCGAAAATACAGGCATAGTTCAATTCTTTATTCCATATCAAAATTATTAGAAGCGAAACAGCATTACTCGTACAAACGGTACTCCTGCTATCCGCTCAAATACTATTTGAGCAAACACTTCAAAAGCCATGCTTCAAATAGTATAACCGCTCCTATCAGGGCTAGTTTGCTAACTGCACTCCCTCGTAGAAACATTTCTTTAGCAACACAAAGATATACATTACAATCAGCCTGCCTCATTTTCTTATAAACATCTTCTCCTCAGTAGTCATTTATTTTTCTAAAATTTTCTTGTTCACACTGCAAACCTAATTATCAATAATCAGAACGCCCGAACCCCCGTAAAACAAAGTGCGACATAAAACAAATTCATTAAAGTCATCTGCAAAAGACGCTGACAGGGAAGAGGTGACATCTTTTTCGAAAAGGTGTCACCTCTAAATTGACAAGAAAGAGATGACCTCTTTTTTGAAAAGGTGTCATCTCTAAATTTCAAAAAAGTGTATTTATTTTACAAAAGCAACCGCTGTAACTGATGATTTGCCGGATTTGGTTACCCGTCTAAAACCGGACA
Organism: uncultured Chitinophagales bacterium; assembly: GCA_938023075.1. Lineage (GTDB taxonomy): Bacteria > Bacteroidota > Bacteroidia > Chitinophagales > JAHDHT01 > CALHDG01. The sequence continues at coordinate 13,637 of CALHDG010000202.1, forward strand.
AAAATAAATTTCGATGAGCTTATTACTTTGGAAGATACTGCGCATTCAAAGCTACGCAATGAATCGCAGCATGACAGTTTTCGGTACTACGACCATCATGCTGCGAAACTTGTGCTGAACTTGATTCAGTATCTGAGTGGAGCGGAATTATTTACGCAGTATCCCCATTTTTACTATTGTCCTCCGCGGGTATTTCTAACTTGGGCTTAGGCTGGTAGCCCCGGATTTGGAGTTCCAACAACAAAAAAATCCCTCTGCCGGACTAACCAACAGAGGGATTTGAAATTATCTTTTTTCAATATACCATACCTACTCCTTCACTACTTTGTAGTACTTGAAGCTTGCATCAGCATATTGTAATTTAATTAAGTAAACACCCGAAGCCTCATCGCTCAAATCAAAACGCTCGTTGTAAACATCGGCTGTTATGCCGTTCGTTCTGCTTTGTACTATGCTGCCATCTAAACGGTAAATCGTTGCTCGTTGTGGTTGTGATATACAATCTACACAATTCACATCAAATAGACCGCTCGTTGGGTTTGGATAAATATTTACACCATAATGTAAAGCTGGATTTTGTCCTTGCTTAGCCGCATTGGCACCGCAACTGTAGCTACCTGAGGCAAAGCCGGTACAA
>CALHDG010000203.1 GCA_938023075.1 uncultured Chitinophagales bacterium
TAACGTTAAGTGTAAACGACGTGCGGGCTTAGAAGCATTAAACTTGGCAGACCGACTGCATTTAATCTATGTTTTAAAGTCTCCAATTACAAGTGAAACCCGCATGTTGTTTTACACAATGTTACTTGCTGGCGCTCTGCCTATTGTTTAACCAAATGCTGTTTAATTTCTCGAACCTTTCTGCGGGCTATTCTAATCTTGAGGCCGTCTTTGAGGATTAGGTGAAATCCTTTTTGACTTTGGATAGTGTGCACAAAATTTTTGTTGACCAAATGAGATTGATGTGGTCGAATGAAAATATCTTTATCTAATTTGTCCGCATAGTATTTTAATGTTTTTGAAGTTAAAACACTTTCTTCACTATTGGTCAAATATACTTTTGTATAGTTTGAGTTTGCCTGAAAACGAATTATATTTTTTAATGGAATCCATTTGAGCGTTTTTCCTATACGCAACTGAATTTGCTTCTGTTGATATATTTTAAACAGTCGCTTTGTAAGCTGACTTAAATTCTCTTCCATAAATGTAGGTGTTACAAATATGATTGAAAACGACTTTTGTTGCAGGGCTTTTAGCTGCATAAATTGTTCGCCGGTTAGGTCAGCCATGTTTACAAACAGTAATTGTGCTTTATGATTTTGTAACAACTTCAAACCTTCGTTTGGTGATTGTACATTGCCAATAATTTGTAATTGTGGCATTTGTTGTTGCATCAACTGCTCTAAACGGGTGGCGTTTTGTTTGTTATTATCTATGATGATTGTTTTATGATTCATTACAATTACATTTTGTGATTTACGCGTGTTTGGATATTGAACTCAAGTTAAACTAAAAGGTGACACCATTAAAATAATAAGATGTCACCTAATAAAATAAGTTTACCATTTTAATAAACGAGAGAGATATGTATTTTGTTCATTATTAAGTAAAACAAAATAACTGCCCATTGATAGTTTTGTTACATCAATTCGTTTTCGGATATCCAGCATTCCTACAGTAATCAACTTGCCATTTATATCGAATATTTCGTAAGAAGATTGCTGTTCATTATGTGGAATATCAACATATACAAAATTTGTGGCTGGGTTGGGAAATAAATTTATGGATTGATACTCGTTAAAGTTAAAAATACCGGTACTTGTAGTGTCACAAGTCTCGTAAGTACAAAAGAAATCCCAAGTAGCTTCAAAGTTATTACCTTGGTCAATCAAACTGTCGCCTTTAAAGTAAGGCGAGTCAAGTTTTTCACAAAGCCCAATGCTTAAACTATCAAAGCAGCCTGTAAAATTGTTGTCAGCAAGGTTTAAATAATTTAGTTCAGTCAAGTTTAACCAATCTGCTGTAAAATTGCCACTAAGTTCATTGCCTGAAAGATTAATGGAATCTACTCTTCCATCTGCATTGGTAGCAACACCATATAACATATCTAAATTACAGTTAGTTAGAATAGTATCTTGATTTGCGATTAGACTATCCCAACCGTTAGTATTTAACCAATTATCTCCGCCGTAATTTTGATAGATAGCTTGTAGTGCTTGCCAATCGGTTGGGTGGCAACGGTTGGTGGTATCGCAAATGCCTTTACTTTCTTTGCAAAATTCTTCTAAGGTAGCATCAAAATTATTATAACCACTTATTAAATCTATAAAACCATAAACCGCATCTTCAAACTGATCGCACAATTTGAGTAAATTCGCATCGTAGCAACCACTTAAATTATTGCTATGTAGCGTTAAAGCTGTACCACCGGTAAAAGGTATATCTCCAAATTCTGGTGGTATGCTACCACTTAATTGGTTTTGACTTAGTTTCAATTGAAACAAACGGTTTTGTATTTTACTTAATTCAACGGGTATTTCACCTGTTAGTTGGTTGTCACTTAAAACTAATCTTGCTATACTTTTTAAATCTCCCAGTTCAGGTGGTATTTCACCTGTTAACTGATTGGACATCAAGCGAAGCCATACTAAATTACTTAAATTCGAAATTTCGGGTGGAATGGTACCAGATAGTTGATTAAAATCTAACCCTAAGTACACTAAATGTTCCATTTCACTTATTGAACTCGGGATACTTCCAGTTAGTCTATTCGATACCAAACTCAAATCTTTAAGTTGAGATAACTTTGAAATTTCTTTAGGAATAAAACCTACTAAATTATTACTCGGTAGATTTATTTCTTCTACACGTGTGTTATAAAATTCATCTATAATAATTCCCTTCATTTTACCTAAATCACAATCTAAAGGCGGTTCATCGCCTTTAACCTGCTCCCAACCTTCGTTTTCTTCCCATTCATCTCCATTGGCACTTTCGTATAGGGCTTTTAAGGCAGTCCAATCATCAATATGGCATTGTGCTTTACTTTTATTAATAGTTAAAAGTAAAGGCATCATTATTATAAAAAATAACTGCTTTTTCATATGCTTTTCTTTTACAGTTATTTTTATTGACAATCTTCAATTGGTTCTATTTGAATATGTAATTCACCTTGAGCACTAAATGAATTATTTAAGGTGACTCGTTCTCCGGCTCTCAAAGTCATTGTAGCTTCATCTTGTACCGTTACATTACCGGCAGAGGTAATACTTTGCTTAGCAGTGATGTTGGATTGTATGGTATTGTTATTAGAATAGACGGATGTATTTAATAAAAAAGTATTCTCCGGATCTTCAAATGAGGCGCATACATTATTGTAATCACGGCATACCCGGGCATTATTTTCGCGTGTAGTAGTGCCCATAGAAACCATATCTACTGGGTGAAGTACATCTGGGTTAGACCAATAAGGTTGTCTTTCGCAAAAATTAGCTGCACTACCACAGGGTGAGCCATTATAACTCATAATAGTTCGCCACCTGCCTGGAAAATAAATATAACCGTAGCCATAAGTATGTACATTAGCCGCACGGTCATCAAAATTATGGTCGGCACCTAACAAATGACCCACTTCGTGCGCTAAAGATAATTGGCTGGTCATACAAGTATGTGGCACTATACAAAACGCTCTTGATCTTGAGGCTTCCACATTACCGGCTACACCACAAAAGCCATAAGTTTGCGCTGTTATTAAAACTGTAAAATCAGCATCGTAGGTATCTCTTAAATTATTGATGGTTACATCTGCCATAATGGTATTTAAATCGTTGGTAATAATCGTATCTTCTACAAAGTTTAATTGTCGCATTAAGGCTACCTCTACTGCATCATAATCCGTAATATCACTATTTTTAAAGGATCTGTTCATTTCTTCTACTGCCATTTCAATGGCATTCTCAATTTCGGTAAGCATCACACTTCCACCACTCATACCCATAGCGGCAGCGGGTGTATATAAAATTAAACCTCTTAAAGGGCAGCCAACATCGGCGGCTGTTTTTAAGGTGTTTTGTATAGTACTGTGGTTATTTGTTTTTGGTACGGGTGTATTGTCAAAAACACAATATTCTATGGGGTTTTGGCTTTGGTCGAATTTAACTATTGCTTTAGCTCCATTGGCTGCGGTGTAAATATTGTAAGTCTCAATGCCTTTTCTAATAATACCCTGCACATCATTACCTAAAATACTTAGAATAATGTAACCATCGCCATTGGTATTGGTGCCAAACCAACTGTAATTTTGGTAGCCCCGTTGTTTAATACCATCGTTGGTAACGGTGTAATTTTCACCTTGAAAAGTTAATTGTAAATTGTTGGGGTTATTAAGGATGTTAAGGTCTAAGTTAATGTAATTAACATTATTAGTTGTAGGTTGTGCCATTAAAAAATTAGTGGAAGCCTGGTTTTGGGTAATGTCTCCTACAAAAGGACTGATTAACTGGTTTTGGGCGGAAAGACTTAATGTAATGAGTAAAGTAAATAGAATTAAACTGTGTTTTACGAACATCATCTTAATAATTTTATGAGTTAAGAAATAAAAGTATACGTCTTAATGATGTGTATTATTGCTAAAGGGTTGCACGTAGTTTTGTTTTTGCTTGCAAGTAACGATTTGGCTAAACACCGTGCGGATTGCCGAAGCCCAAAACCCAGCAAACCGACCGCCCTTAGCCAAAATTTTATTTTGCAATTTTATTGATTTCCGGCAAATTGTGAAATAAAATTTTGGTGGCTGTGATGCTGGTCGCCTGAAATCCCGACCGAAGCCGCATGGTGTTTTAGCTCATGTTAGGCATCGGCTCTCTTTTCCAAACTAATCCAAATCAAAGTTCTTTTTCC
>CALHDG010000204.1 GCA_938023075.1 uncultured Chitinophagales bacterium
TACATATAGGTATAAACAGAACCTGCTTCTCCTGGCAGACCTTCAATTACAGGACCACAGATATTTTGAATAACGTGCCCATCGCAACCGCCAGTAACTTCAGGAAAATCTGTCTTAATTTCTGATGGACAAACAACCTGAACATCATTGGGGCAAGCAATTGTTAGCCCCGAATCACCAACTATTTCAAACGCTTGAATACAAGAAGCACTTCTGCCACAAGCATCGGTTATGGTGTAGGTATACGTATAGGTGGTGCCCGGGCAACCTGCCGGACCTTCTCTATCCGGACCTTCTATAGTTTCAGTAGCCTCTATGTCGGTGCAACTGGTTGAATATACTGGGAAAACAGGAATAATATTGGATTCGCAACTTACCTGAACATTGCCATGATTGGAAATTGTTGGACCATCATTATCTTCAATTTCAAAAACCTGTTCACATGAAGTACTTCTTTCGCAAGCATCAGTTAGGGTGTAGGTATAAGTATAGGTGGTACCGGGGCAACCGGGTGTGCCGTGAATAACCGGTTCGCTAATTAGCTCAGTAGCCTTACCGTCACAACTGGTTACATATCCCGGGAAAACAGGGTGTATATCTTCGGCGCAAGTCACTTTAACTTTTGGCGGACAAACAAAAGCAGTGGCTTGGTTATGCCCAATGGTAAATACTTGCTTACAAGAAAGCCCTGCTACAGAATGGGTATAAGTGTAGGTAGTACCCGGGCAGTTAGGTTCGCCATGAATAGTTGGATTGTTGCTTACAGTTGGTTTCCGGGTATCATCGGGGCAAGCAGGTTTGTAAGTGGCATTGCCTGGTTTAATTTCACTGGCGCAAGCCACTGTTTTGCCTGCCGGGCAAGTTAGGGTTGGTTTATCTTGATCTGAGATTACTGCCACTGAACCGATCATAAAGGAAGTGCCTTTTGGATGTTGAGGAGATTCGATACAGACTTTTATTGTAGATGCATTTGCAGGCACATTTTTGAATACGTATTTGTCTAATCTAATTTCGTTTCCATCATTTGCGCGAAAGAAATCTTTAGGTTTAAGAGTTGCAATACGAGAGCCATTTGCATTCAATGCTTCAGCACTATATCTGGTATATCTTGGGGCATTGGGGTCATATTGGATTTCAGATACTGGAAAAAGCAATGTCATATCCTTAGCGGCATTAGTTGGCTTAACAGGAATATTAAGACATTTTTGTGGATGTCGAAAATGAAACTGGTCAAAATTTTTGCTATTAGGTTGGTTGGCATTCGTAGCATCATTATTAACTATCCACGTTGTCAGTCCTCTCATACCTGCTCTATCAGTTGATTTGCTTGGAGCATTATATTTTAGCGAAGTTACCTGCCCATCCTGGACCAGTCTATAAACATAATAGACACCTCTTGTTTCATTCGGTGGCACAACCCAAGTTGAAAAGTAACCTGCTTCTTTGCGTGCAACAGTAACATTTGAACCATTTACTGTAAATGTAATTGAAGTTGGACAAGTTGTACCTCTAAAGCCACGGCAAGTAGCTTCGGAAATTACTTTTATTACTTTACTACCCATACCTGGTATATTTTTTGAACCAGTATTGTGGATGCCAATTACTTGAACGTCTAACCTGTTATTTGAAGTGCAACCGGAGGCTATGCGTTGGGCATACACAGCCGATATGGGTTGGAACAAAATCAGTACAATAAGTAAAAATGCGGGTAATTGTTTTATCACCGACTGGCCTCTTTTTTTGCAATAATTTTTTACATACGATTTTAATGTTAAATTTTTCATTTAATTTTGTTTTACAATTTACATAATGGAGTAAGCGGTATTGCTGAAACTTTTACCGTTTACTCTTTTTGGGTGTTTGAAGTTGGGTGTTGGGTGTTTAAAATTGGGTGCTGGATGTTTTTATCCTTTGTAGCTGGACGATGCTTGCTGCTTTGGCTTCCTTGAAACTTTTGGCAACTTTTATCTATAATTTTTTCTTCTTTTTGATAACAACTTTCTATTAGCTATCACTTTTTTTCTGTTATCCTCCTTTTTTTTATTGTTTGGTATTGGATTGTTACTATTCAGTTTTTGAGTGAAAAAATGGAAAAGTTCACTTGATTGTTTTAATAATGCTGGTTTAAATGGGTTGATTGTTTTGAAAGTATTCAAACCTAATTTTTCTAAATTTTTAATAGAAAATTCCAACGATTCTTTAATATCTTGCTCTAAAGAATCTATAATCTGGTCAAACTCAATTTGAATAAATCTATTATCTGTTCCTGTATCATCATAGTTTGATATTCTAAACTTAATATCATCCTTTGTTACTTCTTTACCTATAACCCAATCATTAGTTCCTGTCACATGGTTTTCTGTAACTTCCACAAAAATATCTGCATAAGATTCTTGCAAAGCACCAGTCTCTCCAAACAATTCAAATTTTTTGTTAAAAATAATTTCAGTTAAATGATGAACCATTTCATGGGTTACAACATCTGGCAAACTCATAGAGGTTCTCGAAACATTATCTCCTTTACCTAAAACTATAGTATTATATCCTTTACTTCCGGCGGAATGGGTAAATGTGTAAGTTGTTCTGGGGCAATTTGGCTCACCATTAATAACGGATCTTCCAGTAACGGTTATTGGTTTATTATCATCTGGACATTCTGGTTTATAAAAGGCTTTGCCAGGTTTGGTATCTTTTGCACAAGCAACAGTGCCTCCTACCGGGCAGGTTATAGTAGGTTTCTTTTGTTTTGAAGTTACTGCTATTGAACCAACCATATAGGAAGTTCCTGCACCTGCATCATAAAATTTTAAAGCTTGAGAACCGGTTACATTGCGATGATATTTTGAAGTGTTGTATTGAATCTCAGATACTGGAATATGAATAGTAAAATCTCTACCAGTATTTGTTAACTTAATTCCAATGTTGAATCTCCTTTCAGAATGTTGATAACAAAATTCATCGATAACGTCTGCCATATACTTTAACTCTGACAAATCACCAACCTGAGAAGGAAATGGCCCCTTCAATTCATCAATACTAAATAAATTCAAGGCAACCACTCTTTTATCTGCATTAAGTGTAACGCCACGCATTTTCAATAAATCACAGTTTGCCAGAAGTGAATCTTCCCAAACTTGATCCCAACCTTGTGCATTCCAATTTCCTCCATCGCCACTTGCGAAAATGGTTTTTAAAGCATGCCAGTCTTCAACTTCGACTTTATTATTACTATTGGTATCACTTTTATTATGAATACCAGTAACTTGAACCTCCAAGCTCTTGTTTGCGGATTTCTGTTGAGTTGTCGATTCATCTTTTGCGCTATCATCTTCTAAAACAATATCTGCAAGTTGTTTGTAATAAGGCGTTTTGGAATTAGAATAGTTATGTTGATTTATAATGATTTTAGACACCAAAACCAACAAAAAACAAGCAGCAACGGCGACAAAATATTTACATCCGCCATTAAATTTGTCTAATAAATTTTTATGGTTGATGTTTTTAGGTTGAACTAATTCAGCAGTTTCAAAGGCTTTAATAGCTTTCAAGGTGTTTGAACATGCCTCACAAGTATTTAAATGCTGTTTGTAAGCGTGAATTTCGTTCAACTCCAACGCTCCTCTGCTAAATTTTAGCAAACTTTCAAATGCGATATGTTTACTTTCCGGTTTCACTTTAGTTTGCTATTTTTTTTAAGTTGACTTTTGCCCTATGTATATAATCTTCCACACGTTTTACATTTACCTGCATTTCACATGCAATTTCTTTATTACGTTTCCCAGCTAACCGCCCTTCAATAGCCGCTCTTTGATTGGGCGATGATAATTGCCTAATTGCCTTTTTCAAAAAAATGACTTGTTCTTCAAATATTGAATTATCAGATTCAACTGTATTTCTATTAACATTAATCAGCGGTTTCATTATTGAGTTTTCTTTTTGGGCTTGTGAATAAAATTGATTAAAAGTATTGTATGCGGTTGTCATCAAGTAGTCCTCAAATTGTCTAATTTCATTATGTTTAAAAGCCTTACTCTTTATGATATTGAAATAAGTTTGTTGTATCAAATCGTCAAGTTGGCTTCGCTTAGAGTTGCTTAACTTACACTTAAAAAATTGTTGAAGCTTATTTTGATACCGCTTATACAATGCCCCAAATGCCAATTCATCTTCTTCTATGAAATAACAATTCAACAGTTCCGTTTCTGACATTCGCTCGTATTTATGTTTCTTGCGCTTAAACATTTTGTTCAGAATTTCATTTTTTCTTTCTATCCATTTTCGGTTAAAGCCTTTACTAAATAAAGAGTAGTTATTAATTAAAAACTTGCGTTGATATTGTTTTTTTTAAAAAAAATGCTTACTGCCAAACGAGTTGAGGTATTGCAAAAATGTAAAGTGCTTTATGTCGACACTTAAATTAATTTTTCAATTCATTCAATAAAGTGCATTTCGTTACTACAAATATAAGCTCTTACTAAACTAAAAATAGACACAAAATTATTGT
>CALHDG010000205.1 GCA_938023075.1 uncultured Chitinophagales bacterium
GATAAAAGAGAGACCAATTTCAAAGAAATTGTTACCAAAAATGTAATCTCTTATCCGTTAATTGAAGCCTTTGAAACTGATGAAGAAAAATTGCCTAATCTGGTACACCTGAACGGAGTTGCTGGTTTATATGAATATAAAAATAACAAACAAAAATTAAGACTAATTGATTTTATAGAGGTAGAGCAATTTAATGAAGCCAAAGCTATGCATCATATTTTGGAAGATCAGATTAAACTAATGTATTTTAAAGATGAGCGGCACGAATTTCAATCACATTTCGACAATAGTTTAACCTACTCTTGGGAAAAAATAAAGTATGGCAAAATTGCCATTGGAAGAGCAAGAGCAATCATGGAAAGCACCGATATTTTAGTCATCATTGGTTATTCTTTTCCATTTTTCAACCGGGAGGCAGACCGGTACATTTTAGAACCATTTTTGGAACGAACAAGCAAAACCAGAAAAATTTATTTCCAAGATCCGAATCCCGAAGCCTACCATAATTTTTGCGGTAAATTTAACATTGAAGAAGCTGATCCTGATAGTAAATTGTCCGTAACTCCAATCACTAATGTAGAGGAGTTTCATTTGCCTTTTGAGATGTAGAATTGTATTGATGTAAGTAAAGTCCAAATTTACTCGAGCAAAAGTGCCAACGAAAAAGTTAAGGATAAGAATAAAGGATTCAAACTATGCAGCACGGAAAAACCTTTGTCATAGTATTATATCATTCAGCGTTTCTTAGTTCCTCATGCATTAAGAATGTCGAAATTTAAACTCCTACTCTTATCTTGTTAGTGGTTTATTTATTTTGAAAATAGCCACCTACTCTTGTTATATCATTGATTATGTCCTTATTTTCTAATCCTTTGATAACGCCGGCATAAGCCAACCCTTTTATACCGGCTCCTTCAAAAACAATATTTTAGTAGGGTTGAGCTTGAACAAGCGATCCAAAAAAAATTATGAATATTAAGTTAGTTATTTTCATTTTATTTAATTAGTTCATTATATATGGTCAATTTGGTGTTATCCGTTCTATACTTCCAATAAACGTCCTTTAAGAAATATGTGCCCAACCCACACTACCTTTACCTAAGCTATTTAAATGTTGTTTTAAAGATTGATGCTCTGGCAATAACAATTGTGCATCTTGTTCAATAATTTGTAAAGCAGTATTTCTTGCTGTTTGCAGAATTGCCTGATCTTGTACTAAGTTGGCGATTTTTAAATTAGGCACACCACTTTGTTGGGTGCCTTCTAAATTACCCGGTCCGCGTATTTCGAGATCTACTTCAGCAATTTTAAAACCATCGTTGGTTTGTACCATAGTGCTTAAGCGTTTACGGGCGTCAGCTGAAATTTTGTTGCCGGTCATTAATATACAGTACGATTGTTCGGCTCCTCTACCAACTCTACCCCGCAATTGGTGCAACTGCGACAAACCAAACCGTTCGGCATTTTCAATAATCATAATGCTGGCGTTTGGCACATTTACACCCACTTCAATAACGGTGGTGGCTACCATAATTTGGGTTTCTTGTTTTACAAAACGTTGCATTTCAAAATCTTTATCAGCCGGTTTCATTCTGCCATGTACTATACTAATTTGTTGCTTCGGGAAAGCGCGTTGAATACTCTCATAGCCATCCATCAAATCTTTAAGGTCTAAAGTTTCAGATTCATTAATTAAAGGATAAACAATATATACCTGTCTGCCTTTGGCAATTTCTTCTTTAATAAAACCAAAAACTGCGAGGCGTTTACTATCGTTACGATGGGTAGTAATAACCGGTTTTCTGCCGGGAGGCAATTCGTCAATTACCGATACATCTAAATCGCCGTAAATAGTTAAAGCGAGGGTTCTGGGTATGGGTGTTGCGGTCATCACCAAAACATGAGGCGGTGAAGTATTTTTACGCCAAAGTCTGGCGCGTTGTGCTACCCCAAAGCGGTGCTGTTCATCAATTACCAACAAACCAAGATTTTTATAAACTACCGGATCTTCTATTAAGGCATGCGTACCAATTAAAATGTGGATGATGCCTTCTTTTAAATATTGTAAAACCTGCTTTCGAGCTTTGCCTTTTACCGAGCCGGTTAGTAAAGCTACCGTAAGCCCAACCTTTTTAAGCTCTTGCTGCATCCCTTTAAAATGTTGTTGCGCTAAAATTTCGGTGGGTGCCATTAAGCATGCTTGATACCCATTATCTAATGCCATTAACATACTCATTAAAGCGACTACGGTTTTTCCGCTGCCAACATCACCTTGTAATAGGCGGTTCATATGTTTTTGATGTAGGGTGTCTTGTCTAATTTCTTTTAAAACTCTTTTTTGTGCACCGGTTAACTCGAAAGGCAATACTTTGTGAAAGTAGTTGTTGAAATAATCGCCGACTGTTTCGAATACGAAACCTTTAAAGGTGTGCCTGCGACTATTTTTAAGCAACAATAATTTCATTTGAATCATGAGCAATTCTTCAAACTTTAAACGTTGTTTACTTTGCGCAATATCGGTTTCGTTTTTGGGTAGATGAATTTTTTGGTAGGCTTGCAAACGGCTGATTAAGTTTAACTCTTTTAAAACAGTTGCCGGCATGTTTTCTGTAAGATGCCCCATATTTAATTGATGAAGGAGCGTTTTAATGAGATTGAACAAGCCCCGCGAATCTAAACCTCTGGTTTTTAGTTTTTCGGCGGTTAGGTAAACGGGTTCAAAACCTTGTATATCGGTTTGGTTTTGTTTGCTGGCAAGGCTTAGCTCGGGGTGGCTAAAGTTAAACTGATTTCTAAACAAGGTTGGTTTGCCAAATAACAAATAGGTGGCGCCGGGTACTAAGGTTTTTTGTAAAAAGGTTATGCCTCGAAACCAAACCAATTCTACTTTACCGGTTGAGTCTTTTAAATAACTGCTTAGTCGCTTTTTTTGCCCAAAGCCTGCCATTTTCAAGGGACCTAATTCACCAATTAATTGAACGTGTTGGGTGTTGAAGTTTAAATCGGTAATGTTGTATATTTTCGTTTTGTCGATATACCTAAAGGGGAAATGATTGAGCAGATCAAAAAAAGTGTAAATACCCAACTCTTTTTTCAACCATTCGGCTTTGTTCGGACCTACGCCTTTTAAAAATTCGATATTGGTTTTTAGAAAACTAATGTTTGTAAAAATTAGAGGGCTAATTTACAAAGTAAGTAACGGCTTCATACCTTTCTGCATTTATTTTTTGGGTAAGATATTTTATTTTTTGGTTCTATTACGAATTTAATGAGATGTATTGAAAAGTCCGTCATAAGTTTTTTAAACTACCCCGACCTTTTTCTTTGAAAAAGCCCGCCTACCGATTTATCGGTACAGGCTCTTCAACATTTGAAGGGGAATTAGTCTGGTTAACCTTGTATATTTGAACATCTAATGTTACCATTAATATGGTAGTAGTACCTTTTTTTTTATTTGAAATTTTGCCCGAGCGAGGTTGGTAAACTAGCCCCGATTGCAACGGTTATGTTGCCTGAAGCGCGGGCACTTGCAGCCAAGCTGCAACATTTGAGTGGAAAGCGGGACCACAAGTTTGTGCAAGCCTTGTTGTTTCGCTTCAAATATTTTTATGATACCTTATATTTTGAAATAGTATTTTAACCTTTTATTCCATCGTTCGTCTAAATTTGTAAATGTATAAAAAATAGCAATGCGGAAATATTTTTTAAAAAACTGTGTTTTAAATATTATGAGTTTACAAAGCATATTTACCTGTGTATGGGTATTGTTAAGTGTGAGCGTTTTAAAGGCACAAATTTTAACAACCGATGAATTGAGTGAAACGGATTCGTTGGATCAAATTTATCAAATGGAAGTAATTAATGGGGATACTTTGCCCTTGGTTTTGCTTCAACCGGTTGCTGTGGTAGCCAGTAAAAAGAGAGATTATGTTGCCGAATATAAATACCGCAGATTAAAAAAGTATGTGATGAAGGTATATCCATATGCCAAAGAAGCGGGCAGAATTATTGATGAAATTAACGAAATAACGGCGGATATCACTAAGAAAAGAAAGCAAAAAAAGTATTTAAAGCAGTTAGAAAAAGACCTGAAAAAAACGTTTGAAGGAGAGTTGCGGAAACTAACCATTAGTCAAGGGAAAATTTTAACCAAATTAGTGAATAGAGAAACGGGCTTAACCACACATAAATTAATAAAAGAGTATAAGAGTGGGGTAACGGCTTTTTTCTGGCAAACGATTGGCAAACGCTATGGTTACGATTTAAAAAAGCCTTACGACCCTGTTAATGACCCGTATGATAAAGACATTGAATCGATAGTGCTTTCGTTGGAGGAGATGGGGATTTGATTAATTACTTAGTAATCCTATTTTCACCGTTTTATCAATCCATTCAATATAGTATCGAAGCGTAAACTAACATAGTTATGAAAAGCACGGGGTTCTAAAAAAGGAAACATAGAATAGCCTACTCTCAAAGTAACTCGAAAATTTGGGCTGAATACAAAGCCGGCTTGTCCCATAATAGATAAATCCATAGATTTAACTTTGGTTGAAGGATCGGGCATTTCATTCCCATTTTCAAAATAATTGTTATTTACTAAGCGGCTAACAATTAATCCAGCACCTAAATATCCATCACCCACATCTTTGTAATTTACCAATAATGGAATAGAAACGTAATCATATTGCAGCTTAATATCTATAATTGATTGGGCTTGAGCCGAGTTACTTCTACTCCCTAAACGATTGTATAATATTTCAAAACCGACTTCCCAGGTTTCTAATTCATTTAAATCGATCATAGCACCTACCCCAGCTTGCAAACTAATTTTATTGTAACCGGCTATCGCATCACCATCCACTTGAGTAAAGTTGGCACCAATAGGTAAAACGGCTTTTATAAATTGAGCTTTGCTATACTTAACAAAAGTAAAGCACAGTAATAATATAAAAGTAATTATGATGTGTGTATATTTCAATTGAAGTCTTTAATTTTATTACTTCCCAAAAGTAAACAATTCGTTTAATAATCTGTATTTAAAATACCTTATCAACCATTTAAACGTTTAGTACATATTAAAAATCAGCCATAAATTTAATTACCTTTGCACAAATTATTGTATAAAAAATGACAAAATTTTTATGGAAGACAGCAATTGCCGCAATCCTCTTAATGGCGATCAATTGTTCGTATATATACGCTCAAGACACGGTAAAACAATCTAAAGTATTAGATGAGTTGTTACAAACCGACTCGAAAGACCGGTTAATTTTTGAAGTAGCGCACGCCAATTGGAGTAACCGCCCGGCAGATACCCAATTAAAATGGCACTCCAGAGCGATTAATATTTATTTAATGTATGATATTGCCTTGAATAAAAATGGCAATGTAAGCTTTGCGCCCGGTTTAGGTATTGGTACCAATGTATACAACCACAATAAAGAGTTTGATGTAAATGATGAAGGGCAAACTTTTTTTTCTACTTTAGAAGAAACGGTAAATTATGATACCAATGTATTATCCACCAATTTTTTTGATATTCCTTTAGAGTTGCGATTTAGAACAAACCCCGATAAATTGGGTAAGCGCTTTAAAGTAGCACTTGGCTTTAAAGGAGGTTATTTATTTAATGGGCATACTAAATGGGTTGGCGAAGCCCGTTTTAATACAGATTTAACTACCGAAAAGTTTAAGAATTTTACCATTCCCAATTTAAATAATTTACGATATGGTTATACCTTACGCATCGGTTATAGTAATTTTAATATTGTAGGATTTTATTCTGCAGCTCCCCTATTTGATATTGGAAAAAGTACGGTTGAAAATGGTATAAAACCTTTTTACATTGGCTTTAGTTTTAATTCATTATAAGAATTTCGCTATACCTATACATTTGCAAAAAAAATTAATGTTTATTCACAATTAATCTCACTAACTCTTAATAACTTTCTTTTGAAACTATTGGAAAAGCATTTAACTTTGAAAGTTATACACATAAGTGATGAAAAAGCTTTCAAAACAAGACTTCTATAATTTACTGCTTACGCAAGGAAACACAGTAATTATCAAAAAAGGTAAATTCATTTACTCAAATGGATATATTAAAATGGTATCTAATCCTAAAGAAAGTGAGACTTTCAAGTTTTCGGTATTAGAAGATGCGATGAGTTCGAAGCAGTATCAGGTAATTTTAAAGCCCGGAAAAAATGGCATGATCAACTTGTGTACTTGCACTTATAGCAAAGCAGGTATTTGCCAACACATTGTCGCAGCTCTTTTCTATATGATTAACTATGCTACTAACCGCCCGGTTAATAAAGAGTTTCCAGTAGAGACGCAAATTTATCCCTATTACAATCCAACTACTGGGGATTTTAAGTTTCAACATATTGATAAGGAACTTATTGACGCCTTCAATCAACTTTATGAAAACCCCCAACAATATATTGACGATAACTTAATTAAAATTACACAAGCAGAACATAAAACCTGTAAAGCAGACTTTATTGACAAAGCGGTAAAACATAATCTTCATTTTTTTTTACACAAAAAAAACATGGCTGCGGCTTGCTCGTGTATGGCTTCGAAAAAAAAACCTTGCCTACACAAAGTGGTGTTACTTAACTTAGTCTATCAAAAGTATGGATCACACGGCTTACACGCCATTATTGATAAAGAAAAGTTGTACGACCGCCTGTTAAAACCTTATGGCTTTACTCATGAAAACTATCCGAAAAACGTATTTAAATTTAAATGGAAAGGAAATTCCATTGTATTAGACTTTGATAAGAAAAGTTTAATTAGTGAATCATTTATTGATCAAACGGCTGATTATTTAAATTATGTAGACAAAACTAACCGGCTAAAAGCCTTTACTACTAAAGAAAGTATGGTGCCTGCTATTGAAAAAATTAAATTAGGTTTTTGGTGGAAAAGCCCCAATGGAATAGCCCTTAACATCATCCCTTTTATGGGAAAAACTACTAAAAATGGGGAAAAATTTTACAGTAATTTTGAAGAAAAAGATAATGCTATAGTACCCGGTATTGATAACAGCAAAACTATAAACATACAAAATGAAATTAGTAAGTTAGATTTTGTTAACCACGAGTTTGGCTTTGATACCTATCATTATTATCATTACAGCCGTAACGATGAGGTAGCCGATAAGTTAGAACATTTAAATATGAGCTTTCCTGTTGTAGAAGATATGTTTGAAGTTTTGAAAGACGAAATGAACGGTTACTTTAATGAAGATTATCCCAAATCTTTTAAAAACTATGTACCAGTACAACTGAGCAGCAAACGGGTTAATTTAAAGATTGTTGTTCTTCAAAAAGATGAGCTCTATCAAATGTATGCTCAACCCTTTATAAACGATGAGCCTTGCGAATTTGCCGATTTAGATTCCGATATCTCACAATTTTTTGTATGTAAAAACGATACCTTTTATCT
Organism: uncultured Chitinophagales bacterium; assembly: GCA_938023075.1. Taxonomy (GTDB): domain Bacteria; phylum Bacteroidota; class Bacteroidia; order Chitinophagales; family JAHDHT01; genus CALHDG01. The sequence goes on from CALHDG010000205.1 coordinate 7,459, forward strand.
ACATAAAAACAGTGCCGCAGTATCTATTTTTCAAATGTTTAACAAACGATCAAAATATCATTTTTTTAGAAAAGATTTTCCTAAATTGTACAGAGATATTTTACTACCCGCAAGTGAACATTTTGAATTAGCATTAGATTTTGATATTAAAGTGAGTGACATAAAAACCAGTTTTCAAGCACAAATTTATTTAAAAGAGTTAAACGACTTTTTGCTCTTAAGGCCCTTTGTTCAATATGGTAAACAGCAAGTAGAATTATTTAGCGAACAAGAAATTATTGTGTTAGATGAGGCAGCGGAAACTTTAGTGAAAACTAAACGGGATAAATTAGCTGAAATACAACTTCAAAATAGTTTAATCAACTTACATCCAAAATTTGAATCACAAATTGAGCGAGGTTTTTTCTTTTTAACTATTGATGAATTATTAAAAGATGGTTGGTTTTTTGATGCTTTTGAACGATTAAAAGAAGATGGTTTTGAAATTTTTGGGCAAAAAGAACTTCAAAAAATAAAATATAATCCGCATAAACCGAGTGTAAGTTTTGGCGTAAGTTCGGGTATAGATTGGTTTGAAGTGAATATGAAAGTGCAGTTTGGCGATACCACTGTAAAATTAGCCGACATTCGAAAAGCCTTTGTTAATCAGCAAAATTATGTGAAACTTAGCGATGGAACTTTAGGCATCTTACCAGAAGCATGGATAAAAAAGTACGAGATGATGCTGAAGATGGGCGAAGTAAGTAGCAAAGGCAATCAACTCAAACTATCCAAACTCCATTTTAGTGTGTTAGACCAGTTGTTTGATGATATTGATGAATTAGAAGTACAAAAAGAAATTCACGAAAAGAAAAAGAAACTACTCAGCTTTACCGAAATTAAAAATGCTAAAGTACCTAAAACCATTAAAGCTACCTTGCGCCCCTACCAAATAAAAGGCTATCAATGGTTAAATTTTGTAGATGAATTTAATTGGGGCGGCATTCTGGCAGATGATATGGGTTTAGGCAAAACCTTACAAATTTTAACCTTGCTAACTGCTAAACAAGCCAAAAAGAAAAAACTAAAAGCACTTGCCGTTTTACCCACCACTTTAATTTTTAACTGGGAAAATGAAATTAAAAAATTCTGCGCTCATTTAACTTACCATATTCACCGGGGCAGCAAAAGGGCTTACAATAAAGAAGATTTACCAGAAGCAAACATTTATTTAACCAGCTATGGTTTAATGGTAAACGATATTGAATGGTTAAAAGAAATTAAATTTGATTATGTAATTTTAGATGAATCGCAGGCAATAAAAAATCCGGCATCTAAAAGATACAAAGCAGCCCGTTTATTAAATGCCCAAAACCGGTTAGCGATGACGGGCACTCCAATTGAAAACAATACCGTTGATTTATTTTCACAATTCAATTTTGTGAATCCTGGCTTTTTAGGCAGTCTTAATTTTTTTAAGAAAGAGTTTGCCCTACCTATTGACCGCGATGGCAACCCCAAAAAATCGGAGCAACTCAAAAAAATCATTTTTCCTTTTTTACTGCGACGCACGAAAGAAGAAGTAGCCACCGACCTACCCGACAAAGTTGAAGATATTATTTATTGCGAAATGGAACCGGCACAACGCAAAGTTTATGATGCTTTTCGCAATAATTTCAGACAACAAATATTAGAAAAAATTGATGAAGATGGTTTGGAAAACTCCAAAATTCAAGTGTTGGCTGCCCTTACTCAACTTCGGTTAATTTGTAACAGCCCGGCTATTTTAAATACGGAAGAAAGTTATGGTTCGGCTTCTATTAAGTTAGATATTTTGATGGAACACATCAACGAAAAAACCAGCAATCATAAAGTATTAATCTTTTCTCAATTTGTAAAGATGCTCAGTTTAATTAGAGGCAAGTTAGAACAAGCCGGCTTATCTTATGAATATTTAGATGGCAAAACCAGTGTGAAAGATAGAAAAGCAGCCGTTGACCATTTTCAAGAAGATGAAAACTGCCGGGTGTTTTTAATTAGCTTAAAAGCCGGTGGTACAGGCATCAACTTAACCGCTGCTGATTATGTGTACTTAGTAGACCCTTGGTGGAACCCTGCCGTAGAAAGCCAGGCAATTGACCGGACTCATCGAATTGGTCAGGATAAAAAAGTATTTGCCTACCGGATGATTTGCAAAAACACCATTGAAGAAATGATTATAGATTTACAAAAAAGAAAGAGAAGTGTTTCGCAAGATATTATTAGCAGTGAAAGTGGTTTTATGAAAAAATTGACTAAAGCAGATATTGAGGCTTTGTTTAATTAGCTAAATTACTAAAGCTCTTCTAATAAAGTTTTAAACTGATCTGCCATAAACAAAGGTATATTAAGTAAGTCATCATCTAAAGTTAAATTTTTAGCCGAAAAACGTACCCGTATTTTAGGGTGATGTGTCTTTTTATAATATGTCAAACTTTTGCTTCTTACATTTAAATCGGATTTTACCTCAATGGGAATAATGTTATTTTGATACTCCACTAAAAAATCCACCTCTGCAGAACGGTTGGAAGTCCAGTAAAACAAGTTACTACCCACCTGCATTTGCAAACATTGAGCTATATAATTTTCGGCTAAGGCACCTTTAAATTCTGTGAATAAGCGGTCACCGTTAATATAAGCTTGCGGAAATAAATTGGCTAATTTGCCTAATAGCCCTACATCTAACAAAAAGAGCTTAAAAGCACTTAAATCTTGATAAGCCTTTAAAGGTATAGCCGGTTTAGTAATTTTATGTATTTTATAAATTAAGCCAGCTTGCTGCAACCATAATAGAGCGGCTTCGTATTCTCTTGCTCTTGCACCGCTTTTAATGGTTTGGTATAAAAATTTTTTATTTTCACGAGCCAATTGACTGGGTATAGAATCCCACAAGTGATTGATTTTAATACTGATTTTTTCATCAGCATATTTACTAAAATCCATCCGATAGGCATTTAAAATGTTTTGTTGTACAATCTGCATCGCTTCAATATCTTTTTCTTTGTGCAATATTTCTGCAACTTCTGGCATACCGCCCGATAACATATATTGTTTAAACAAGTTCATTAATGGGTTAAAAAATACGGCTGGTATTTGTGTTATGCTTGTTTGATTGGTATAATTATAATAGGCGGCTACCAAGTTTTTATCAGCCGCCAACAAAAACTCCTCAAAACTGAGTGGAAACATATTTAAAAAATCGACCTTACCAACTGGAAAAGAATGGCTGTGCCCTAAACTTAAGCCTAGTAAAGAACCGGCTGCTACAATAACATATTCTGGTGCAGCCTCACAAAAATATTTTAAACTGGTAATTGCCGGTCGGCAAGCTTGCGCTTCATCAAAAATTACTAAGGTTTCTTCTGGTAAAACTTCCCCAGCCAACAAAGCCAACTTTTCAATAATGTTATTTGGCTGAATATCAGATGCAAAAATTTGATGAAGGTCTTGCTGTAGTTCAAAATTGAAATAGGCTACATTTTTGAAATGAAGCTTGCCAAATTCTTTTAATGCTGTAGTTTTACCTACCTGTCTGGCACCGGTTAAAATCAAGGGCTTTCTTTTGGTAGCTTTTCTCCATTTATCTAATTGTTTTATGATGGTTCTATTGAAATACAGGTTTCAAAAGTATTGGTTCTTTACAAAATTAAGCTAAAATCACACAATTAGTGTAGAAAATGTGTAAAAAATCACATAATTGACATTAATTATTGTAAAAAGATGAAATTTTCAGTATAAAGGTAAAACCTCACAAACAATCCACCAATTCTTCCAACTTAATTTTACGAGAACCTTTAACCAAAATATGGTAACCGGTTTGGGGCGTTTTTTTAAAGTGTTTCATTAAATCTGTAGTATGCTTAAAAAAACGTTCATTCAATTTAGCTTCAATTAACGCATAAAAAATTTCGCCAACAAAATAAACTTCATCAAAACCTTTCTCTTTTACTAATTCAATAATAGATTGGTGCTCATCTTTTTCGTGTTCACCTAATTCTAACATATCGCCAATAATCAACATCTGTTTTCCTTCAAATTGTTGAGCAGCAAATTCGTTAATGGCTACTTCCATACTGCTTGGGTTGGCATTATACGCATCTATAATGAGCGTGTTGTTAGTAGTCTCCACAATTTGAGAACGTTTGTTTTGAGGTGCATAATTTTGAATACCTTTATTTATATTTTCAATACTAATTGAAAAATGTTTTCCGACCGCAATTGCTGCCAAAAGATTAATGAAATTAAAATGTCCGAATAATTGGCTTTTCATCTCAACATCTTGATACATTAATTGAGCTTTCAAATTATCTTTTACCGGTATACCCAGCACATCAACAAAAGGACTTTGTCCATAGGTTATTTTTTTATCAAAATCAAAGTGATTAGCCGCATCTAAAATCTCTTGCTGGTCAGCATTAATAAAAGCAAAGCCTTGATTACTTCTTAAAAAATCAAACAATTCCATTTTGGTTTTTCGTACGCCCTCCAAACTTCCAAAACCCTCGAGATGGGCTTTGCCAATGGTAGTGATTAAACCGAAATTAGGCTCAGCAATTTCGCACAATTCTTTTATTTCGCCTATGTGATTTGCGCCCATTTCAATAACCGCTATTTCGGTGTCTTCTTTTATATTTAGCAAAGTTAAGGGTACACCAATGTGGTTATTTAAATTGCCTTTAGTAGCTACTATTTTATATTGCTGAGATAAAACCGAAGTAATTAATTCTTTGGTAGTCGTTTTTCCATTAGAACCCGTTAAGCCTAAAACAGGAATGTCAAATTGTTTTCTATGATGGTTCGCTAATTGCTGTAAAGCTTCTAAAGCGTTCGGTACTAAAATTTGTTTTTCTGGTTGGGTATGATATTTTTCTTCATCAATTACGGCAAACTGCGCCCCTTTTTTAATGGCTTGTTCCGCATATTGATTGCCATTAAAATTCTCCCCTTTTAAAGCAATAAATAAATCACCCGGTTGAATGGTTCGGGTATCAGTGCTTACTCCGTTACGTTTTTTGAATAGGTTATATAGTTGTTCTATTGGCATATAGTATCTGTATGGATTGGCAAATATAAAAACTAATGTTTGTGAAGTATAATTCTTACTATTTTAACCAATTTTCAATAAATTCAACTTTAAAGTTAAAAAAAATAAAAAAAAATGCTTACTTTTACTCAAGTTGTTTTAAATAATTAATTAATCTATCATAAAACTAGCACTGTTATGAAGCGAATATTAGAGTATTTTAAATTAGAGTAAAAAATGAACAAATTTGAAGTTCAGAATTTCCTTAATCAATTTAAGGATAAGATGAAGATTTGGGATGTCATATTTTTAGATAACCGTAAAAAAAATGTAGCAGCTTTGACAGAATTAGAAATTGCTCCTTTTGAACGACTGAAAATATTAGAAAAACTTAAGGCAGAAGATTATTCAGAAGGACCACTTGAAGATAAACTGGAGCAAATTGCAGATATGTGGGTTTTTGGAAAGCTGGTAAAAAAACAAGAAGTATACATTAAAATATCAATGGGTTATCCTGAATCAAATACCATTTGTATCTCATTTCATATAGCTGAACATCCTATGCAATACCCTTTTAAGTAGGCAATTCTTATTTGAGTTAGTTTTATTTATATGGGATTTTATTTTACTCAAATTGTTTATTTTTTTTATGAAAAGTCCAATAACAGGCAAAAAAATGACCTCTTTTAAAGAACGCAGTATACTTACATATAGAAAAGAGGAGTTTCCCTTTATTTTCCATGGTTACCGTTGTGAAGATAGTAAAGAGCAATTTACTACAACTACCTTGGACGAAGTTAACGTTGGTCAAGTTTACAACCAATACCGCGAAAAATACAATTTACCCTTTCCTGAAGAAATAAAAGCAACCCGCAAAAAGTATGGATTATCTGCCCTTAAAATGTCTGAGGTTTTGGGCTTTGGGGTGAATATGTATAGAAACTACGAAAATGGTGAAGTTCCCAATCTATCGAATGGAAAGTTAATTCGGTTAATTAATGACCCTAAGCAGTTTAAAACCCTGGTTCAATTGAGTACGGTTTTAAAAGAAAAAGCTAAGCATAAATTATTGCAAAAGATTGATGCTTTAATAGAAGCTACTGCTAACAATGAAACCCTACCGGTGGCTAAATTGTTGAAAAGCGAATATTTTCCTGGAAAAATTTCAGGCTATAAATCATTTGATGAAGCTAAGTTGACGGAAATGGTGATTTACTTTGCTGAACATTTGAAGCCTTGGAAAACCCAACTCAACAAATTGTTATTTTATGCTGATTTTTTAATGTTTAGTAAACATTGCATTTCTATTAGTGGTATGCGCTACCGGGCTATTAATATGGGTCCGGTTCCTCAAAACTACCATAGCCTTTTTGAATATCTTGCTAACCAAAATGCCATTGATGTGTTAACTACAGCTTTTGCTAATGGTGCTTTAGGAGAACAATTTGAACCTCCGATAAACCGTAAATTTGATGCGACAATTTTTGAAGAAACGGAATTAGCTGTGTTACAAAGTGTAGTGAACAAATTTAAATCATTTAATACTAAACAATTAATTGATTACAGCCACAAAGAAAAGGCTTGGTTAGAAAATCACGAGGAAAGAAGTTTAATTAGTTATGATTATGCTTTTAGTTTAAAGGAGTTTTGAATAGCCACCGTCATCAAATTTTGACCAAAGGGGTTTGGGTTGGTAAATATTTCTATTGATTTTAACTCCTTTCAATGACTTTTTAACTCCCGAGTAATTTCTAACAAGTTCACGATTGTTTGCGATTTGGACCATTTGTTCTATACGTTTTATAAATCTTCAACAGCTTTATTGGTTAATTGATAATTAGCCATTTAAAGATCGCTCTTTCTTTAATTGCAGCAAGTGTTCATCCGGATCAAAATCAACCGCAATACCGCTGTCTATTCCTTCTTGAATGGCTTTTTTTAAAGCATAGAATTTTTGTTCTTCCGCCTCCAATAGCCTCAAACCCGCTCTAATCACTTCGTCTGTATTTTTATATTTTCCATCAACAATCTGGTTTTGAATAAATTGATCGAAGTGTTTGCCCAATGTTGTGGTAGCATCTTTATTCATACATATTTAATTTACATTGCAATTTACAAAAAAAGGGAATGGTTGGCAAAGTTTTAGTTTTTGTACAAATAGATAGAAAGGTGGAAGTGCGGTGTAATTGTTCTTTTTGAATAGCTATTAATACACAATCACTAAGCAATCTCCCCAAAAAAATCAATTAACCGGTTCAAATCATCATCCGAATAAAAATTGATGATAATTTCACCTTGCCCGCGAGGTTTGCGTTTAATAGCCACTTTGGTAGCAAGTTGCGAGGTCAACTCATCTTGTAATTTTTTGTAGGCTAATGGCAAGCTGTGCGATGGGTCTGACTTTGGTTTTTTGGCGGCGGCAGGTGTGGTATACTTTTTAACCAAGGCTTCCGTTTGCCGAACGGAGAGTTGATTATCCATCACCTCTTTAGAAACCGCAATTTGTAAAACCACATCTTCAATACCGGCAATGGCACGGGCATGCCCCATACTTAAAGTCTTCTCTTTTAAACCGGTTTGTACTTCAGGCGGAAGTTTTAATAAGCGCAAATAGTTGGTAACGGTGGAGCGGTTTTTACCAACCCGTTCTGCCAACTGTTCATGAATTAAATCACATTCGTCAATTAAACGTTGGTAGGTTAGCGCAATTTCAACAGGGTTTAAATCTTCGCGTTGGATGTTTTCGATTAAACCAATTTCCAACATTTGCTGGTCGTCGGCTAAACGGATATAAGCGGGTATGGCGGTAATGCCGGCAATTTTAGCTGCCCGCATCCGGCGTTCGCCGGCAATAAGTTGATAGGCGTTTGGTCCCATTCGGCGAACAGTGATGGGTTGCACTACCCCATGTAGTTTAATGGAATCGGCTAATTCGTTTAAAGCCGTTTCATCAAAATGAGTACGCGGTTGAAAAGGATTAACTTCAATTTGGCTTAATGGCAAATCAGTTATAGTATTGATAACTTTTTTGACTTGATTAGCAGGCATCTTTTTTGCCGAAGCATCCTCATCTAAACCGCTTAATAAAGCGCGTATTCCTTTGCCTAATTGTTCTTTGCTTTTATTCTTTTTCAAAACAGATTAATTGATTGAATTACTAATTCATTAAATAATTAATAATTTGTTACTCCAATATCTTATCCTCCTGCGCAATCTTAGTCATATTATTTTTTTGCAAAACCTCTCTACCTAAATTTAAATAATTAATACAACCAGCACTGCCAGCATCATAAATAATAACCGGCTGACCCATACTCGGCGCTTCGCCCAACTTTGTATTTCTATGGATAATGGTATCGAAAACCAAATCTTGAAAATGCCTTTTCACTTCGGTAACTACTTGGTTAGATAAGCGCAAGCGACTATCATACATCGTTAATAAAATGCCTTCAATATCTAAATTAGCATTAGAAGTTTGCTGTACAATTTTGATGGTGTTTAACAATTTTCCCAAGCCTTCTAAAGCAAAATACTCACATTGAACAGGCACAGCTACACTATCCGCTGCACTCAAAGCATTTACGGTAATTAAACCCAACGATGGCGAGCAGTCAATAATAATAAAATCAAATTCGTTTCTAATGGGTTCTAACACATTTTGCATGTAATATTCCCGGTTGGGGTGATTAACCAATTCAATTTCAAAACCCACCAAATCTAAACTAGCGGGCAGTAAAAACAAATTCGGACTTTCGGTCTCCAATATAATTTGATGCGCTTCTACCTCACCAATTAAACATTCATAAATACCTGCCTGCACATTTTTGGCTTCAAAACCTACACCCGACGAAGCATTGGCTTGCGGGTCGGCATCTACAATTAAGGTTTTAAACTCCAACACCCCTATACTGGCAGCTAAGTTAATGGCAGTAGTGGTTTTACCAACGCCTCCTTTTTGATTAGCAACTGCTATTATTTTACCCATCGTAATTATTCTCTTAAATTTTAACAAGGCATCATTTAGTTTTTTTTGAAGCGAAACAACACAACTCGTAATAAGGGGCTACCCGCTATCCGTTCAAATGCCGTTTGCCAACACACCAAGCCACGCTGCAAAAACGGCATAACCACTACTATCGGGGCTAAGTTGCCAACTTCATCGCTCGTACTTTCGCAACATTCAATTAGTTAAAAACTAATCGTCTCCCCAATGTCCATAATCGTTAAACTTTTACCCGCATCAGCAAAAGCTTTTTTCGCAGCCTCTTTATCCTTTACTTCAATTAATGGAAAGGTGTCAAAATGCATCCC
>CALHDG010000206.1 GCA_938023075.1 uncultured Chitinophagales bacterium
CCCATTTTAAAATTGCTTACTGTACTATTCTGCAAGTTAAAATAGGAATTGTTACTTTTGAAAGCAGTTTCCCCGCTAATAGAAGTAGCCTGATTATCAAAGGTTAAGTTATCAAGTATAAGACTTACAATATCTGTCAGGTAAACTTGAAAATCTGGATCGTTGTTAAATGTTCCGGAAAGAGGATTGGGATTATGTGTAAAGTTAGCGCTATGAAAAGCATCATCAATTATAAAACGAGCATTCTCGACTTTTGAAGCTGTCGGACTGTCATCTGTAGCTTCTCCCCCAAATAACACTACACTACATATATTATTATAGAATTCAGCATCATCAATTACTACAATACCGTTTCTATTGCTATGATCTGGTGACTGGTTCGGTGTTCCATAATTATCAACTTTCATCGTTTTAACTGCATTGCTCGCATTTCGGATACTGGCATCATTTTTAAAAAACACTACTCCATGATCAGGTGGATTTGTGCCGCCTTCTGTTACCGATGCTGGGTGAGGTTTACTTCTATCACCATGTACTTGTATGCCCTCCCAAAAAATTTGATCACAAACGGTGGTTAAGGTCGCTCCGTCAATTATTAGTTTGGCTCCTTTTTCTACTACTATACGGGCGTTTTCAGCGAACCTAACATCTATATCTTTAATTGTAAGGCTCTTTTCATTTTTAACAGTAACTGTTCCAGCTACAAATCTTGTATATCCATAATTATCAAGTAAAGCTGTATTTGTTAAATCCCAAATAGTATTTGAATTTATTGGTGCTACAGTAGTTCCTAATTCAAGTTGATTACTTAACTGAATAGATAAATGGGCTATGTTGTTATTAATGTTTTCTTCGAATAATGCATTATTATGATTTACTTCTAACACTAATTCATAATTTCCGTTGCAAGTATACAATCCTAAATCAATCCATTGATGAGCAAAATGTGTGTCATATAAATCACTACTACCCACGGAAAGACCACCAAATAAGTTACCACTATAATTAGAAATAGGATAAGATGGTCCGGCAGGTAAAAATGGACTACTACCAGTATACTTCCCATCTGTAGTATTATCGGCCTCTGTGGAAGGAATTTTCCCTCCAAAGCCACCATTATTATTATTATTGCTAAAATCTGGGTTGTTACAGTTTGCGATGTTACAACAATTATCTTCATCCTCCTCACATTCTCCTGTATCTTGAATATTAAAATGTTGTTTTGTTGTTTCAACTGCTATAGGCCAATCGGAAACTGACGGATTACCATTTGAAATTCTTAAGGTAGCAGTTCCTAAATCTTGAAAATGATAATGACTATGTCCTAATGCATCATCATATTTTAAGATTCCTACACTTTCATCTCTGCTTGTTTGTGTATTACCATTAATTTTACCATAAATTGTTTGCACTGCTTCAACTGTGGGTAATCCTCCATTATTACAAATTAATCCAGTGCCAGGATTTGTTAATTGATTATCTGGGTCAGTTGCTTCAATGCCGTCACAAAAAAAACTGTTTCCAACTCTAAGCTCTAAAGGTCCTGAACCTATATTAGCAAATTTATAAGGATAACGGAGTACATTTATTTCATTACCTGTTGACTCGTCAATAACTATTTCTTCTCTACTTGTACTTAATATATCAACTACTGGAATTAAATCGGGTAATAAGTCACAAGTGTTATCATTTGGATTTTCACAATCACAATTAGAAATGAATCCGAACTGTGGAGAATTATCCGGGTGTTCCAATATACATTGTGCGTTTATTATGACAACTGAGGATAAAATTAAAGCTACTTGAAGCGAGTAGCGAGTAGCGAGTAGCGAGTAGCGAGTAGCGAGTAGCGAGTAGCGAGTAGCGAGTAGCGAGTAGCGAAAGTAGTTTTGTAAAGTTGATTTTCTGTTTCATTAGATTTAAATTTTTGGTTAATTAAATTAATAGGTTAGCGTTGATAAAAGTAGTTTCAAAAAGAAGTTTCTGTTTCGTAAAATTTAAGTTTAGTGTTAGATAAAATAAGTTGACCGAACAAATAAAGCATAAAAAAATGAATAAGTCAATTAAAATATTTAATTTAACTTATTATAAATAAATTAGTTATGTGCTTGTATTTTGAGAAATTGGCTATAAATATACTTCAACAAAAAAGGTAAAATCAAACTTTTTCCCCCACTAATCCATAAACTGTTAAACCCGGTCCGAAAGCCAAGGAAACTATTGGCGTTTGTTTATTGATCGAGTCATCATCAATAATATCTCGCCAAATATGGGGCAAAGTTGCCGACGACATATTACCATAATTATGTAATACTTTTCGGCTATGTATCACTTGCTCATCGGATAAATTCAATTTTTGTTGAATAAAGTCTACAATTTTTGGTCCGCCCGGGTGAATTGCCCAAATGGCTTTTTGTTTGGCTTCCGCCAAAGTAATGGATTGGTGCTTAAACAATTGCTGAACAAAGGCTTCAATATGATCATCAATAAAAAGGGGTACATAGGGTTTTAAAGTCATTTTAAATTGGTAGCTGCCTAAACTCCAATTCATTTGATCGCTGGAGTTCGGTATCAATTTTTGAAGAATATGATCAACTCTAATTCCTGTTGCGTTGCTATTATTGGTTACTTTATATTGAATAGCTCCATCGCCAAATAGAGACATCACAATTAAATTTTCCGGGCTATCATCTGATATATCTACATGGATAGAATTAAATTCTACGTGAGCAAGATCAATTTCGCTATAGTTGGTAAATGGATTGTATAAATTGCCTATAGCCATTTCAATAGCTGGAAATGCCGCATAACAATCATTGGCAAAACAATTGGTATGCGTCGTCTCCCAATTTTTTTTGCTTAACAATTCTTGCAAAGGGTTTGGTGATTCATAACCCGTGCTGGTGACAAAAATGATATGCTCAGGAATTTTAATATCCGCTTTAAAAAAGTCATCTAAAATTAATTGTGTCTTTTCTTTAAAAAAGCGCATTCTAACATCAACAGTTCTCCCTTTTGGGTTCTCATAAAAGTTATCATAAATAAAAGGTAGTTTTAACTCCTTCTTATCTAATGAAAAATGATCATCCGTTAGTAACACAGTATTTCTAAAATGAATATGATTTTCTTTTAAGGCATACCGTTCAATCTGCTGATGGGTATTCCTCAAAATTTGATTGGCTTCTTCTTGATTTTGAACATTTGATTGAACACATTTTGAAGATGCTATAAATTTAGTAAACAAATTATTCAGTTTGTTCTGAGGAAATCGTTGGATTAACTTTGATTCTTTAAAACCGGTTAATACTACTCCTCTACGCTTACTTTCCCCCAATAGTTAATAATTTTTTGCTAGTTTAATATATCAAAATTGGGTAGCACGAAAGCTGGTGTTGGTACGGAAGTTTTTGTTTCAATCGGTTTCGATATGCTTTGCTCAACAAGTTCCTTAATTTTTAAAGAGGATGGATAAAGATGTTCAATAATACCTTGTACAGTTGGCTTAGCAATTAACTGTTCAACCTTTATTTTCTTACCTGCTTTATGTTCTATTTTTTGAATTAAGGCAGGTAATTGAATGGATTCAATACCAAAATTAAAAATACATTCATCCACTTTAATTTGGTCTGCTGGCATCTCGCAAAGATTGGCAATTGTTTCTATTATAAAGTTTTGTGTATAATGTGCAACCGTATTCACTTGTTTATCCACTTCTTTAAAACAATGCAATATCTCTATTTTCTCTTTATTTATGTAATCTCTTGTTTTCAATCTCTGCATTTTACCGCTGGTTGTTTTGGGCAATTGTTTGGCTAGTACTAAATAAACTGAATTGGGCTTTATTCCAAATTCACTTAAGATAGATCGTTTTATGGTTGCGGTAATATCTTCAAAATCAGGATTAAGTGCATTATTTTTAATTTCGGCAACAATCACTAAATTTTCTGTTTCATGTTCAACTTCGCTAAAAGCGGCTACACAACCCTTTCTAATCGCCTTATTGCTTTTCATCACAGTTTGTTCAATGTCTACCGGATAATAATTTTTTCCTCTTATAATAATTAATTCTTTAATTCTTCCAGTAATAAATAGTTCATTGTTTTCAATAAATCCAAGATCTCCTGTTTTAAAATAAGGTCCGTCACCATTTTCTAAATATGAATTAAATGTAGAAGTGCTTCTGTTCCAGTAACCTTTTGCCAAACTTGGACCTTTTAACCAAACTTCTCCAATTTCAAAAGGCATAGTTTCTATTTTCTTTTCAAGATCAACAATTTTCAGTTCATAACTTTCATCAATTTTACCACAGCTCACTAATTTTTTAGTAGACTCCGCATCTTGCTGAATAATACCTAATTCCAATTTTTCGGTATTCACTAATTTTGTTTGATAGCCCGTTTTATATGGGCTCGCCGAAACCATTAAAGTCGTTTCTGCCATACCATAACAAGGCATAAAGGCATTTGCATCAAAACCACAAAAAGCAAAGTTTGTAGCAAAACGATTTAACACATCAGCTTGAACAGGCTCGCTTCCGGTTAACGCAACCTCTACACAAGCTAAATCTAGATTGTTTTTTATATCATCATCAACATATTTACTGCAAAGCTCAAAGGCAAAGTTTGGAGCTACGATAATGTTAGATTGATAATCACTCACCATTTGCAACCAACTTGCCGGGTTTTGAATAAACGACATCGGCGACATAAAGTGAAATGGACCAGGAATAAGTGCCGGAAAAAGAAACTGACCTATTAAACCCATATCGTGAAAATGGGGTAACCATCCGCAACCATTGTTCATTTTAGAAACGTTGGTATAGCGATCGATAATAGCAAGGTTTGCAGCAATATTTTGATGGCTAAGCACCACACCTTTTGGTTGAGAAACCGAACCTGAAGTATATTGAAGAACAGCCGCATCTTCTATATTAGGTAAATTGATTTCCGATATTTCTAACAAGCTATCATCAATTGTATCAGTAGCCAAAATTATAGGAGGCAGTACACCTTTTTGATGTTCATTTTTTTGATATTCAATTAAAGCAACCAAACTATTATGCGTAAGTAATACACTTGCTTCGCAATCTTTTTGAATATGAATAAGTTGGTTTTGAACCTGCTTTATATTCATAGTTAACGGAACGGGTACCGCAATAATGCCCGTTAGTTGACAAGCCCAAAATGCATCTAAAAAATCAATGCCGGGTGGATACAACAACAAAGCTCTATCTCCTTTTTTTAATTTTAATTGATAAAGTAGGTGGCTGGCTATTGAACCTGATTTTGTAAATGACTGAACAAGGGTTTGCTTAGTATCGTTACCTTCTTCAATAAAGTGATAAATAAGCTGATTGGGGTAAGTGCTAACGTTTTTTAGATACTTGTGAACAATTGTATCTATAATCATTAATTTATAAAAAGCTTTAAAGTGTTAATAGATAAAGTGCTTTTTTAGTTTTTATTGTATGATGATTTTTTTAAAAATGTCATTTCCTATAACTAATAAGTAATAACCGGGTTCCATATTTTGAACAGGAAGCTTCATTTGGATATTTGAAGTTTGAAGTTCTGTAACTTTTTCACCTGCGGCATTATATAAAACAATTGATTGTAAAGGTTGCTCGTGTTCTATAATCAATTCGTATTGTGCAGGATTGGGATATACTTTAATCGAATTTAAAAAAACATCTTGCATACTTACAAAATCAGGACATAATTGTCCATCCGGTTCTAATTCTATAAATTCTCCTGGTGTTAATTCTTTTCCTTGAAAACCTTCAAAATCTGGTGCATAGCGGTTAAAACGAAACAACAAGCTTCCATTGGGGTTTTCCGCTCCCTGAGTTTCAACACCTCCTCCACCCGATCGAACAGGATTAACATATTGCCAAACTATTTCATTAGCTGCATTAACTTCAAAAACAGTGGATTGAATGCCTGAACAAATTAGCATGTTGCCATTGGGCAATTTTTGTGCTCCCGAAACAAGAAAAGAATATAAATCTGATGGATTTTCTGCTTGATAAGTGTAATCAAAGGCTTGAGGAGCAAATGTGCCATCATCATTTTTTTGATATTGGTTAGTTTCTTCATTCCAAATTGGCGCAAAAATGTTGACCGTTGAATAACCCATTCCTGCCAGATTATTAAATACCAATATTTTACCAAAATCAACATCACTGTCATCTAAGCCTTGTTCCACCCAATGCGGATCGTGTTGAAAAAAGAGTTTTTGCTGAGTACTATCTCCTTTACCATAAGCCGCCGGATTACCCCAACGGTAAATTAAGTCGCCGCCTTTGCCACTGTTTCCTCCAGTATGTCCAGCAGCTTCTTCGGCAGTGGTACTATGGTCAATTATCCAAACTTCATTAAAGCCCGGCGACGATATCATAATCTGATCTAAGCTTTCATTATAATCAATAGCGTTCACATGTAACCAATCTTTTGCATCATCACCAGATGGATAATTTATATTAATTAATTCGGGATGGTCTGCAACCACTCCATAGTTATCTTTAGTTTCATCAAAATCTTGTATCATATGATCCCATGCATTCCACCGCCAAACTACTTCACCGCTATCAATGCCTAGTGGTTTTATCTCAACAACAAAATCAGGATATATTTCATTGTCATTGTTCATTACAACAGTATCTCTACCAGCCTCAAACGCTTCTTCGGCTGTCTTTTTCTCCCAAGCTAATATTAAAACGTTGCCATTAGGCATGCTTTTTATATCGTGATGCATCCGTTCTTTACTATCTGCAATTGTATATTCCCATAATACATTATTATCCCAATCTTTTAAATGTACTTTATCTCCAGCACCTGCCAACGGACTTAATGAAGAATTGGAAGTTAAAAATAATGAACTGGTTTTTAATAAGTTTCCATCTTCCAAAAGTTCAACTGAACTGCCAGGTATAAACCCGGTGTCATTCCACTGGTTCACAATTCTACCACAATTATCAATTAAATATACATTATTTTGCAATAGTGGATAAAATAAATTATACCCTTTTTGTGTCTGAACAGTATCATACTCAATAACACCAACAGTGAGTTGAGCGTAACCTGCCAAACAAAAAAACAAAATGGTCGTGGTAAAATAAGCCTTCATGATTAATAGAAATTGATAAGCTCCAAAAGTACCACATTTAATAGAGTTGGCAAACCAAAGTTAGCTAAGTTTATATTCATATCTTACCAAAGCAAAAATTGTATTCAAAAAATATAGTACTCAATAATACTTTCTTTTTTAGAAACGAAACGTGATGAGCATTTAAAAACGGGCAGCCTGCTTTCCGCTCAAATGCCGTTTGCTAACACACCAAAGCCAACGCTTCAACGGCATAACCGCTGCAATCAGGGTTAAATTGCCAACTTCGCACCGCTTTAGTAGTTGCCTAGTTCACAGCTAACATACAATTTGCATACCACTAAAACCAAAAAATGCCATACCCAACTTAACATATATTCATATTTTAACCCTACCTTTACTCGCTTAAAATAATTGATTGAGTATTAATGATAAACATTACTTTTCCTGATGGAAATGTTAGAGCATACGAAAAGGGAACAACCGCATTAGCGATTGCAAAATCTATAAGCCATGGTTTAGCTAAAAAAGTGTTGGCAGCCAAAATTAACGGCGCAGTTTGGGATGCCACTCGTCCACTTCATGAAGATGCCAACCTGCAATTACTTACTTGGGATGACAAGGAAGGGGCTTCCACCTTTTGGCACAGCAGTGCCCATTTAATGGCAGAGGCATTAGAAGCCCTTTACCCCGGCACAAAGTTTGGCATAGGTCCATCAATTGAGGTAGGTTTTTATTATGATGTTGATTTTGGAGATGAGGTGATTTCTGATAAAGATTTGGAGAAGATTGAGAAAAAAATGAAAGAATTGGCAAAGCAAAACAACAGCTTCGAACGCAGTGAAGTTTCCAAAGCCGATGCCTTATCGTACTTTAAAGAAAAAGATGATGAATATAAAATAGAACTAATTGAAGAGTTAGAAGATGGAAGCATCAGCTTTTATAAACAAGGTAATTTTACTGATTTATGCCGTGGACCACACTTACCGGCTACCGGTTTAATCAAAGCCATGAAACTAACTGCTTTAGCAGGAGCTTATTGGCGCGGCGATGAAAGTAGAAAACAATTAACCCGTATTTATGGAGTGAGTTTTCCAAAACTGAGTCTATTAGAAGAACATCTAACCATGTTAGAAGAAGCCAAAAAACGCGATCATCGAAAATTAGGCGCAGAGTTAGGCTTGTTTCATTTTTCAGAAAAAGTAGGTGCTGGCTTACCACTTTGGTTACCGAAGGGTACTATTTTAAGAGATCAGTTAGAAAGTTTTTTAAAGAAAGAACAAATTGATTCAGGTTATTCACCAGTAGTTTCACCGCATATTGGTAAAAAAGAATTGTATATAACTTCCGGTCATTTCGAAAAATATGGAGAAGATTCTTTTCAACCAATCAACACACCAAAAGAAGGCGAAGAGTTTTTATTGAAACCCATGAATTGTCCGCACCATTGCGAAATTTATAAAGCTTCACCAAAATCATATAAAGATTTACCAGTGCGTTTTTCCGAATTTGGAACGGTGTATCGTTATGAACAAAGTGGCGAATTGCACGGCTTAAGCCGGGTAAGAGGTTTTACACAAGACGATGCCCATATTTTTTGCACACCAGAACAATTGAAGGAAGAATTCATAAAAGTAATCGATTTGGTGATGTTGGTGTTAGATAAATTAGAGTTTAAAGAATACAGTGCTCAAATTTCTTTACGAGATCCTGAAAATAAGGAAAAATATATAGGCTCAGATGAAAATTGGGACAAAGCTGAACAAGCCATTATTGAAGCTGCCGCCGATAAAAATTTAAGTACCATTACTGAATTAGGAGAAGCGGCTTTTTATGGTCCAAAATTAGATTTTATGGTGAAAGATGCCATCGGCAGAAGTTGGCAAATGGGTACAATTCAGGTAGATTATAACTTGCCAGAGCGTTTCGAATTAGAGTATGTAGGAGCGGATAACGAAAAACATCGTCCGGTAATGATACACCGGGCACCTTTTGGCTCTTTCGAGCGTTTTATTTCTTTAGTGATTGAAAATACGGCAGGAAATTTTCCGGTTTGGTTGGCTCCAGAACAAGTTGCCATCTTACCTATTAGTGAAAAATTTATAGATTATGCAGAAAAAGTTTCAACTGAACTAAAAAAGTGCGATATTAGATGCTCAATTGATCGAAGAAATGAAAAAGTAGGGCGTAAAATACGAGATGCCGAGGTGGATAAAATACCCTACATGGCAATAATAGGCGAAAAAGAAGTGGCAGACGAAGCGGTTTCTGTTAGAAGACACGGAAAAGGAGACATCGGGATAATGCCATTAAACCAATTTGTAGATCAAGTGGTCTTAGAAAATAAATAATTAATTCATATAAAATTTAATATTTGGGAAAAAGATTTAAAAGGAATTACCGTCCACTAAGAAGAAAACCTGAATTCAGGATTAACGAACACATTACAGCACCCGAAGTGCGTATTGTTGGCGATGCCGAAGGTGTAGAGCAAGGCGTTTATACAACCGGAAAGGCTGTAGAACTTGCCTTGGGGCTTGGTTTAGATTTGGTAGAAATATCACCAAAAGCAGAGCCACCTGTTTGTAAAATTATTGATTACAATAAGTTTTTGTACGAACGCAAAAAGAAACAAAAGGAGATTAAAAGTAATTCTAAGAAAACGGTGTTAAAAGAAATTCGGTTTGGACCGAATACGGATGTACATGATTTTGAATTTAAATTAAAGCACGCCGAAAAGTTTTTGAAAGATGGCGCAAAAGTGAAAGCCTTCGTGTTTTTCAGAGGTCGATCAATTGTTTTTAAAGAGCGAGGAGAGCTTTTGTTACTGCAGTTTGCGGAGCGTTTGGCTGACTTAGCCAACTTAGAGCAAATGCCTAAATTAGAAGGCAAAAGAATGATTATCTTCCTTTCGCCAAAAGCTAAAAAGAGCTAACCTTTATAACAACTGAACGTTTCTGTTTAGTTAAAATTTTAAGCATAAAACCGGTTTTCTAACTCATTGGAGACACATATCGAATATGTTTGCCAAAACCAATTGTTGATTTTAAGTGCAAAACGAGCCATATTTTGGCAGGCTCAACGTGCCTTATTAGTTGCTGATTTACATTTAGGTAAAGCCGGACATTTTAGAAAAGCGGGTATCGCTTTGCCCGCTTCTATCACACCAATTGATTTATTGAGGTTAGAAGATTTGATAAAAGAGTTTCAACCGGCTATTTGCTATTTTCTGGGAGATTTGTTTCATAGTGACTATAATAAAGAGTTTTTATTGTTGAAAGATTTTATCAGAAAATATACAACTGTTGAGTTTGTGTTAATAAAAGGCAACCACGATATTGTAACCGACCAGCAAATTAAAGCTTTAGGTATTGCGGCTATTTACGAAAGTTTGGACATTCCACCTTTTCAGTTTACCCATCATCCTCAAATTGATGATAAATTATATAATATTGCCGGGCATCTACATCCTGGTTATACAATACGTGGTGTTGGCAGGCAAAGTATTAGTACCCCCGTTTTCTACTTTGGGCAACATCAAGCGATTTTACCGGCATTTAGTGTTTTTAGTGGCAAGGCTTTTATCCAACCTAAACCTGAGGACATCTTATTTGGCATTGTAGAAGACCAACTCATTGAAATTGATAAATCAAACTTTGAATAGTTTTATTTGAGTTCGTCTATTTTTTGTAACAACCAATTTTTATCAATATTTAAGTCTTGTTGTTCTAATTTTTCTCTTAAACGCTCTTTACTCATTTTAGTAGCGAAGTGCTTGATACGGTATAAGTTAATTAGGGTTCGTATAAAATTTCTGTAGCCTTTTTTAATGTTAGAAGTTAAAGCCTTATTTTCATAAAAATATTTCTCAGTTGATCTGAAAATTTGAACTGTTCTTTCATCATAATCACTGTCCACTTCATAATGTGATCGAAGTAAAAGTGCTCTGCAATTTACATCGTGGTTAATATCAATACTTTCCACTCGAATAAAGTGATGTAAAGCCAAATTGTAATCTTGTTGGTAAAAAGCCAAAGCACCAAAATGAAAATGACAGACACTTTCTCTAATTGGCTTTCTAATATATTGTCGATAATTGTCAATAATGTTTTTTGCCCAATTGAATTCTCCCACCTTACAACAAACAGCCACTATATTTTTAAGTTTTGATTCAGGAAAAACACTTCCCTCAACTAATAAATCTTTTTCGTGCATCATTCTATAAATATCAAAAATATTTTTGTACATATTTTCGCCTCTTCTCAATTTTTTAGCGCAATAATTGATACTTACGTTATAAAAAACATTCAAATCATCTTTTGTAATTTCTAACCATTGTCTGTCTAACAAAGTCAATAAACTGTCAAAGGCAATTTTATTTTGTTGTATAATTAAATTTACTGTAGAGTATGTTAAGTTAATGAGCGCATGATCTTTATAGTCAGATAGTTGAATTAAATCTAAAGCTATCTGCATAGAGGCTTTATTATATTTTTTTTCATAAATACTTTCATTTGATAGCATTGTAATATACAAGCCTAGTTTTTTTAAAATGTATTGAACATCATACTGATAATTTAAATCTTGCAAATTAACTTCACCAAGATTGCTGGTTTGGTGCGCGTGGTCTAATACAGCTTGTTCAACAACCAAGGCATTATTATGAAACTCCAAATCAATCTTATCCTGACTTTCCAACACTTTTTTTTCTTTATTAATGTGCCGGTTAAATAAGGCATACTGCTTTTTGTTTAAAAGTTCTTTATAGAGTAATTGGTTTTTAATGGCGGTTTCTTTTTCTATGGCGTTGACACATAAAAATCGTTCAGCCAATCGGGTGAGGGTATTGTACTTGGAGTTTAAGCGACTTTTTTGTGCAGAAGATAAATCAGTATGGCTACTTTTATCTTCGCCGAAGATACTATAATAGAGCTTAGTTTCTTGTGCGGAATCATATGAATCGTACCTTATGACATTTTTTTTTAACACGTTTAATAAATTTGGTATAACTTTATCGGAATTGAAATATTGGTTCGCTATAAATAGTGAAAAACCCGCCAATTCTTTTTCAGAAAAAGATTTTAGTAAACTTATACCAACCGGCTCTTTATTATTTTTAATTTTAGACTTCATTTATTGATTACAATAAAATAAAAATTAATGACTTACGATATTTTTTTTTCTTTATTTAAACTAATTAATGACCTATTTAGTATAAAAAAACAAAAAAACTTCATCTTATCTTTGCCCTACCATTTAATTTTAACAAAAGTAAGAAAACCATATTTTATGAAACGCGCTTTACTTATAGTCTTTTTATTTACTTTGGTGTTTAACATTATTCATCCTAATAACTGTTGGGCTTCCAATATTAATTTAAGCAAAAACCAATCGGAATGGAAAAAATTTAAATCGTCCGAAACTTATACCGCAAAAAAATTAGCTCAAAACAATGCTTATTTAAAATTAGGCAAGCACGATGCACTAAATTTAAAAAAATTAACCGAAGATGAACTTGGTTATAAACATTATCACTACCAACAAAGTTTTAAAGGTATTCCTATCGAAGCGACAAGCTATTCTATCCACGAATTGAACGGTCGAGTGCAATCGGCTAACGGACATTTAATACGCAATATAAATATCAATGTCCGGCCTTCGATTAAACAAGAAGAGGCCTTGTTATTGGCTTTAGAGAACTGCCCATCCAACCAGTATGCATGGCAAGATGCCTTATCTGAAAAAACACTGAAATTGATAAAAAAGGATGAAGCAGCCAGCTATTATCCTGAGGGCAATTTGGTTATTATGGATAATCGTTTGAGTTATAAATTCGACGTTTATTCTTTACAACCCCTTTCCCGAAAAAATGTTTTTATTGATGCACACAATGGTGAATTAATTCAAGCGATAGAAAAACTCCATTTCTGTGCTGCCTTTACCGCATCGGGAAAAAGCAATTATAACGAACAAATCAATTTTACCTCTTGCTACGATGAGGGTGCTTATTTATTAAGAAATAGTCTTGGCGGTGGTATGCAGGTAATCGATCAAAACACAGGAAGCATCATTAGTGAAAGTGATGAATTTTTTGATGAAGATAAAGCAGCTACCGAAATACATTGGGCTACCCAAAAAACGTATGAATATTTTTTAAGTGAGCACGATAGAAACAGTTTAGACGATAAAGGGATGCCTTTAGTTAGTGTGGCACACGCAACACTTAGTAAAGATAGCCTGAACAATGCCTTTTGGGATGGTGAAAAAATGTCGTATGGAGATGGAGATGGAGAAAGGTATGGTTCATTTACCAGTTTAGATATTGTGGCGCATGAGATGATGCATGGTATTACCCAAAATTCAGGAGATAAGCTGACTAGTACTTCCATATCCCGTGCTTTAAATGAATCTTTTTCAGATATTTTTGGAGAAGTTGTTGAAGCTGCCAATAAAAAAGATGGACCGGATTGGATTACCGGAGCCGATATTGTTATCCTACCGGGTTATAATGGTATCAGAAATTTGGCAAACCCCAATGATGGGAATATGATTCAAATTCAACCGGATACTTACCAGGGTAAATATTGGGCAGATACGAACGCTTTAGAAAGTGTTCATATTAACAGCGGTGTACAAAACCATTGGTTTTATTTATTAGCAGAAGGAGGTAGTGGTGTAAACGATAAAGGTGGTGCCTATTTTATACAAGGCATTGGCATTGAAAAAGCAGCTAAAATTGCTTATAGAAATTTAGTACATTATTTAGATAAAAATTCTAATTATTCAGATGCCAGAAATGGGGCTATTCAAGCAGCCATAGATTTGTTTAAAGAGGGCTCAACCGAAGTAGAGCAAACCATAGCTGCCTGGTGCGCTGTGGGTGTTGGCGAAGATTGTGACCATTCTGATTTAACTTGCCGACAGAAAGATTCTTTAAATTTAATTAACTTATATATTGCTACAGAAGGAGCTAATTGGAAAACCCCATGGGATACCAGCCAATCGGTGAAAAATTGGATGGGTATTGGATTTAATGAACAAGACTGTGTGAAGAGTATACAGCTTATTGATAATAACTTAAGGGGGCATTTACCGGAAGTAATCGGTAATTTTTCTGATCTCGAAAAATTGATCTTAAGTAAAAACAACTTAACAGGGGCTATTCCAAAGCAAATTGGCGAATTGGCTAAACTCACGACACTAAATTTAAACAATACCGGGCTTGGCGGTATTGTACCCGATGAAATAAAAAGTTTGATACAATTACAAAATCTTGATTTGAGCCGAAACAATTTTGAAGGAGTTGTATTGCCAAAAGTGCTTTACTATTTGAAAGAACTCAGATCGATAGACCTGTCTAACAATAATTTTTCAGGAAAAATACCAAATGGAACATTTACACTGCCTAAATTAGAAGTTATCGATTTGTCTCATAATGATTTTAATGGCATTATTCCTCAACAGCTACCCTATTTTCCGGTTTTAAACGGTTTAACCCTATCTAATAATAATTTTACTGGTGAAATACCTAATTCATTTGATAGAATGCCTAATGTTAAAACGATTTTGTTAGATACCAATTTATTGGAAGGAGCACTACCGGGCAAATTAAGTGAACTGAAAAACCTGGTCAAACTTCAAGTAAATAACAACAATTTAAGCGGCTGTTATGATAAATCACTGGCGCTGCTTAATAATCAACTTCTGCTTAACACAAATGAATATATCAGCAATGGAAATCAGTTTGACCAAAATTGGGAAGATTTTACCGCAAATAATGATTTAGCCTGTGCGCCGAAAAATTGCCGGCAAACCGATTCCTTATCTTTAGTTCAATTATACGAATCGGCAAATGGAGCTGATTGGAATGTACAGTGGGATTTTAGTCAACCTATGGACACCTGGGAAGGAGTTACTTTAAATTTTGATGGATGTGCAGGCAGTCTTTGTTTGGATTATAATTTTGGCTTAAGTGGATACTTAGACCCTGTAATAGGAAACCTATCCCAACTGGAAGAATTAGCTATTTATGAAGCTGACTTTGAAGGTGGTATTCCTACCGAAATTGGTCAGTTGCAAAATCTAAATTCCTTAACCCTTTCCAACTCAAAGCTAGGTGGTGAAATTCCTGCACAAATTGGTCAACTTGAAAAATTAGAATATCTGAACCTTGCAAGTAATGCCTTAAGCGGCAGTATACCAGCAGAAATTGGCAATTTAAGTGCATTGGATGTATTGATATTAGAATACAATCAATTGACAGGCAATATACCCAAGGCGATAGCTAAGCTAACACAATTAACACAACTAAGAATTAATGATAACTACATAAGTGGTTTGATTCCTGCTGAAATGAGCAATTTAAATTTGCTTAAAAATCTAAATATACATGCAAACCTGATAAATGGAGATTTACCGCTTGAATTGGGCAACTTAAACAATTTAGAATTCATTAACCTAAGCAACAATTTATTGAGCGGATGTTATGATACGAATTTAAGAAAACTATGCGAACAAATATATCCGGGTAGTAACAAAAACAGGAACATTAGTGAAGGCAATAATTTCAATATAGCCTGGGAAGACTTCTGCACCTATGGAGCTAATATTTGCACCTCGCCATGTCGTATAAATGATTCATTAGCGCTAAAAAAAATACAAACTGCTATGGGTGGCGGCAACTGGCGGTACAAATGGGATTTAAGTAAACCTATGGATGCCTTGTATGGGGTTCAACTAAATAGTTATGGCTGTGTTGAGGCACTCAATTTATCTAACAATAAATTATATGGATATATACCCACTGAAATAGGGCAATTAAAAAGTTTAACTACTTTAAACTTAGCAAATAATTCACTTTCGGGTGAAATACCTGCCGAAATAAGCAAGTTGAAAAGTCTTGAAACCTTAAACTTAAGCAACAATCAGTTAAGCGGTGAAATTCCACATATTATAAGCGATTTACAAAATTTAAATTTTTTATGGTTGGCAGATAACAATATTAGTGGTCAAATTCCAGCTTCATTTAGTCAACTCATTTACTTACAAAACTTAAATTTATCTGAAAATAATTTAACCGGGGTTATACCTACGTCATTTACTACATTACCTCAACTATCTTTTTTGTATCTTTTTGACAATCAGTTAAGCGGCTGTTACAACACCAAATTGAAAAGCCTGTGTGAAACCTTAGATCCCTTTCAAAATTTATTGGGTACTTTCCGGATTAGCCGTGGTAACAATTTTGACAGCAATTGGGAAGATTTTTGTGATAAAAATACAGGAGCATGCCAAACCAACCCTTGCCGGCAAGCTGATTCATTAACCTTAGTAACTTTATATAATGAAACCGATGGAGTGAATTGGAATAGTTTTTACCAATGGAATTTCAACGAGCCAATGAGTGAGTGGAGAGGAGTGACTTTAAATGACGAAGGTTGTGTGTTTGATTTAAGTTTGCCAGCTGTTGGTTTAAAAAATGAACTTCCGAAAGAAATTGGTAATCTGAGCTATTTAAGCAAACTCAATTTGTGGGGAAATCAATTAAGCGGAGAAATTCCGGCATCCATAGGTAATTTGGAACAATTAGAAATATTGTATTTACCCAACAATCAGTTTACTGGCAATATACCACCTGAAATATGCGAATTAGAAAATCTCAGTCAATTATATTTACATTACAATCAATTAAGCGGAGATATTTCTAATCGTTTTAAAAATTTAAAGAGTTTGCAATTATTAGAATTGCATAATAATCAATTGACTGGGAGCATACCAGCAGCATTAGCTGATTTGCCGGAATTGAGAAATTTAGAGTTGCAAAACAATTTACTATCTTCGTGCTACCCGATGGCTTTACAAAATTTATGCGATAAAGAGAATGCTGCTTATTGGAAGATAAGTGAGGGCAATAATTTTGAGGCAGCCTGGGCAGAATTTTGCATCTTTGAAATGGGTAGTTGTCCGGTAGTTTATGGCACTCAAACAGATTCTTTAACTCTTTTATCTTTTTATGCCGCAACAGAAGGCGAGCAATGGACCAATATATGGGATTTAGATCAACCAATGTCAACCTGGCATGGAGTTCAGGTAAATGAAGCAAACCGGGTTACCGGCTTAAATGTATCCAACAACAATTTGAATGGTTTTATAATAGATGATTTAGAAAATCTTAACTTGTTACAAGCTGTAGATTTGAGTAATAATCAGTTGGTTGGTCAAGTGCCTGCCAGTTTAGGTAATATTGAAAATTTGACTGACTTAAACCTACACCATAACAATTTGAAAGGCTGTTTTGCGCAAAATTTAACCACTTTATGTGATCAATTGAATGCCTCCAATAATAATTTGGATGAACAGATTAATGAAGGCAATCAATTTCAGGCTTCTTGGGAAGATTTTTGTGAGGGCGGTGTGGAAGTTTGTTACAGCGGTGATGTTTGGCCCGGCGACTACAGCAATAACGGTATAGTGGATGTATATGATGTTTTATATTGGGGACTCGCTAAGGGAAATAGCGGCACAGCAAGGCAAGCTGCAACAACAAGTTGGTCAGCACAACCGGCACAAGAATGGCAACACTTTCTAAATGGCATTAATGGTAAACATCAGGACGGCAACGGCGACGGTATAGTGGATGATGCAGATTTTCAACTGATTGATATTCATTACGGTAGAAGCCATGACTTAAACATTAATCCTTCTAATCAAAACACATCAAATTTAGATTTAAAAGCAGTTGGTATTGCTTATAATGATGATGGCATTTCTATTAGTTATGATTTAAACATCAATACTGAAGATGGTGAACCCTTAAATGTGCACGGCATTGCGGGTAATGTTGACTTAGGAGATTTGCCGGTAAAAGATGTGCAGGTTGATATTGCTAATTCTTCTATCGAAGCTGAAGAGTTCTTGGTGGTACATAATGAAAAGAACAATACTATTGATTTAGGCATAACAAGATTAAATCAAATCAATAAGCCTGCGAATGGATCAGTTGCACGAATTGTTGTCGCAATTGAAGATATCGCCGTAGGCACCTCGTTCGTAGTAAAAACCAACGGCGGCAACACCATCTCCGCTAATGGCACACTCAACCAAATGGGGGGTTCTTCTACCTATGGTTCTTTTAATCCTAATGATAATTTGACGCAAGATTTGTCGGTTTTTGTATCGACCAAAGCAGAAACTTGTGATCAATTGGGCGAAGCAGAACTCTTTATTACCAATGGTACCGCCCCCTTTACTTATGCATGGAGTAATGGCAACAGCACTTCAAAAATGAGTGATTTACCTTCTGGTGATTATACCGTTACGGTTAGCGATGTAGCGGGTTTAACCGCAGAAATAGACTTTAAAATTTATGGACAGTTACCGGTTTATAATGAAAACAATGAAATTGAATGTAGCGGAAATTGCGCCGATTATTTAGAAGCCAATAGCTATTTAAATAATGGTGTGTATAAAGCCGGCAATAGCATTCAGTCGAAAGGAGTTATTTCAAAGCGTGAAAATATTGAATTTAAAGCTGGCGAAAGCATCCTTTTAGAAAACGGCTTTTCAATTGATGTGGATAGTAATTTTTCTGCCGAAATTGAAAGTTGCGAATAACAAACAAAAATTTAAAATAACAATTACTTAACCTTAAAAATCGATATGCCTATGTAAGAAAAACAAATTTAGTTCTTCGAATCATCTTTAATTATTAAAACAATAATTAACTAAGTTTAAATTGATCATAAAACAAGATTTGTAGAGCTAGATAAAAATTTTGATGAAATTTATTAAAAAACACGCATTGAAAAACATTTGAATAAAAACGAATGAAACATTCCAAACATTCACCCCAAAACTAAGAAATTCCCCAATTTAGGAATCCCAAAAACTGAGAACATGCCAAATAGTAAACCGGAATTGTTATAAAAATAATTCCGGTTTTTATTTTTACCGTATGTTTTGTTTAACAATATTCCAGATAGCATCCATTTCTTCAAGGGTCATTTCTGATAGCGGTTTTTGTTTTTCTAAAGCAGTGGCTTCCATTTCTTGAAACCTTTTTATGAATTTTTTATTGGTTTTTTCTAAGGCTGTTTCCGGATCTACTTTTATAAAACGGGCATAATTTATTAACGAAAATAAAACATCTCCAAATTCATCGGATACTCTTTCTAAAGTTTCATTTTTCTGTGCATCTTTTAGCTCGTCAATTTCTTCTTTTACTTTATCCCAAACTTGCTCTTTGGTTTCCCATTCAAAGCCTACTTGTTTCACTTTTTCTTGTATACGATAAGCTTTTACCATAGCCGGTAACGATTTGGGTACACCGCCCAATACCGACTTTTTGCCTTCTTTTAATTTTAGTTTTTCCCAATTCAATTTTACTTCTTCTTCATCGGCTACTTCAACATCCCCATAAATATGTGGATGTCTATTGATTAATTTTTCACACACTTCATTCAATACATCAGCTACATCAAAGGCTTTTTTTTCTGAACCGATTTTAGCATAAAAAACCATGTGGAGCATTAAATCGCCCAATTCTTCTTTTACGCCTTTTAAATCATTTTCTAAAATGGCATCAGCCAATTCATAGGTTTCTTCTATGGTTAAATTTCTTAGCGACTGCATAGTTTGCTTTTTATCCCAAGGACATTTTTCACGCAGTTCATCCATAATATTTAATAAACGATTAAAAGCGGTTAATGCTTCCGTATGATTCTCCATTAAAATAACTTATCTTAAAAAAGGCAAAATACGCTTTTTGAACTTATATTTGCACAACAAGGTTTATTAAGTATGAATATTTTTTTGTTAACGTTTGCCTTAACCGCTGTTTTAATCTCTTTGGCAATAGCCGGTATATCTATCAAATCTTTTTTTATCAAAGGAGGTAAATTTAATGGTAGTTGCGCACAAAACAACCCTTTGTTAACCAACCAAATTGGCGAATGTACCGTATGTGGTCAAATGCCATCAGAAGAATGTGAGGGTGAGCAAAAAACAACTGCTTTGCCCAAAGTATAGCATACAATTCACGTTAACTTACTTAAGTTTTGGAAGTATATTAATTGCTGTTCCAATGGAACCTGTTTCATTGTATCAACAAAAGCATTGCCATTTTACTACAACAAGTGAACAGGTTCACTTGGATGGTTTTATGCTTTATATTTTGAATTAAGTTAACTTAACCTTATTGAGTACTTCAATTTCCATAAATAATTTATAAATAAGTTATTATGAAATAAATACTACTACCGAAACTTAAGTAACTTATATTATTCAATTTAAGATAAAACAGTAGATGCTTATTATCTTCTATTAACATCCAATCGTGATATATCGTGATCAATTTTGCAATTCAAAAACAAAACTTATTTGAACGAATTTCATTAAATAGGTCGCAAAATTGCGACCTCTACGGTCATTTATTAATATTAACAAACAACTTATCCACAAATTATACCACATGCTTTTGTTGAAAAATAAAAAAGGACACTTTTAAAAGAAAAAGAGCTAAAAATTTACCTTTGCAAACCGAAAAAATCAAGAAACCAATTGCAACTCAAAAATATAGAAATAAAAGGCTTTAAAAGCTTTGCGGATAAGACTATTTTAAATTTTGACAACCGCATTACTGGCATTGTCGGTCCAAATGGTTGTGGCAAATCGAACGTAGTAGATGCCGTGCGTTGGGTATTGGGTGAGCAACGCACCTCTGCCTTGCGCTCCGATAAAATGGATAACCTCATTTTTAATGGCACCAGCAAACGCCGTTCTGCCGGTGTCGCTCAGGTTTCTTTGGTTTTCGAGAATACTAAAAATTTGCTGCCTACAGAGTTTTCCACCGTTAAGGTAACCCGCATGTTGCATCGTTCGGGCGAGAGTGAATACCGCTTAAATGATGTGAATTGCCGATTGAAAGATATCACCAATTTATTTACCGATACCGGCGTGAGCAGCGATTCCTATGCCATTATCGAGTTAAAAATGATTGATGATATTTTAAACGATCAGGAAAACTCAAGAAAACGCTTATTTGATAATGCAGCCGGTATTTCTAAATATAAAAAGAGAAAACGGGAAGCGCTTTTAAAATTAAATTCGACGGGTAGTGATTTAGATCGTGTAGAAGATTTACTGCATGAAATAGAAGCGAACATGAAAATTTATGAAAGTCAGGCTCGTAAAGCAGAACGTTTCAAAAAACTAAAAGAAAAATACCGGGTTGCCAGTTTACAGTTGGGCAGAAAAAAATTAGTTGGTTTTAATGAGCAGTTTAAATTGTTAGAAGATAACAAAGCTACGCATAATGATACCATTGTTGAACTCTCTACCGGTATACAACAAATTGAAGCTGCTGTAGAACAACAGAAAAAAATAACCTTAGATAAAGAGAAAGCCTTAGCCGACAAACAAAAGCAATTAAATGAACATTTGGATTTGTTACGCGCTAAAGAAAATGAGAAAAACCTGATTAATGAAAACCTGAAATTTTTACGCCAGCAGCAAGGTGAATATGAAAATAACAAACACAAAAGTGCTGCCCATATTGAACAGCTTGGTGAGGAAATTAAAACCTTAGAACAACAACATATTGATGCCAATGCACGTTTAAAAACAAGCGAAGAAAACTTGGCAGTAAAAGAAAAAGCCTTAGCCGAACAACAAGAAAAGCATGCCACAGTCACTCAAAATTTCAACACGCTAAAGCAAAAACAAGCCGAGTTTGACCGAAAGGTTTTTGAGCTTGAAAAAAAGATTGCCGTCAATCAATCACAAAAAGTCAATTTAGAAAAAGAGATTTCTGAAAAAACTGAACAGTTAAGTGATAGAGAAAAAGAAATTATTGCTTTAAAAGAGGAATTTGCGCAAAGTCAACAAGCCTTAGAAGTTGCTGAGCAAGAATTACAAACACTCTTAAAAAAGGAGCAGCAAGAATTAGCCGATCTCGGTGAAATTGAAAGTAAAATTGCTGCCATTCAAACACAATTACAAAAAGAAAATCGTATTTTAGATAAGCGAACCAATGAACAAAATTTATTAAAAGATTTAATTAATAAGTTAGAAGGTTTTCCAGATTCCATTCGGTTTTTAAGTCAAAATAAGCAATGGTCAAAATCGGCACCTTTATTATCTGATATTATTAATTGTAAAGAAGATTTTAAGATTGCTATTGAAAACTACTTGGCACCTTACTTAAATTATTATGTGGTTAATGATATTGAAGAAGGTATTAATGCGATAGGGCTGTTAAGCGATGCTGCTAAAGGAAGAGCAAATTTTTTCGTTTTAAATCAAATTGAAGCCCCCAATTTAGAAACCATTATACCTACAAACGGTGGTATTATGGCTACTGAAATTATTGAATACGATGCCAAATATAAAAATTTGGTCGCTCATTTATTGGGTAATGTATATCTGATTGACGACCATGAAATGGAAAAAATTCGAACCCTATCTAAAAATAAAGATAAAATTTACATCTTAAAAAGCGGAAAATTATTTGCTACAAATCATTCGATATCAGGTGGTTCTATAGGCTTATTTGAAGGAAAAAAATTAGGTCGCGCTCAAGAACTTCAAAAGCTCACCAAAGATATTAAAAACTTAAGCCAAAATTGCGAAGAACTGCAAACCAAACTAAATGAGCAAGAACAATTGCGGGTGGCTATTAAACGATCGGATATCAGACACGAAATTGATTTAAAAAATAAAGAAGTCAATACCTTAAATAATTCGTTGGTATCTGCCAAAACCCGTTACGAAAATTTAGAGCAGTACATCTCAGAAAATCAAACAAGGCATACCGACATTACCGATCGTTTTCAGTTTATTGATAAACAAATTGAAGAAGTGAATTTCGAGCTGTCTCACCTAACGCAACAAAGCTCAAGTATTAGAAGTAATGTACAAAAAGCCGAAGCCAATTTCAATCAATCTACCGAAGAGGTAAACCGAATTAAAACCGAGCTGAACGAAGCCAACATTAATTGTTTACAAGTTCAAAACGAGGTAGAAAACATTAAACAAAAAATTGATTTCAGGCATCAACAAATTGAAAAAGACAAAACGCAATTAGAAACGTCTATTAAAGCAATTGAAAACACCAAAGTTGAAATTGTTGATTTAGAACAGAAATTGAATACAGATGATGAAGGACTTTCAAAATTATACGATGAAAAGAATGTATTTGGTCAACACGTGGTAGCAGCAGAAACCGATTATTTTAATGCTAAAGAAGAAATTGATGTATTAGATAAAAAGCTACGAAAAGAGCTAAAGCAGAAGCAGGAGAAAGAATTGATGATGAGTGATGTTCACAATAAAATTAACGACTTAAAATTAAAGTTGGTTTCTTTAAAAGATAGAATTTCCATTGAATTCAATATTTCAGTAGATAACTTAATGGCTGATGAACACGAAACAGATATTGAACAAACGGAATTGGACATGCAGTTGGAAAAATATAAAAGACGCTTAGACAACTATGGCGAAGTTAACACGTTGGCTATTGATGCTTACAATGAAATAAAAGAACGCTATGAATTCATTAATGGACAAAAAACTGATTTGTTAGATGCCAAGGACAAAATAATGGAGACTATTGGTGAAATTGAAGAAACCGCGACTGCTAAATTTTTAGAAGCTTTTGATTTAATTAGAACCAACTTTATTAATGTATTTAGAGAGTTGTTTTCTGAAGGTGATACATGTGATCTAAAACTAAAAGACGAAGACAACCCGATGGATTCTAAAATTGAGATTATAGCCAAACCCAAAGGTAAGCGACCACTAACCATTAACCAACTGTCAGGTGGAGAAAAGACTTTAACTGCCATTTCGCTCGTTTTTGCTTTGTATCTTTTAAAGCCCGCTCCTTTTTGTATTTTAGATGAGGTAGATGCTCCCTTAGATGATAACAACCTCGG
The DNA here is from genome assembly GCA_938023075.1 of uncultured Chitinophagales bacterium. Classification (GTDB taxonomy): domain Bacteria; phylum Bacteroidota; class Bacteroidia; order Chitinophagales; family JAHDHT01; genus CALHDG01. Next base: position 24,036 of record CALHDG010000206.1, read on the forward strand.
AAAATTCAATCATATCATTCGTAAATTTTCTACCGATTCACAATTTATTATCGTTACACACAACAAAATGACGATGAATGAAGTCGATATTATTTATGGAGTAACCATGATGGAAACAGGAATCTCAAGTGTAGTACCCGTTGATTTCAGAAATTTAAACTAATTCCGTACATTTATCCACAATTCGTACATAAAAAAATTCAAATTTTTGCAATAATTTATGGTGATTTGCACCAAATATTAAAACAGTTTAATATTTAATTAATTAGAGATGCCTGAAAGGTTACTTTGTATATTCCTTAATGTCTTAAAATAAATGTAAAACAAAAATTTTCTTTTATGAATTTATTAAATACAATAATGGGCCAATTAGGCTCTGGTACTATTGATAAGTTGAGCGGTGCTTTAGGCGAAAGTTCAGCTAACACAAAGTCTGCTCTTGGGGCGGCAATACCTGCCTTAATGGGGCAAGTTGCCAACAAGGCGCAAACCGAAGATGGTGCTAATCAATTGATGAATATGATTGGCGATAATGATGGTAGTCAAGATTTCTCATCAATGCTAGCTAACAAAGATTCGCTGATGAAAAGTGGCAGCGGAATGCTAAGTGGTTTACTTGGTAACAGCAGTGGCGGCTTCTCTAGTATGTTATCAAAATTTACTGGTATGGGTGGTAGCTCTATGACTTCTTTATTAGGCATGGTTGCTCCGCTTATTATGGGAACTTTAGGCAAGGCAAAATCTACTATGGGTTTAAATGCTTCAGGTTTATCCAATTTATTGGCTGAGCAATCTGATAGTTTTAAGTCAGCCATGCCTTCCGGTTTATCTAGCCAAATGGGTTCATTTGGTCTTGGTAGTATAGGTGATGGTGTTAAAGGTGCTGCAGGCGCAGTAACAGGTGCTGTAGGTGGTGCTGCTGGCGCAGTAAAAGGTGCTGCAGGCAATGTTGTTGATGGTGCAGGTAACTTAGCCGGCAAAGCAGTTGGTGGTGTGAAATCTGGTGCTGGCGCAGTAGGTGGTGCAGTAGGTAATGTTGGTAAAGGCGCTGCAAATGTTGCCGGTAATGTTGGCGCAGGTGCTGCTAACGTTGCAGGCGATGTAGCCGATGCTGGTGGCGGACTAATGAGAAAGTTAGGTCCTTTATTAGGTTTATTACTTTTAGGTGCATTAGCATTTTTCGGCTGGAAAAGCTGTGGTGGCGATGCAAAAAATGTTGTTGATAAAGCTGGCGATGCCACTAAAAATGTAGTAAACAAAGCAGGTGATGCCACCAAAAATGTAACCGGTAAAGCAGCTGATTTAACCAAAAATGCAGCAGGCGCGGTAAAAGAAGGTGCTGGTAAAGCAGTTGATGCCACTAAAAACGCAGCAGGCAAAGCAGTAGATGCAACCAAAGGTGCTGCCGGTAAAGCAGTTGACGCCACTAAAGATGCAGTAGGTAGTGCTGTTAAAAAAGGTGCAGCAGCACTTGGTTTTGCAGCAAATAGTGCCGAAGCAAGTTTAGCCAATTCCTTAAGTACAGGCAAAGCCAAAAGAGGTGATGCTATTGCTTTAAGAGGTGTTAACTTTAAAACGGGTTCAGCTAATTTAGAGAACTCTTCTTTTAAACAATTAGATAACATCAGAACCATTATGCAAAGTTATCCGAACTTAAAAGTTAAGTTAGAAGGTCATACTGACAACGTTGGTAATGCCGATAAAAATAGAACTTTAAGTAAGGCAAGAGCAAATGCAGTAATGAATTACTTAGTTAATAAAGGTATTAACAAATCACGCTTAAGTGCAGAAGGTTTTGGAGATTCTAAACCGGTAGCCGACAACAAAACGCCAGATGGCAGAAAGCAAAATAGAAGGGTAGCTGCCTCTATAGCTGCTTTGTAGAAACTAAGAAATAATAATAAGTAAAAAGCACTGTCAAACAATTGGCAGTGCTTTTTTTATTCAATCAAAAATTACACTGTAGGATTTTGTGTAAGTTTTTAGTAAATAGCACTTTAAAGCATAGTAAGGCTTAAAGTTATAACCGTAGCTTTTACCTATATTACGACAGGATGCCCTTTAAAGCATAGCCCTGACAGCAGTGGTTATGCCATTTTTGCACGGCATTTGAAGCGTTGGTAAAATGGCATTTGAACGGATGGCAGGACCCCCGTTTCTGCGAGTTGATCTGTTTCGCTTCAAAAAAAAATTGATTGTTAACTTAAGTTACAGTGGTAGTATTTATTTCATAATAACTTGAATATAAATTATTTATGGAAATTGAGTACTCCATAAGGTTAAGTTAACCTAATTCAACATTTAAAGCATAAAATCATCCAAGTGAACCTGTTCACTTGTTATAACACAATAGAACAGGTTCCATTGGAACAGCAATTATTATACTACCGAAACTTAAGTTATACCAATTTGATTATAAAAAGTGACACTAAAATTTTGAATTTATTTTAGTGAGATTGAGGCGAAAAACGCAGCCATAGCCAGCGGCTACGGCGAGTATTTTTAACGAAAATATCGCCAACAATAAAACGAAATTTGTGTTATATTTTATGGTCAATTTGGTATTATTAATACAAGAAAAAATCATTAACAAAAACCTGTACATAGGGTTTCGGTTTTCGAATAGCTTGATGCGGTGCGTATATATAAGGTTTGCCCTCTGCATCTAACATAGGGATGTGTGGATTGGTGGTGCCTCTTTTTGGGTTGTTTATCCATTTAGAATCGTGAATTAAGCGGTTCTGCAAATAATTTCTGATTTTTTCGGCATCTATACCGGCTTCAAATGCTAATTGATAGGGTTGTAAAATTTTGTGCTGGTTGCCAATTGCCCAACCAAGGCATAATACCCCTAACGATTTATTACCCATCGGGGCTTTTCGCATATCGGTATATCCCCATTTTGCTGGAAAATTGGGATCATTTATTCGGGGTACGCCCGCATCATAAGGATCACCGGTGTAGCCTAAATTTTTGAGATATATCCAATGATCTTTGATTTGCCAAGCAATATAAAATGCACCGGTTCGATATCGATCTTTTGATTGAAAAGCAAAAAAATCATTTTCTATTTGGTAGTGAAAATTATGGAGTTTCAATCGGAATATACCGCTAGCTTGGCTAGTGCCAAATTGATCCCAATAATATACATAGGCATAACCTACCTGATTTTTAAAGTGCCACGGGCTATAACCAACATTTATTAGCAAGCTATCTTTGCGAGGATTCAATCCGATATTTATCCCTCCTTCCAAACGGCTTTCAAAACCTTTTTTTTCGCTGCCCGGCGATTTAAAATAATAACGGGTGGCGTTTTGAAGCGTGAAATTCGTGTATGGAATTTCTAAACTAATATTAAAATGAAAACCGAGACTGATTTCATGCGTACCTAATGAAAGTGAAAGTGTTGGCACAGGCGTTTTAAAGTTGAAAAAATTGTTGGCATAGTTTGATTTTACTCCACTTAACAATAAACAAAAAACCAGAAAGATCACTTTGTATTTGTAAAAAGTGATAACAAGCTTACCCATAGAGAACAAAAGTAATAATTTGTTGAATATTGAGAATACTTGTTAGTTTTGTTGGTGGAAATATGAATAAAATATCAGTTAGAGCACCCGGTAGAATTAATATAATTGGCGAACATACCGATTATAACCATGGTTACGTATTGCCTGCTGCTATCAACTTAGGTATTCAAATGGAAGTGGAAACAAACGAGCAGAATAGGGTAAGCCTGTATGCCAAAGATTTAAATGAACAGTTTGAATTTGAGTTGACTGATGAGCAAATACAAACCAACAAGCATTGGGCTACATACGGCTTCGGGGTGGTTAAAGAATTACAAAAACTAGGAGCTAAAGTGAAAGGTTTTCACGCTACCTTTTTTGGAGATGTTCCACAGGGTTCGGGTATGAGTTCGTCGGCAGCTTTAGAATGTAGCCTTGCCTTTGCCTTAAACAAACTTTTTGATCTTCAACTTAGTGAATGGGATTTGATAAAAGCCGGGCAAATGGCTGAGCATCATTATGTAGGTACTAAATGTGGTATTATGGATCAGTTTGCCAGCATATTGGGTGAAAAAGATCAGGTGATTTTTTTAGACTGCTTTAATTTAAACTATAATTATGTTCCATTACAGCTAAACGACTATGAAATTTTATTGTTGAATACTAATGTAGCACATAGTTTGGCAGATTCGGAATATAATACAAGACGTGCACAATGTGAAGAAGGAGTGCAGCTCTTAAAACAGCACAATTTAATAGAGCATACTTTGCGAGAGATACCTGCAAAAGACCTTGAAAAAATAAAACTTATTCTCCCCTCATTGATATTTAACAGATGCCAACACGTAATTGAGGAAAATGAACGGGTATTATCAGCTTGCACTGCTTTGCAGAAGCATGACCTGAATAGCTTGGGTAAGTTGATGTATCAGTCGCACAAAAGTTTAAAAAATTTGTATGAAGTAAGTTGTGCGGAGTTGGATTTTTTGGTCGACTTTGCTAAAAAAGAACCTGCTGTGCTTGGCTCGCGAATGATGGGTGGTGGCTTTGGAGGCAGCACTATTTCTATTGTTAAAAGTGATGAAACCGCCAACTTTATTGAGCAAGTATCATTAGCCTATCAACAACAATTTGGTATCGACTTAACACCGTATTCTGTAACTATTGAAGATGGTGCCTCTATTATTTCAACTTAAACGATAATACATTTGGAAAGCTTAAATTTAGCAGAACATCCACACAGGAGATATAATATTTTAACCAGCGAATGGGTGTTGGTTTCGCCACATCGCAACAAGCGCCCTTGGCAGGGCAAGGTAGAAAAAGTGGACCAAGAAAACCGCCCGAGCTACGACCCGACTTGTTATTTATGCCCGGGCAATACCCGCTCTAATGGGCAAGTCAACCCTGCTTATGAAAATACTTTTGTCTTTACGAATGATTTTTCTGCCTTACTAGCCAATGCAAATTCATCTATTTTTGAAAACGAATTATTGAAAGCTCGTGGTGAAAAAGGTATTTGCCGGGTACTCTGTTATGCGCCCGATCATTCTCTTACTATGCCAGATATGGATATTCCGCAAATTGAAAAAGTGATTCAACTTTGGCAAAACGAATATACTGAATTGGGTAAGCACACTTTTATTAATCATGTTCAGCTATTTGAAAATAAAGGTGCAGTGATGGGTTGCAGCAATCCTCATCCGCATGGGCAAATTTGGGCGCAAGAAACCATTCCTTTAGAAGTCCAGAAAAAGTCGGCAAACCAAAAAACCTATTTTGAAAAAGAAGGCACACATTTATTAAGTGATTATATTAAACAAGAATTAGCTATTGAAGAAAGAATCATTACACAAAATGAACACTTTGTTGCTTTGGTACCTTTTTGGGCGGTGTGGCCCTTTGAGGTGATGATTGCTCCTAAACAAGCTCAACCCAACCTTACTGCTTTACCTACTGAACAGACTATCCATTTTGCACAGCTATTAAAACAACTTACCCAACTGTACGACCGATTATTTGAAACCTCTTTCCCCTACTCTGCCGGCATTCATCAAGCTCCTACTGATGGTCAGGATCATGTTTATTGGCATTGGCATGTTAGTTTTTATCCGCCTTTGTTGCGATCTGCAACCGTCAAAAAATTTATGGTTGGTTACGAAATGTTTGGAGAACCTCAGCGGGATATAACTGCGGAAATGGCTGCTGAACGATTGCGGGGGTTGTTGTAGAAATTAAAAAGCCCCGAAGAAAGTCGAGGCACTTCATGTTTTCACAACGGAATAATCCTTATTGTGAATAGCTTTCAACGCAAAGATAGGATTTTTGATACAAAATGAAAGCTAATCACAACGAAAATGTAAAATAAGTTGTATATTTGAAAAGAATCTGAAATAAGGCAAGACCTTAAAGTAGGATTCCCCCGGCGGTTGAAAGACTGCCTTTTTTATTTTATGGAATGATTAAAAAGGTAAATTTGCCAGTATTTCTGATTCTATTTTGTTTTTTACGTATTCATTTTTGTAATACTCAATTAGAAATAGTCCAACTGTTGAAACAGCATTTATAATACATTGTGCGTATAATGGTTTTGATACCGTGTAATCTAAGTCTGTTTTACCGTGAAAATTTGTTTTTTCACTTCTTATTTTTTCAATTGAGTTTGATAAACCAATTAATTGACTTACCATAGTTTTTATTTCAATTGGTAAATCATTATCTAACCATCTAAATTCATTTAAAATTAATTTTATGAGCTTATTCAAGGTTTCTTTTCCTGTTACATTTTGCTGTATCTCATCATCTTTTAAAATTTCTTTTATAATACTTTCTAAGGTAGAATTTGCTAATCCTATAGCTATGTCAGGGTCTGTTTCAACTTGGCTTTGAGCTTTCACAAATGTATCACAAGCTGTTTCAAAACCATTCTTTAGCTCATTTTTGAAAGTAGGGATAGTTGGGATATAATTTGGTGTTTATAAGCCCAAATCAATAGCTATTTCTATAAGAATTTCACAAGATAAGCTATGCAAGGTTTTCATTAAATCAATATTTCCGCCCTGTTTTTCTTGTATTTCGTAATCGTTTAACCACTTTTTCATATAGTATCTAACTTGAACATACGAACTATATGCTGCCCAAATAGCTTGGTTAACTTCATTAATTAATCTCATCTGATATTTTGGTGGTATAAAAAGTGTCATAACTAATTTTTTATACGGCTTTTTAATAAACCAATCTTATTTATGTTATATTCGCACAAAAATTAACGCACTCAACAAGTTAAGTGCGTTACCATAAGAAACTAATCTTATGGGTTGTATATTGCAAAAATAAAATAAAAAGAGATAAAGTTCAACAAAAAGCTAAAAATATGAATAAAAGAAGAACAATAGTTTATATAGATGGCTTTAATTTTTGTCAAAGCATATGCTTCGAAGAAATCAAAAACTTGAAGCGGTAAAATATTTTACTGCCAAGGTAATTAATAATGTTTCTAAAAGACAAAAGCAAAATTTTTATTTAGAAGCTTTACAAGAGCTAACTAATGTAGATATATTTTTTGGAAGGTATCAACCCAATGAAATAAACTGTAACACTTGCGGCGCTTGCTGGAGTGCACCAAAAGAAAAAAAGACTGATGTTAACATTGCTACTCAAATGACTGCAGATGCATTTTTGGATAATTTTGATGATGCAATTTTAATTACAAGAGATAGCGATTTAGTGCCACCTGTTGAAATGATTAAAAAACATTGTACCAATAAAAAAATTGCTTTGGCAATAGCACCAGGTTCAATTTCGAATGAGCTTAAGCAAAAAGTAAATTATTCATTTTATATGAATAAACGTATTTTTAGACTTTCTCAATTGCCCGAGGAAGTAAAAAAAAGTAATGGGTATTTAATTAGAAAACCTCAATCTTGGATTTAATACTTTCTCAACTAAAACTGCATAAATAAGTGTCGGTTTATTAGTTGTGATTAGCTTTCATTTTTTATATTTATTATTATGAACAACACAAACAATAAAATCACCTTAGGATTAGACCTCGGCACCAACTCAATTGGTTGGGCTTTGGTCAAATCCAATTATGAAGAAAACCCAAAAGATTTTTTGGGTACAGGTAAAATATTGGGGATGGGTTCGCGCATTATACCAATGAGTCAAGATGTTCTAAACAACTTTAGTGCTGGGCAATCGCATTCGCAAACAGCTAATAGAACGGCTTACCGTGGTGTGCGTAGGTTACGAGAACGGCATTTGCTTAGGCGGGAAAGATTACACCGGGTATTAAACCTTATGAATTTTTTGCCACCCAAGTATGCCGCCCAAATTGATTTTGAAAAACGACTGGGCAAATTTTTGCCTGATACAGAACCTAAGTTAACGCTTGACGAAAAGGGTCAGTTTATTTTTATGGATTCTTTTTTAGCTATGACTAAAGATTTTCCACAAGGCGAAAAATTACCGTTAGATTGGACAATCTATTATTTAAGAAAAAAAGCCTTAACCGATAAAATTACCAAGTATGAGTTGGCTTGGCTTTTACTGCACTTTAACCAAAAAAGAGGCTACTACCAACAAAGAGGTGATATAGAAGAAGAAGTAACAGACAAACGTGTAGAGATTCATACTTTAAAAATTACCGAAGTGGTAGATACCGGCGAAAAACAAAAGAACGCCATTTGGTATAATTGCATTTTAGAAAATGGATGGGTGTACAAACGCTCCAGCAAAATACCTTTAAACGATTGGATAGGCAAAAGCCGCGATTTTATTGTGACCACACAGTTAAATGAAGATGGTAGCGAAAAAACCGATGATGACGGGAATGTAAAACGCTCTTTTCGTTCGCCAAAAGAAGACGACTGGACATTAGTTAAAAAGAAAACAGAAAAAAGCTTAAAAGATAGTGGCAAAAAGGTAGGTGCCTTCATTTATGATACCTTACTTCAAAATACGAAACAAAAAATTAGAGGTAAGTTAATTACTACAATTGAAAGAGATTTTTATATAGAGGAGTTAGTAGCAATACTAAAAACTCAACAAAAATTTCACGCCGAATTAGCAGATGTAGATAAGGAGTTCTACAAAAAATGCGTGAATGAATTGTACCGCAGCAACGAGGCACATAAACAAATGATTGCTAATAAAGATTTAGCTTATCTGTTTGTTGAGGATATTTTGTTTTATCATAGACCATTAAAAAGTAAAAAGCATTTAATTGGTACTTGTAGATTTGAAGAAAGATGTTTTATAAACCAAGAAGGCGAAGAAGAAAAGCAAGGTATAAGAGGCGTACCTAAATCACATCCATTGTTTCAAGAGTTTAGAATTTGGAATTGGATAAAGAATCTGAAAATTATACAAAACCAAAAAGAGATAGATGGAAAGCAGGTTATGGATGAGGATGTTACAGCACTTTATTTAAAAACCAATGAGCAGCTTACTAACTTGTTTGATTTTTTAAATACCCAAAAACAAATTAATGAAAAAAAGTTGTTAGGTTATTTTGATTTAAAGCAAAGTACACACAAATGGAATTATATTAGAGACGATAAGGATAAAAAAGTAGTAAAAAATTACCCATGTAATGAAACCCGAACTGGTTTATTAGCTTATTTTGAAAAAGCAGCAATAGAAATTGAAGTAGAGAAATATTTAAATTTCGAACACGATTTATGGCATCTTTTATATTCAGTTAATGATTTGAAACAATTAAAAAAAGGCTTAACCAAATTTGCCGAAAAAAACAATTTGCCTGTTGAAAATTTTGTATCAACTTTTATTAAATATCCAAAAATTGATAAAGATTATGGTTCATATTCTTTAAAAGCCATTAAAAAGTTGTTGCCATTAATTCGGGTTGGGAAATATTGGAGAGAGGCAGACATTGTTAAAAATTTCGGACTGTACTACGGCAATATTAAAACAGTAATTGAAGAGAAACTAAAACATCAACAAAAAGCAAAAGAAGAAAACAAACATTTCAACACTGAATTTTTAGCCACTTTACAAGAATTAGATGATACCCCAAATGCCTATCAAGGTTTAGATTTACATACAGCTTGTTATGCAACTTATAAGCGTTTTGCCGAAGCAGAACAAGAAATTAAATGGAATAGTCCGTATGATATTAAACAATATCTTAAAAAAGAATTTAAACAACACTCGCTACGCAACCCCATAGTTGAGCAAGTGGTAACCGAAACTTTGCGAGTAGTAAGCGATATATGGGAGCAATATGGCAATGGAGAGAAAGATTTTTTTGATGCCATACATATTGAGTTGGGTAGAGATATGAAAAACCCAAAAGATGTGCGAGAAAGAATAACCAATAGCAATATAGAAAAACAAAACACCAATCAACGGATTAGATATTT
>CALHDG010000207.1 GCA_938023075.1 uncultured Chitinophagales bacterium
AACCAAACTACCCTATACGGCACTAATCAAATCAATAGATAAAATGCAACTATCCGAAATTGAAGATACCAAAACCGGTAAGACGGTCTACATCCGCTCTAAGGTAGATGAACTGCAGCTTCAAACAATCGATCGACTGGGGTTAAAAATCCCGAAAGATGCGAACCCGCAAAGTGTTATCAATCAGTATTTTACATATTAGGTAGTGCACCGCCAAAAAACTAACTAACTGGTTTACAGCACTTTAGCGTCTCAAACTGTCAAACTCAAGAAAGTATCTGACGACAGTTGGTCCAACAGATTTTCTAATTCGGCAATGTTGCTAACTTCATTTACTGTTATTTCAAATTCCGCTTTCTTTAAGACTTTGTCAATTACAAAATCAATCCTTTCTGGTTTTCCAAACCAACCTGCTGCCCAATGGCCCTTACTGTTAATAAATTGAATTTTACTCATAGTTTTTATCACTAAATTTGTTTTTGATGCGATGATTTTTTGAAGACCTAATCAAAAATATCAAAACCAACATTATTTATCATTTAGCAGAGTTTTATGATAAAAATTTTAAATGTTGGACCACAAATAAAGATGTATAATACAAAATGAGCTATCACATTTGTAACAAATGCTTTGCAAATTGTAACGTAAGCTTTGCTAAGTAGTTAGTCAAACTTATACTGTTGGTTACTTTGGCAAAATTAGAACGATTAATCGTTGTAGAACGGTGCTTAGGCTATACTTGATAAGCTCCGCCTAGTACTCGCCCAAATTTTACTCCAATTAACCCGACACCATTAACTTGACAGACTACTAAGGAACGATAAAAAAATAAATTTACCATCTGACTTTGCCCTTTTCCGATATACTTCCTTGAAAAGCCTCGTCTTAGACCCACTAAGCCTACGTTTTTCAACTCGTCTATCAAATAATGACTTTATCAGAGTTGATAAATTTATTTTCTCATTGTTCCTAAGCAATAAAATTATACAATATATCAAAGAGTTAACTACCAAGGAGCGAAGTTTGAAAATTAGCCCTGATTGCAGCGGTTATGCCGTTTTGCAGAAGAGCTTTGTGTGTTGGCAAAAACGGCATTTGAGCGGAAAGCAGGACTGCACTTTATGCGAGTCCTGCTGTTTCGCTTCAAATATTTTTTTTAAGTTTATTGTAGATATTTCTTTAACTACTTGCTAATTTGAAAATCTATAGGAACTGATTGATGGTTGCTTTGCATGGTAACCTGGTAATTTCCTTTCTTCAAATCGGATAAGTTGATCGTAATTTGATTTAAACCTTGTTGCAATTGCACTGCCTTTGTTTTTACCAATTGTCCATTCATATTATAAATAAAAATTTGACTCTGGTCTGCTTGAGGCGATTGTAATTCGATATTAACCATATGATTGGCAGGAACCGGATATACATTTTGAACATTCAAATTAGGTACTTCGTCTGGGCTATATTCTTTTGGCGAAATGGTACCCAAATTGTAGTTTACAAAATTGTAGGTAATAGAAAAAACCAAGATGCTTTGTGATGAGGTACCTGAACAACCATTACCATCATTATAAGTATAGGTTATGGTATGAAAACCCGTGCCGGCAATACTGGGATTAAAAGCATTGAAGATTACACCTGGTCCGCTAAAAGTTCCTCCAGCTGGTGAACCTGATAAAGGAATAGATGAATTGCTAGATGTGTTAGCAGGTAAGGTATTAAAACTGATACTTGGGCATGATTGACTTAAAGCGACATTGAGGTTAGTTGTTTGACAATCTGTTAAAGTAACGGTTGAGGTAAAAGTTTGGTAGCCCGGCGCAGAAACCGTTATGGTATACGTACCATTGTTATTGGCAGTACCCACACCGTAATAACCTGAAAGATCGGTTGTTGCGCTATAAATATTTGGGCTAAAACTTACGTTGGCATTAAAAATGATATTGCCGGTTGCCTGATCGGTCACAATACCTTCAATGTTGGCAGAGCAGCCATAATTATTATCAACAATATGCAAACCATTTTGTCTGTCAGAGGCAAGAATTCTACCTGAAGGCAAAAAGGGATAAGTGCCCCAACAACCAGAAAAAGTGCTACCGGTATTTGCAGGGCTGGTATCATAATAGCCTACTTCAGTTAATATTCTAGGGTTTTGAGCGCAAACTACAGTTACGCCATCCGCGTAATAGGAAGTATATAAATAATCGTTTTTAACATGTGTATTATGCGGTATAGAATTGCTGCCCGGATTAGAATTATACCCGGTTAAACGTTGAATGTTAGCTGGATTACTTATATCGAATGACCCGACTTCCGCACCACTTTTTTCATCGGTGGTAAAGGCGTAATTTCCATCATCGCTAATCCAAACATTATGGGTAAACGCAAGCGTGGTTGAACCAGTGCCCAACACTTGTGCCGAACCAATGTTGGCTTTATTACTCACATCTACAATAGCAAACCAACCATTATAAATTTCGGCGGTATACATTTTATTATCGCGCACATAACCATCGTGGCAATAAGCTAAATCGTAATGCCCTACAATTTGAGGATCGGCAGGATTTGACGCAATATCAATGATTAAAACACCACCACCGCCAGGGGCATTTCCACCAAACAAATAACCATAACCAAATTCATCAATGTAAATATTATGCGCATCGGTATGCACAAACGTACTGCCATTGTATTGATAATTTTGATTAGCACCACTCCAAAAAGTATAGCTACAAGTGCCCGGCAAGGTGCTCAAATCAATAATCATTAACCCATCTTGCGATTCGTTAATGACATAGGCTTTATCACCCCAAGTTTTAATATCGCGCCACGTGGTAGACACGTGCGGAATAAATTGGGTTTCAACTGGTGAAGCTGGATTGGTAACATTAACAATAGACACGCCGGTTACTAAGCCAACGATGGCATATTCGTTGCCATTAGCAGCATAGCCCCAAATGTCGTTTAAACCATCGCTGTAGTTTAGTTGACCTAACAGGTTTAGCTGTGTTTGCGCTTTAACCTGGTTTAAAGTGAGTACGGTAAAAATGCTTACAATACAAAAATGTAAAAATTTCATAATCAGTTATTTATTTGTCCGAAAATAATGGATGTTATTCATATCGTGTCAATTTTTAGAAATTATAACATTTGAATTACAATAGCCGACAAAATTTATTGCTGCATTTTCTTAGAAGCAAAAAAAAGTGATCTTATACAAATAGCAGTCTCCTATATAGTATTTTATACTTCGAAAGTGATAGTAAAAATACTCTATACTTAGAGCAAATAGAACATATACGTTTGAACACTTCTTTCTTCAGTTGCAATACGCATTAAATAGAGCCCTTTTTGATATTGTTCTTTTAATACTGTGATGTTTTTAAAATATTGATGTTGCGTAGTAGAAAGTTGATGGATGATTTCGCCGTAAATATTATGAATACTGATATTGAGCCATTCTGACTGCGGGTTTTCGATGGTTAACATCAGATTGCCTTGCAAGGTATAGTTTAAGCTTGTTTCAATTTCATCAAGTGTTGAAATAGGAATGCCTACCTCCACTGAATCAGCTATCCATGCTTTATATACCCAATTGGGATGATTAATGTAAGGATTATGGTTGCCTTGGTAGGCGGCAATGGCATCATTACGCGCTATGTCTTCCTCATTTACCGGATCTTGCAAATGCCATTCATAAAAAGTTTCAATATCACCAACCTTGTTAATATCATAATTTGGGTAAGCGGTAAAAAAGTAAAACACCGAACGGGCAACATTGCCTTTGGAATCTTCTCTTGGTTCAAACGTACTACTATTTTGGGTAGAGATCAATTCGCTGTATTCATCAAGGTTGTTTGATGGAATGCATGGCGTGTTATTATCACAATCAATTGATTCACCTAAATACATCCATTTTTCAGTGCGGTCGTCTTCATTTTCATCAAACGGGAAACTGCCTCTGGTGCTATTCCATCTATCAAAAGTTGGTGCTAAATGATGTATGTCGCAAACCATTGGGGCACGTTTGTCAAAAAATGATTGTGGTACAATGTGTTCACAATTGAAAGGCAGCGCATGTCTAGGAACGTTATACCCATCTTCGGGAACTATATGTGGCAAGCTGCTATAAAAACAATACATGGTATCATTAAAATTATCAATATCATTATACATCGCAAGCCGTGCATTTCTATACCCTTTATAGGCGTTAAAAGAAATATTTTGGTATTCATTATACCACTCTTTTTTTACCCAATCTCTAAAAGTTTCCCCATACAATTCCGCAGGTGGATTTTCGTTTTGAGCCTTGGCAAAAAAAACACAGCCGATAAGGAATGCATTAGTTAAGCAGATGTTTTTTAGGCAACCTATAGTTATTGTCATGCCTGATGATTTAATTGCTTTTGTACAGTACTAAAAATATGCTCCACAAAGGGTTGCAAATATAGTTCAGTCGCTTTAAAAAAGTTGGATAATTGTATAGCATCTATGGTAATATTTAGTTTAGTGGTTTGATTAAATACATACAAAACCGCTTTTTCTAAGCCATTTGGCTTTATATAATTTCGTAAAAATTGTCGTTCTAAAAATAAGGTATATAAGGTATTGAATTGATTAAGGTATTGATTTTTGTTTTTATGATGTAGATATTTTTCGATAAGCTGACGATCTGTATTGAGCAAACATGTATAGAAACTATCCACTAAGGTAGGATGTTGCTTCATTAAGATTTTATCAATCATCATTTCGAAAACCAAGTGTGCAAAGAAGAACAGATACTTGTTAAAGGCATCTAATTGCTGTTGTTTAGCGATGCCTTTTATAGCCGCAGTGTGTTCTTTAAAAAATGAAGCTTTGTGAAAAATTAAATCCGTTTTAAAATGATGATGTACGCCTTCTTCTAACTCTTTAAAAATTGTTGGTAGTTCATCAAAATTAACCTTTAAACGAAATTTTTTATGTGTTGTTCTGGTTATATCGGGCAAAATTAAACCAGTTACAAAGGCAGGCTTTTCTGTAGGATAAAACAAATAATAATGCGACAGATAATTCAAACGGTTGCCGGTTGACCAGTTAAATAAAACAGCATTTTTTCTCTGATCTCTTCTTTTAGTTGCTCCAGATCATTCAAGCTCAAACCTTTAGTTTCGAAAATATCAACATAAGCATTTAAACTACCCGGAAAACTTAACCATTTGGTTGGGTGCATGCGCTTGCGAATACCTTGTAAGGTGATGCAAGCGATTGGTAATTGATTTTCAATAGCGGTTATAAAAGCACCGTTTTTAAATGGCAATAATAATTTGTTGGTTTTGTTACGCGTACCTTCAGGATATATTAATAAGGAAGCACCTGAATCTTGCAGTTGCTTTTTCATTTCAACCATGCCTTTTTTACGGTCGGTTTTGTCACTCCGGTTGATTAATATTGCCAAATTTTTAGCCAAATAGCTCAACATGGGTATTTTTAGAATTTCTTTTTTGACTAATACCTTTAAATGGGTATTGATGATGCTCCGCACAAACAGCACATCAATATTGTTGACGTGGTTGGCTACATAAACATATTGTCCGTCTTTATTTAAAGGCTGCCCAAACAATTTGAACCGCATAGCCGTAAGCCACAATATCGATCGGGATGCATACAAAGGTATTTTATGAGCTCTTTTTTTTAACTCATCTTTACTAAAGGTAATCATTACATAAGCTACCATAGAGGAAACAATAGCCACTACACCAAAAATGAAGTAAACATAAGCCGTCCAAAGTTTGCCAAATATTGTTTTAACCATGTGCTGCAAATTTACACTAATTTAAATTTAGACAAATAGAAGTTGGAAAGATACTGATTTGATGAATATTAAGTCATTATAATAAATATTGTTTGTTAGATTTTGTGCATTTAAACGAATAATTAGTAATGCAGTAATACATAGAAATGAACAGCGTTAAATAAGCTGTGTAATTGTTCAACGTTTACTTTGAAGCAACCTTTTTATAATTGATGTCATTTTACATAAAATAAATAAAAATAACAACCTATGATATGCTTTAATTCTGCACTTTTGAAAAGCACTTTTGCCTTATTTTTTATTTGTTTATTAGTTACAGTAGCTTGCAACCGCCAAGTGAATGACCAGATTGAAAATACGCCTCCAAAAGAGCGTAACCTTGAAGAAGTACAACTACAAAACGAAATAGGAATTAAAAAAGATGAGCTCGCTATACCTAAAATAAAGCCAACGACTACAACGCAAACATCACCCACAACCCAACAACCCAAATATGCCTTTGATGAATTTTACGGCGAAAAGCATTTTACCGCCAACTACATTTCGGACTACGGCAGGAAATTTAGTGAACTCACTTTTTTAATAGATACCAATTATATAGAAGCCTGCCCGGGTCACTACAGCCAAATTGCTTTTTATGCTACTGCGCCCACTAAACCAACCATTACTTATCAACCAATAAGTGGTAATAGTGAAATTTGGTTTACAAGAAGCACAGAAAAAAGTGGTTTACAAACCTTGGGAAATTTTCGGGTAATTCCGAAAATAGAAGATATTGGAATACACATTTTTAGCATAACCGCATCCATTGGTAAAAAAGGAGAGGCGGATTATGTTGAAGAAAGCCATCAAATTACCATAAAGGCAAGTTGTAAAAATACCTGTCCGCCATTTACCGAAAAAATCATTCCTTCATTTTATATTCCGAGAACTTTACCTTATGATGTGTATATAACAAGCAATGAAAATAACAGCTCTTCAAACAACAAACGCTGCCAAACTGCTATTGACATTCAATTTAAAGATGCTGCAAACTTTGCAGTTAATTACCAAATATTTGAAGGTTTCAGCCCGTTTATTGAAAATCCACTTTCTAAACAAATTCATCGAAATCCGGATTTTATTTTTAGCGGTACTGGTAATGAACAACAAAGCAGTATTTGTGATGGCAACTATTACATTGAACTAAGCGATCCCGTAAATGGCTGCCGAACCCACAAAGCTTTTAAAGTAAGGCAGGGAAAATTAATTAACGATGACCAGTATATTTTTAAAACGGATACGGTTTATGAAGAGAAAAATGGAAAGCTATACAAGGTTATTAATAATCCACATCCATACGTAAAGTATGTTAAATATGGCGAAGACGATTATTTCAAAGTGCTTTTTAATGAAGATATTGCTAATCAATATAAGATGGATGATTGGGAAATGTTGGAGTTTATTAAAAAAATGATTGGCATAAATGAAATGTATGATTCATTGGTGATTGAAGAAAAGAGAGACTACGAGAACATATTCGTTTATCATAAAGACATTAGGGTATTAGATTATAGTTTTACTAAAAGAGGAATTATATTAGAAGGTGCTTACTCTAATACTTTAAATGTTGAAACAGATAATTTAATTTCAAAAGAAAAAGCAGTTGAAATCGCAAAATTAAAGGCTGTTGATTTGGGTCATCAGTTAGCAGATAGCTCGGATATGGTAAGTCGTTTAAAATTTTTGGAATCAAGAAATAAACACACCCCTCATTTAGTTTATCTCAATACAAAAATTAGATTCGAAATAATAAAATACGAAACCTCATTCATTCCTACTTATTATTTTGTTGTACACAATAAAAAGTTTTTTAAAAATCCTGTATTTAGAATTAATGCTGTTAATGGAGAAATATTAGAAATTGACCATGACGCACTTAAAAAATGTAAAAATTGTAATAATGAAAAGGAAATTATAGAATCTGATTGCTCTTCCACCCATACTATAAATATTAATTCAAATAGTATTTTATATGCTTGATAAAATAACGATTTAGAAACCTATACGTTTGATAATTTTCCTGATATTTATGAAGGCTGTTCTGCAATATCAAGTGAATTTTACAAATGTCTTAATTTTGAAAATAATTTAGTGCAGCTTTCTGATGTGGAATCTAAAATTTCATCAGTAAATGACATTGGAGGTTTCGAGTATATTTCATTAGACAATACTGCATTTAATGAAATTGAAATTCAACAACTTACTGCCTATAAAAATACAGAACAAGTTTATGAATATAATTTAAATAATATTGATGATAAAAATGACTTTATAGATAAAATGAACATTTTTATTTCTGCAGGATATTTGGAAGAACACGGTGCCTATGCTTCTGTACAAAGTTCTACAATTACTTTTGGTGATGGTAGCAGTTTTGATTGTATGCCAAATGTATCATCAGATGATGTAGCACATGAATTTACTCATTTGGTATTGGGTAGAATATTTAACCTTTCTTACGATCGTAATCAAGCAACTGACAGATCCGAATTATTAGGAGTTGCCTTACACGAAGCAATAAGTGACATTATTGCTGTTTTGTTTACTCAAAACAAATATGGAGTTTTGGATTGGTCTATTTTTGAAGAAGATTGTAATAAATTTGTAAGATTTCTAAACAATCCATCCCTTTCAGACCCTCCACAAAAAAAGTTATTTGGAGAGGAATTAGTACCATTGGGAATGGCTTATGATCAATACGAATGGGCAGGAATAATCTCATATTGGTTTTATTTGTTGACAGATCCAATGTATAAAGAAGAAAATAATGTTATTATTGGTGAAGGTATAGGAATAGAAAGAACTGAACAATTGATGTTTAGAACTTTAGCTCATATAAAAGAAAATATAACTCTTGAAGATTTCAATGTATGTTGATTTTGTACAATTCAGAGATGCTGCTCTAACGACAGCCGATGAACTTTTCAACGCACCAACCCCACCAAGCTACAACTTATGCTCCCCTGAATACACCAATTATGCTCCCCTGAATACACCAAAGCTTACCTTGCTTTTCAAGCAGTTGGTTTAATTGATAATGATGTTGCTGTACCATGTGCCTTACTAAATTACGATAGCAACTTAACTGCCGAATGCCCACCCAATGGTGAAGGTGCAGGAGAATATAATTGCTATGAAATATCCCCAACTGAATGGCAATTTGTCACCGGTTTTCCTCAAAATTTCAACAATCCAAACAATACCTATTGGATTCAAATGGCAGTAGATTACAACGAAAACGATTTTTTTGAATTAGATGAATATATTGATGATGCCAGTATGAGTTTAACTAAAGACATACTAAACCATAAGGTTACTTTAGGTGGCATTCCTTCTGACTTTGCTAAAATAAAACTGGTAGTTACTGATGTTACTGCTTTAGAAGACTTTGATGTAAGCAATGATAATAACCTCTATTCGGTAGAATATATTTTTACTTGTAACTCCGGCTGTAACTTAGTAGTTGGTCAAGGTGGTTGGGATAATAGTTTGCCAACTGCTAATTCAGGTTCAATTTCTATTTTCAGTGAACAAAATTTTGAAGTATGTGCCGGCAAAACTTTTTGCTTTGATTATGCAGTAAACGGACCTGCATATGTGTATATAAGCATAAATGATGATCGTTTCACAAATACCGTTTTTCAAGCAGGCGCATCTACCGATGGTCAGTTTTGTTGGCAACCAACTTTACAAGATTTAGGCATGAATACCTTTTTAATAACAGCAACGGATAACCATCCTTCTCAAGCCTTAACAAAAAACAGAATAATAAATGTTGAGGTCGAAACCTACAATACAGGCTGTTTGTGTGCCGGTCAATTTGCAGACGAAACGGTTAATTTGTCATCTAACATTAGAAGTGGTGATTATGTAGCTTTAAAAAATTTAAATAGCGATGCCCTTGTCTTTAGCTCTACTAATGTTCAATTTAAAGCTGGTAAATCTATTACCTTAAACAGTGGATTTTATGCTCCGGTATCTACAAATTTTGGTGCCTTAATTACGAATTGTCAACAACCCGATGTGCCTGTTGATGAATTAGGAACACCCTAATTTAATCCGTGTTCACTTTTTTAAAAAAAGATTAGGTCGGCGACAATAAAAAGCTCATTTTTGCAGCCTCAAAATTTTAATCAATGGGTTTACAATGTGGTATTGTGGGCTTGCCAAACGTGGGCAAATCTACTTTATTTAATGCTTTATCTAATGCAGGTGCGCAATCTGCTAATTATCCTTTTTGTACCATTGAACCCAATATTGGGGTAGTTCAGGTGCCGGATGACCGCTTAATGGAATTGGCTAAGTTGGTTAACCCGCAGCGTATTATGCAAACTACTGTTGAAATTGTGGATATCGCCGGTTTGGTAAAAGGTGCCAGCAAAGGGGAAGGTTTAGGCAATCAATTTTTAGGTAATATAAGGGGTACTGATGCCATTGTTCATGTTATCCGTTGTTTCGATGATGATAATATTACTCACGTAGACGGTTCGGTTGACCCTGTTAGAGATAAAGAAGTAATTGATTTAGAATTGCAACTAAAAGATTTAGAAACGGTAGAAAAAGCAATTGACAAATATAAAAAGCAATCAAAAGGAGCCGATAAAGAGGCATTGAAACGTGTAGACATATTATCCATTGTAAAAGCGCATTTAGAACAAGGCAAAAGTGCCCGAACTGCCGAAGTTGATGAAGACTTTTGGCATATGGTGAAGGAGTTAGATCTGCTTACCATCAAACCTGTTTTATATGTTTGTAATGTTGATGAAGCTTCTGCTAAAGATGGTAATGCTTATAGTAATGCCTTAAAAGAAGCGGTAAAAGACGAACCCGCCGAAGTCTTGATTATTTCTGCTGATATCGAATCGGACATTGCTCAATTAGAAACTTTAGAAGAACGGATGGAATTTTTAGAAGAGCTCGGTTTAGCTAAAGGCGGTGTAGAACGGATGATTTTATCGTGCTATACCTTGTTAAATTTAATCACGTACTTCACGGCAGGCGAAAAAGAAGTTCGCGCATGGACCATCAAAAAAAATATGACTGCCCCTCAGGCAGCCGGTGTAATTCATACCGATTTTGAAAAAGGTTTTATTAGAGCAGAAGTGATTAAATATGATGATTACTTGAAATTTGGTTCAGAATCTGCTTGTCGTGATGCCGGTAAAATTGCCATTGAAGGCAAAGAATATATTGTCAAAGACGGCGATATTATGCATTTTCGGTTCAATGTGTAAAAACGGCACACTTTTTTCTATTCATTTAAGTACAATCTTAAAATACTTTTTAATAATTTTAAGTTTATAATTTTACTTTTAACTAATTGAAAATCAATTGTTTAATTATTGATTAATTAAATAATCGATGTAATTATTGCCGCAAAAGGTAAAAAAAAGTGAATGGAACTCAATTTATATTTGCAAGTATTAAGAGCGTATTTAAAACTTAAATAGACAAATAATGAATTATAAAGGCGAAATTAGCAAAGTGTATAACACAACTATAAATTGTTTAGAAAAGAAAAACCATGTGAAAGATAAGTTGATGCTCAACATTTGGTACAACGAATTTGGTTTAGTTTATTTTAAATCTATTTCTTTTTTAAAAGATGCTCATTAATTGATCGAATTACAAAAAATAGAATCCCATAATTTTCTAAGTTACATTCAATAAAACCATTTTTAAATTTATTAGAAATACCAAAAACCATTAAACTTAACTGATAATCAACCTTTAATAAAGTGTATTTAGCTTAACGAAATAAAAACCTGTTTCTTTTTTTAAAGAATTCGTCTAATCACTACACATTATTAAAAAGTATCACGTAAATTTAACATTTAAAAATTTGTACATGGCCACTTTCAAAACTTTACTGCAAAAGGCAGTAATACTATTATTTATTAGCATATTACATTTAAATGCTGCTGCACAACTAGATTTAAACTTTAGCCATCAAAGGGGTTTTTACGAAACTGCTTTCAACTTGACTATAAGCACCACCGAAGTTGCTGATATTAAATATACTACTGATGGATCTCTACCAAACTTTAACAGTTTAAGCATACCTGCTAATATACCCATTAATTCCAATTCAGTTATTCGTGTATTAGCCTTTAATAATACAGATACCATTCAAGAAACACATACCTATTTATTTTTAGATGAAGTTATCCAACAGTCTAATCAAAGTATTTTATCTAAAGGATATCCAAACAAATGGGGAATGGGACCAGCTAAATCACCACCAGAAACTATTATAGATCAGGATGCCGATTATGAAATGGATGCCAGAGTAACAAATGACCCTGCTTATAGTGCTCAACTCAAAGAAGGTTTAATGCAAATTCCAACCGTATGTTTATCCTTACATATGGATAGTTTATTCCATCCACAAAAAGGTATTTATAGTAATTCTTTAGAAGAAGATAGCACCTTCTTTTTAAATAATAATGCTTTAATTGAAAAGCCGGTTTCTATTGAAATGTTTAATGCCGATGGAACTACTGAGTTTCACACTTTTGCCGGCTTAAAAATGAATGGTGCCTCTTCCCGTCATTACGATTTTTATAAGCATGCCTTCCGTTTAGTGTTTCGTAAAAAATTTGGTGATGCACAATTAGATTATGCCCTTTTTGGACCAAATGCCGCTAAAAATCACGAAAGTTTAGTGTTGCGAATGATTGGGCATTGTACTCCCCACGATTGGCAAGATGCTCGAAGAGAAAAAACACAGTTTCAAAGAGATAAATTAGCCAGAGATTTACATCGAAAAATGGGGTTTCTTTCACCGCATAGCAAATATGTTCATCTATATTTAAATGGCATTTACTGGGGGATGTATGATTTGGCTGAGCGACCTGATGCTGATTATGTATCGGAATATCTAGGAGGCAAAGAAGAGGACTATGATGTAATTAAGCAGCTAAAAGTTCAAGATGGAGATTCTACTGCCTATTATAAATTGTTTCAATTTTCTAATGATAGCCCCAGCAAAAAAGTTGAAACGAAAGAACAATATGATAGTTTAGCTTATTATTTAGATATCCCAGCTTTTGCAGATTATATTTTATTAAATCATTATTTAATTAATAGCGATTGGAGTGCTAACAATTGGATTGCAAGCCGGAGAAAGAAAGCGGGTGAAAAATTCCAGTTTTATGTTTGGGACGCTGAATTTGTACTCTTTAGTAAATTGTATAGAAATGTAGTTATTAATTATCAAGATAACTTTCATCCATCTGGTTTGCATAGAGACTTGGAAGATTATCCAGAGTACCGCACAATATTTGGCGATCGTGTTCAATGCAATTGTTTAGAAACCGATGGAGCTTTATACGATGTTAGACCAGATGTGCTCAATCTAGAAGCCTCTATCAATAAAGCATCTTTAGCTGAGTTGGCTAGATGGGGAGATGTTAGAGGTAGTTTAATCGATTACAATAATGATGTTATACCTACCCGTGATGAAATAGTTAATGATATTTTACCCGGTCAACTAGAAGAAGTTTTAAAAATTTATACACGTGATGGTTATGGCTTATATCCAAAAATAGCGGCTGTTGATTTCAATCATCTTGGTGGTTTAGTAATCGATGGATATCAGTTAACGTTAACTAACCCCAATAACTTAGGCGATATTTATTATACCTTAGATGGCAGTGACCCACGTTTAGAAGGTGGGGCTTTAAATCCAAATGCTTTATTATATACTGGTCCAATAACAATCAATAGTTATGCTTTAATAAGTGCCAGAGTTTACAATCCAGGCAACTTTAATCCGCTATATGATTGGAGTGCTATGTGCCCCCGTCAGTTTTTTACTAATACTAGTTATAGCGTTGTCATTAATGAAATTCAATACAATCCACCTGGTGTAACATTAGATAACGGAATTATGATAGATGGAGATGAATATGAATTTATAGAAATTAAAAATATTGGAGATCAGGTAGTAGACTTGAGCAGTGCTTTTTTTAATACCGGTATAGAGTATACTTTTCCTATAGGTGCTAGTTTACAACCCAATGAATTTTGGGTAATTGCAGAAAACCCAGAAGCCTTTTCCAGTATATATAATTTTTATCCTAATGATAAATACAGCGGAAAATTAAGTAATTCAGGCGAAACCATCATTTTAAGTGCGCCAGATACTACCCAAATTGACCTGGTACAATACAACGATAAATTACCATGGCCCGAACAACCTGATGGAGATGGACCTTCATTAAGTTTAATGCCGGGCTTTGAAACGGAAAATCAAATATACTCCAGTTGGGCAGGTTCGCAATATTGTACACCTAATGCTGAAAATGTATTTTGCCAACCCATTGACTACAATGTTAGTATATCTGGTATCGATTGTGCTATTGATCCTAATGCCAGCATCAGTGTTTCCCCATCCGGTGGTGTAGCTCCCTATACCTACGTGTGGAGTACTGATGAAACGCAATCGAGCATCAATAATATTGTATCTGGTGGATATGAAGTTCAGATTACCGATGATTTGGGATGTGCCTATACCGAGGTTATTGATGTTAAATCACCTTCGGTAAACCAAAAATTAATGTTGTTTAATGATATACACACCGGTATTTACAAGGTAGCAGAAACAATTATTGCCTTAGGTTCGGTAAATGCCAATAGCAATGTTGAACTTAAAGCGGATACCATTACTTTGCTAAAAGGCTTCCAAGTCAGTAAATTTGGCAATTTAAGTATTGAAATCGATCCTTGTCAATAAGTATTTCAAGCGGAAAAATGAAGTGCGTTTATATTTGATTAGACTGAATTTTAAACTTTTTTGACTAAGGCTTTTGCACTTATACTTTTTCAAAAAATAACTCCATAGTGCCACTATGAAGCGATTTTTTGAATTGCTGAAGCACAAATATAGAAGTAATAAAGCCCGATACTCAACCTAAACAAGTATAAATATCTTACTTTAATAAACCAACATACAATAGTTTTAATATATTTGGTGTGATGCAAAAAGCCAAACCAACAAAATATTTAAGCAAACAGCAAGCCTTGCAAAAGTTACAACGCTATTGCATTTATCAAGACCGGTGCCAGCAAGAAGTGAAGCAAAAAATGTTTCAGTTAGGGGTTTATGGCGAAGAGGCTGATGATATTTTAGTTGAGCTTATTCAACAGGATTTTGTAAATGAAGAACGGTTTGCTAAAGCTTATGTTAGTGGTAAATATAAATTGAAACGTTGGGGCAGATTGATGATTATTAACAAATTAAAGGCAAAAGAAATCTCAGCCTATTGTATTGAACTTGGGTTGAAAGAAATTGATGAGGAGGCTTATCTCGAAAATCTTAAATACCTAATTGAGAAGAAAAAACCGACTATACAAGTAAACCGGGCTTATCAACTCAATCAAAAATTAGTCACTTATTTAACTGGAAAGGGGTACGAAAGTGAGTTGATTTGGCAGGTGTTGACTGGCTGAATATCTCTTGCATCAGAGTCCTCTACGAAAGACTTTGATGGAGATGGAGGTGACATCTTTTAAAAAAGGTGTCATCTCTACTTGTTAACTACCATCAACATTTGTTGCTGTAACCTTGTTTACCAAATTTATGCATTTACTTTATATTTATATAGCGTTTATATAATTGTTGTAAGCCTATTAGGAAAGTTATTGAAGCCGGGCGAGGTTGGCAAACTAACCCTGATAGGAGTGGTTATGCCGTTTTGAAGCGTTGGCTTTGTAGCGAGGCAAACGGCATTTGAGCGGATAGCAGGCTGCCCGCTTTTAAATACTCCTCCTGTTTCGTTTCTAAAAAAATAAATATTTTTGCATCATATTTTTAAAAAACTAAACTGCTATTTGAGCAAATGCCCTGTCCAAATCTTTAATCAATTCCTCTGGTGTATCTAAGCCTACGGAAAAGCGAATTAGGTTAAAAGGACGATCGGTAAAACTATAATTTTCGCTGGTTTGTAACACGCATAAGGGAAACACCAATGATTCATAACCGCCCCAACTGACTGCCAAATGAAACAGTTGTAAGGCATCTACAAAACGTTCGACTTCGGTAATTTCATTGGCTTTTAAAAGGATAGAAAACAAGCCCGGTGCCCGCTTCATTTGCTTTTTGGCTAAGGCATATTGCGGATTATCTTTGTCAAATGGATAATACAGGTGTTCAACTTTAGGGTGTTGCTTTAGGTGCCTTACTATTTTCTCGGTGTTATCCGCAATGTGTTGCATTCTGATAGGCAAGGTTCTTAAGGAGCGTAACATTAACCAAGCATCGTGTGGCGAAATAGTTGCTCCAAAGGTCATATATGCTCCTTCAAAAATTTTACGGATGTGGGTATGCGATCCGATAATTACACCGGCAACCAAATCGCTATGTCCGGCAAAATATTTAGTGGCAGAATGAACAGTCATATCAATACCCATTTCCAAGGGTTTTTGAAAGATGGGGGAGGCATAACTATTATCCATAATGGTGGTGATGTTGTTGGCTTTTGCTAACTGAACAACCGCTTCAATGTCTTGTAATTCAAAAGTAAGGGAATTGGGGCTTTCCAAAAAAATTAATGTGGTGTTGGGTAAGATGGCTTGTTGGAAATGGGCAATATCCGTACCGTCGATGTAGGTTGTGTTGACTCCAAAACGGTGCAGGGTTTTGTCTAATAATTTATTGGTCCAACTGTATGGGCGTGCTACGCAAATCACATGATCGCCCTGTTTTACTTGTGCCGTTACTGCTGCTGAAACTGCTGCACTTCCACTGCTCAACACCAAGGCATCTTCTCCGCTGGCTAAAGCGGCAATTTTTTTTCTTAGAATTGCAACCGTTGGATTACAACCACGTGTGTATAAGGGATAGTTCATTTCGTCTTTCAGTTTATCGCGCATATGCGCTACCGAATGAAAAGCAAAATTACTGGATTGTATAATAGGGGGCGCAATCGCATCGAAATATTGTTGTCTGTCTTCGCCGAGATGATTGGTTATGTATGATTGTTCCATTGCGTTAATTTCGGATGAAGATACATCGTTTTATTTTTTTAAGGTGGTGAAGTTTAATTAAGAATTATCTCTATTATTTACTCAAGTTTCGATAGTAGTATTTGTTTCATAGAAGTATGAATATAAATTATTTATAAAAATTGAAGTACTCAATACTATTAAATCAACTTAATTTAAGAATATAAGGCATATAATCATCCAAGTGAACTTGTTCACTTGCTTTAGCCAAGTGGCTTTGCTTTTATTGACACAATGGAACTTGTTCCATTGGAATAGCAATTATTTTACTACCGAAACTTAAGTTAGTTAAATGAATTAAGTTCATATACTTGCACTTCCGCATTATTAATCAAGCCAATAAGATAGTCGTGATTTCTATTGTTAATCAACTCCATTTCCCTCAAAGTACCTTTAATTTCTAGACCGGTTTTCTTTGCCGATAATACTTCAAAATCCTTACCTTGTTGGTTGATTAAAACCTTACCTCTACAAGCATCGATCATAGAAAATTGAGGCAATAAATAAGTGTTATTTCCGCCAAGTATCAAATCATCATAGGTATCTCCATTTAAATCTTTTACTACAATAGCATTTACACTCGACAATTGAACTGCCGCATGAAAGTCTTTCAACTCAAAACGACCGTTGCCCTTATTCAGTGCAATAACAGAAGCAAAATGATTGACTTTTTTGACGACCGATTGCTGTAGCATGTTTTCATCAAACAAATCTTGAATCGCTTTTTTCGCAAAATCGCGGTGTAGTATATTTTCTTTTTTTAAGATGGGTAATTGATCGATCAGATCGCGTTTTACGAAAACCGGCAGGTCTCTTTCTGCTATTCTTTTAGTCATAATTTTATCTAATGACCCGTTTGCATCAAAATCATTGATCCATAAAAAAAGTGGCTCATCTTGTGTAGCTTTTAAGTAAAAGTTTTCGCCAATATTACCAAGTAACAAATCCTCATCTCCATCCTTATCAATATCAGCCGATTCTACACATTGCCACCAACCCGATAAAGTAGATAATTCAGATTCGACGATATTAAATTTTGTACCATCGTAAGATAAAATTTTGGGCGCCATCCATTCACCTACTATCACCAATTCTTTTTTCTCGTCACCCAACAAATTAATCCATTTTGCATCGGTAACCATGCCTGCTAAAGATAATTCGGGCACTATTTGTTGGGTTACATCCATAAATTGCCCCTTGCCATTATTTACAAATAAATTACTACCCGGACTCAACCCATATTCTCCGGGCACCGATCGTCTGCCAAGAAAAACATCTAAATCACCATCTTCATCAAAATCGTGAATGGCAATGGTAGAGGTATTCATATTGTTTGAAGGAAAGGCATTAAATTGCAGTTCAAAGTTTCCGGCATTATTCAAATACACTCTATCCATATAAGCCTTAGCCATATAAGTAGGATTGTTGCCTCCCGAACAAACCATCAAATCCAAATCACCATCATTATCAAAGTCGGCAAATTTGGCAGCGGTATCTTCAAAGGCTTTAAATTTTTCCCAATAGCTTTCCTGGTGTTTTTTGAAACCTGATTGAGTACCTACATATAATTGAGCAGGATAGCCGGCGGCAGCACCTATAAAAACGTCCGT
Organism: uncultured Chitinophagales bacterium; assembly: GCA_938023075.1. Lineage (GTDB taxonomy): Bacteria > Bacteroidota > Bacteroidia > Chitinophagales > JAHDHT01 > CALHDG01. The sequence continues at coordinate 18,451 of CALHDG010000207.1, forward strand.
AATTGCATCGCCATTCACATCACCTGTTGCCATACAAGGTCCTTCTTTCGAGAGTTGGGTTGGAATATTTCTTTCAAAATAAAAATCGATATGATCGTCTTCTTGATGTGCGTCAAATGGTGTTGCCTGTTTTGTAAAGAGGGTATTTGACTTACTGTTGGTTGGAACATATTTATTTTTACGATGATTGTTGTATCCAATTGAATTATATTCATTCGTAATAAAATTATCCAATTTTGAATATTTTCCATTGTGCCAATAAACGATTATTGAGTCAATTTTGGCAATACCTTCTAGCCCGAAAATGAGGCGAGCGTCCACCGAAGATTGAAAGCCCTTAGCCGTTTGCAGTTGTTTCGAATAGATTTTACCATTAGCATACAGATTAATTTTTGAACCGATGGCTTGCTTATTTTGATCAATATACTCCAATTCAAATCCGATAAACGGTCCATTGGTTTGGTTTTCGTAAACCATTGCCGCTTGATTGACATTATTGATCACTAAATCTAAATCGCCGTCATTATCTAAATCACCATAGGCTGCTCCATTAGAAAATGTTTTTTCTGTAAACCCAAATTCATCCCCACGTTCTTCAAACTTTAAACCGTTTATATTTTTGAAAAATTGATTTTTAATTGGGTTGGAAGGCATTTTATTGATGATGGAATCCACTTGATCTTTGTTGCCGGTCAACACCATTTTTTGTATCACCTCATTCGCAAAAAAGTCTATAAAATCTTGATCAATTACATCGTGATAAATGCCGTTGCACACAAAAATATCCGTAAGGGCATCGTTATCGGCATCAAAAAATAAAGCACCCCAACTCCAATCGGAAGCAGCCACTCCGCTATAAAAAGCCATTTCACTAAAAGAACCATCACCTTGATTGAGCTGTAAGGTATTGTGCATAAATTGATGATAAAAGCCTTGCTTAACTTTTAAGGAACGAAGGTTAATATTGTCAAAAGTAGTATTGGTTTTTAAGCGATAATCATCGCTTGGCAACATATCGGTAACAAAAATATCCAAATATCCGTCATTGTTAATATCTGCCATATCTGCACCCATAGAAGAATGAGAAATGTGGGCGATGTTTTGCTCCAATTGTTCCAAAAAAGTACCATCGGTATTGTTGATGTATAAATAATCTCTTTCAAAAAAATCGTTGGAAATATAAATGTCTTCCCATAGATCGCCATTTACATCACCTACGGTTACGCCTAAACCAAAACCAATCAGGCTTCCATAAATGCCGGCTTGTTCGCTAACATCGGTAAAGGTGTTCCCATCATTGCGCATTAATTGATCGCCGCCGCCTTTTAGAAAATCTTTCACCTTCCAATCTTCTGCCTGCAAGTTTCTTTTATTGGCATAATTTAAAGTATTCACGGGTATAAAGCTGTTGTTTAATATATAAACATCCAAATCGCCATCTTTATCAAAATCAAAAAAAGTGGCGTGTGTAGTGTAGCCATTATCTGCTAAATTATAGTCATCAGCTTTATCAATAAAAGTTCCGTCTTGTTGATTTATAAATAACGCATTTTTTTGATTGCTGCCTTTTTGATAACCTGCATTGCAAACATAAATATCCTTCCAACCATCCGCATTAATATCAACTACAGCCACCCCCGTACTCCATTTGTCAATTAGTTCAACTCCAGCATCTTTGCTAATATCTTCAAATTCAAAATTTCCCTTGTTTAGGTAGAGTTTGTTGGCTCCCATATTAGCCGTAAAATAAATATCTAACAAGTCATCATTATTAAAATCGGCTAAGGCAACGCCACCGCCGTTATAAAAATTTCTGTAATTAAAAATGTTGAAGCTATCGGTATTAAAGATTTGATTAGTGAAGATAACGTTGGTTTTGTTTGGAGCGAGGAGACGAAAAGGAAGGTCTGTATCAATCGTATCCATATTGATTGAATGATTGCTTTGGCAAGCACACCATACCAAACCAATGTATAGTAATATTATAAGTATGATTCTTTTCACTAATTTAAAATAGCTATAAAGGTAAGTATTACAGAAGAAATAAAACTACATACTGCCATTTGATATACAACAATCACATAAAAATTAATTCTATAGCAATGACAACTTAGCAGTACAACAAGAGTTTTGCTTCTGTATAAAAATTTTTTATGCGATTACTATAGTCTGAAAGTTAAGCAAATAAGCAATTTTTCATATTTATTTTTTTAGTTTCGTTTTTAAGATATGATAAAAATATTACAAATTGGCTTAGGTCCCTTAGGGCAAAAAATAGGAAAGTTTATCGTTGAAAGAAAGGGTATTGAAACAATTGCGGCAGTAGATAAAAACCTGGATTTGGCAGGTCAAGATTTGGGTAATTTGTTGGGCTTGCAGAACATGAGCATCAACATTGAACCAAATATATTTACTGCGATACAAAAACACAAACCGGATATTGCCGTGGTTTCAACAGTTTCCAGTTTAAAACACATTGTGCCAACTTTAGAGGAAATTATCAAACAGGGCATTCCGGTTGTTTCTACCTGCGAGGAATTGTGTTACCCTTGGGAAGCAGACGTTGAATTGGCTAATCAATTGGATGAGCTGGCTAAAAAGCATCAGGTTGCTTTGGTCGGTACAGGTGTAAACCCTGGTTTTTTAATGGATGCTTTGCCCACTTTTTTAACGGCAGTTTGCCAACAAGTAGATTTTGTACAAGTGAAAAGATTTCAAAATGCCCGATACCGGCGCTTGCCTTTTCAGCAAAAAATTGGCGTAGGATTGAGTTTAGATAAGTTTGAACAACAAGTAAACGCCGGCACTTTGCGACACGTTGGTTTAACCGAATCGATGCAGTTTATTGCCCGCAGCTTGGGTTGGCAGTTAGCGCATACCGAAGATATAATTGAACCGGTTATTGCCTACAATGAGGTAACTACACCAGCATACACTGTTCCAAAAGGACACGCTTTAGGCGTTCTACAAACCGGACAGGCATATGTAAAACAGGAACTAAAAATTGAGTTGCAATTTAAAGCCGCCATTGGTATTGCAGAATCTTTTGATGCAATTTCTATCAAAGGAACCCCCAACATTCAATCTACCATTGCCGGCGGCGTTAATGGAGATATTGCTACTTGTGCCATTATTATCAATACCATACCTCAGCTTTTACGATCTTCTCCCGGGCTTAAAACCATGGCTGATATTCCGTTGGTGGCTTGTTTTTCATAAAGTATATGTTTTTATATTTCTAAGTATGACTAATTTTATTGTATAATTACTTTGTATATTCCTATAACTTGTTAGCTATCAATGAAATTACTACTGAATAATTTACTTAATTGCTAAGTTCTTCCATTTTTTCCAACAACCAACTTTTGTTGCTGTTCAACTTTTGTGCTTCTAATTTTTGTTTTACGTTTTCCAACTTCATTTTAGTAACCTTGTGTTTTATGCGATGCAAATTAATTAGGGTTCGAATAAAATTTTTGTACGAGGTTTTGCTTTTACCCGTTAGGCTTTTGTGTTCGCGAATGTATTTTTCGAAGGAACGGAAGAGCGTTTGTGTAGTCTCGAGATAATTATTGTCTAATTCATAATAAGCTTTCATTATAGTAGTTCGGCGATTAATATCGTGCGAAAGATTAATAGGTGGTAAAGGAAATAAATAATCAATAGCCAATTGGTAATCTCCTTTAAAATAAGCAATAACTCCTAAGTAAAAATCTTTCACAGCCTCGCGAATATGTTGAGGAATTAACCCTTCGTATTTGTTCAACATTTCAGTAGCCCAATCAAACTCCTCTAAACGACAACTTTGGGTAATTACATTAAGCAAGTGACTGAGGTGTATTTGATATTCACTAAAGAGCAAATCCTTTTCATCCATAGTTTTATACAAATCAAACAAATGCCGGTTATAAGCTGGTTTGCCTTTTCTTAATTGAAGCACACAAAAATTAATGGCCGAATTAAAAAAGTTGACCAAACTATCAGCAGGTATTTTGGAAGCATATTCCTCTAAATCTTTGACCAACATAAAAAATGCTTCCTCTGTCTTTTTTTGCAGCAAATAAATAACCGATAAATAAACTTTTACTAACGGATGAGATTGTATTATAGAAATTTGAAGCAAAGGCTGTATCGCATTAAAAAAAGTACTATACAACTGGTGTGCCATAGAAGATTCTGACAATATCAAATCCATTAAATAGGCATCCAATTGATTAAATAAATAATAAAAGCTGGAACTTTCTTTTATCAAATTAATATTGCGCTGCTCTCTTTTACCGCCGGTTAATTGTGTATAAGTCAGCTTGCCTTGTTCAATAATAAACTGATGTTCGTAAAATTCTACATCCTGCTCCATTTTTTCTAAAAGCTTATGTTGAACTTTAGCAAACTTTTCATAACTACGGTATTGTTTTCTTTTTAATAATTGATTTTGTAATAAATAAGCCTTCGTCTTTTCACTATGCTGCAAGCCTTCTAACATTAAAAATTGATGAACCAAGGTATGCAACAAACTCATTTTAGAATATAGATTATTCAAATGCCGGTTATTCAAAACACTCAACTTGGTATTATACAGTTCATTGTAAATAGCAATCAAGGTTGCAGCATTTAGCTGCTCTTCTTGTTTTACTTTTTGTATTAAGATGCTTAGCAAAGAAATTACCTTTCGTTCTGAATTGAAATAGTTACAATTAGCTAGACTTTGCAAGTCTTTTAGCTCCTTTTTATCGAAACTTTGTAAGAGTTCCATCACAAAATACAAACCTTTATTCATAAGGGTTCAAAGATAAATAAAATAATAATTAACTCATTTTCAGTTAATTGTAAAAATATAACCTACTATTTCTCATAACGTATTGCTATAAAAGTAAAATAAAAATCCAAAAGCATCAACTAACATTGCAGTATAAACAAATTAGCTTATTACAAATTTAATGAAACAAAAATGGTCGATAAATAAGGTAAGCCGGACTAATTCCCCTTCAATTTTGAAGGGGTGGGCTTTCTCGAAGAGAAAGATCGGGGTAGTTATTCCCCTTTCAATTTTGAAGGGGTGGGCTTTCTCGAAGAGAAAGATCGGGGTAGTTATTCCCCTTTCAATTTTGAAGGGGTGGGCTTTCTCGAAGAGAAAGGTCGGGGTAGTTATTCCCCTTCAATTTTGAAGAGCTTGTACCGACACATCGGTAGGTGGGCTTTTTCGCAAGAAAAAGGTCGGGGTAGTTTACACTTGCAAATATTGACCTGAATTTAGTTTTCATTAAAAGATAGTAACACTGTTTATACAAAACATTTTTTCATAAAAAACAATTAAACATGAACAAGATCAAAAAATTCAGCATTACATTTTGCACACTATTACTAACTTTAACAGTAATGGCACAGAACAATCAGAACACTCAAAACACGAACAACCAACAGGCAGATTTTGTACCTGGCCAAGTACTCATCAAACTAAAAGAAAGTGCCAAAGCCCAAAAGACCAGCCTGAGTACTCAAATGAAAGCAACTACTTTAAAAAACCATCCCAAATTAGGAGTAGAGTTGTGGGAAATCAATCAAGCTGACAGTAAAGAAACTACGCTTGAATTAGTAGAACAACTCAACAACAACCCCGATGTAGAATATGCCGAACCCAACTATTTGTGGTATGTAGATGAAGGCATTGAACCCAACGACCCTTATTTTCCTCAACTTTGGGGTTTGCATAACACCGGGCAAGATGGCGGAACACCCGATGCCGACATTGATGCACCCGAAGCTTATTGCGTACCCGTAGCAACCAGCGAAGTAGTAGTAGGTATAATTGATACCGGCATTGATTACACCCACGAAGATCTCGCCGAAAACATCTGGCAGAACCTTGGCGAAGATGCCGACGGCGACGGACAAGTATTAATAAAAAGTGGCAACACCTGGATATTTGACCCCGGCGATGAAAACGGTATTGACGATGATGGCAATGGCTACGTAGATGACTTTGTGGGTTGGGATTTTGTGTATAATGACAACGACCCAATGGACTTACAATCGCATGGAACGCATTGTGC
>CALHDG010000208.1 GCA_938023075.1 uncultured Chitinophagales bacterium
TTGTTCACCTTCGCAAGTTACATTTTCGCAAGGGTCTATTTCATTTTCGCATTCTTTACCGTCAAAACCTTCTGGGCAATCACAAGCATTATCTATACAGTCAGCACCATTCTGGCAAATTAAAGTATCGCAAGTGTCTTCCACACATCCGGTAAAAATAAAAGCAGTTAGCGTTACTGCCATTAACATGTTAATTAAATTTTTCATCTTCTTTTTATTAAATTGTTTATAAAATTTTATGTTGATTATAGTTTTACTTGTCAATAAAACTATTGTTTAATATACATTTCAATACATGTGCTGTCTGTATTATTTATAAAATACGTAATAGTAGTGGTTAAGGTATCGGTAGGTTTTCCTTTTATAACAAAAGGTTTATTAATAGTGTAAAAGGTGTTAGTGTTATTCATAGTATCTTCAAAAACTGTAGCCAAACCCAAGCCTTTTATTGTAGAATCATTTTCAACCCAAGCCTCTAAATTCCAAATAGTGTTTAAATTCAAAAAATTACTAATCAATATAGTATCTAAGGTACTATCAAATACATCTATGGTTACTTCATATAAAGTATCCACACAGCTAGAATGTACTAAGTAATCACCAGAAAAATAGCGAGCATAAGACACACAACTTTCACCAGTATATTTTTCTTCACAAAAACAAACACCATTAATGCATTCACCTTGTGCTGAACAAAAAACACCTGCACAAGGATCTTTAATACATGCGCTCAACAAGCAAAAAACAGCAATGTAAATAAGGTTTTTACAGTTCAATTGTGAAAATTGGGCGCAAAAATAAGGGTTTATCTTGATAATAAGCGTTAAACGATCTTAAAACATTTTAAATTAATAATTAGGTCTTTTCTAATCCATCCACAAAACGAAATTTCACATACATAATAGTTAAGCCGTTTGCAAGATGCTTTTTCTCATAGTAGGTCTTTACATCTAATATCTCTTCGTATTTACCCAGAGAGTAAATGTCAGGATAATCAACTAATAAGTCTAAATTTAACTGTTGTATAGTGGTTTTTGTAAATTCATACAAAGGCTTTGAATCGGTTTTCAATTGAATAGGCGCTGAAGGTTTTAACAAGGGTTTATAAATATTTAAAAACCGTTCAGAAGTCAACCGTTTTTGAGCTTTCACTTCCCGTAAATGAGGATCGGGAAAGGTAATCCAAATTGCACTGATTTCTTGTGCTCCAAAAAAATGAGCTAACAACTCAATGCGGGTTCTTAAAAAATGAACGTTATTTAAATGAAGTTCTAAAGCCTTTTGCGCACCTTTCCAAATACGGTTGCCTTTTAAATCAATACCAATGTAATTACAATGCGGAAACTGTTGAGCTAAAGCCAAGGTATATTCCCCTTTTCCACAAGCCAATTCAACTACAATAGGTTTATCATTTTTAAACACCAACTTATTCCATCTGCCTTTTATGGCTACATTTTCCCCCTTACAATTGGTGCAATTGGGTTGATGCCAACTAGTATTTTGAAACACATTCGGAAAGGTACCAATTGCTTCAAATTTTTTTAATTTGTCTTTTCCCATCTCGTATAAAAATCTCTTATAAAAAAAATTAAACACCAAATGAACAAATATTTAAGCACATTTAAAATGGTATGTATCAATAATTTTGTATATTAGTTTGTAGAATGAATGCTTATGGACAATAATCAGAAAGCTGTGGTAATTATAGGTGGAGCGGTTGCAGGCTCCGAAGCTGCTTTTCAGTTTGCAGAAAAAGGCTATTATACCATAATTATTGAAAAAAATGCGATGCCATATGGTAAAATTGAAGATGGTTTACCCAAGTGGCACGTTAAGTTACGCAATCGTGAAATTAACCGCATTAACGATAAGCTGAATCATCCGCTGGTAACTTATATACCCAATACCGAGTTGGGTAAAAATTTATCTATTGAGGAGGTGATTAACTGGAATGTGGATGCCGTTGTATTAGCCAACGGTGCCTGGCAAGATAGACCTTTGCCCATTGAAGGAATTGAAAATTTTGTGAACGATGGTGTAATTTACCAAAACGATTTTATCTACTGGTTTAATCATCAACACGAACCCGATTATAAGGGTCCGGTTTATCAAACTAAAAACAATACCATTATTATTGGTGGAGGTTTGGCTTCTATTGATTGCGCTAAAGCCACTATGTTTTATCTGGTCAATAAAGCGTTAAACAACAAAGGAATTAACTCCAACTTGTTTGAAATGGAGCACGGCATCAATAAAGTGCTGGATAAGCATAACTTAACGATTGATGATCTGGATATTGAACCTTGCACTATATATTATCGCAAGCGTTGTATAGATATGCCACTTACTCCACAAGAAATTGATAGCCCCGAAGCCTTAGAAAAAGCACAAAGAACCCGCCTTAAAATAATTGAACACAATAAAACAAAATATTTATTTAAGGTAAGAGAAAGGGCAGCACCGGTAGCACCCATAGTTGAGAACGGATTATTAAAAGGGATGCTGTTTAACAACACCTTTGTTGATGATAATACCTACCATAAAATAGAAAATGACACTTTTGAGGTACGTTGTCCACAAATTATTTCTTCCATTGGCAGTTTGCCGGTTCCCTTGCCTGGCTTAACTATGGATGGTTCGGTCTATCAATTTGAAGATGAAGCCACCTGCCGGTTAAAAGGTTTTGAACAGGTTTATGCCTTAGGAAATGCGGTAACCGGTCGTGGTAATATTAATCAATCGCTAAAACATGCTACGGCAATCAGTCAGTTAATTATTGATGAATTAGCCAATCAAGCTCCAAGAAATACTTCAGTCAAACAAGTGGAAGATCAAGTACGGCAACTACAACAACGTGTAGCTTATAACGGTGATTATAGTGCCTGGATCAATCAACATATGCCTGTTCGATTGGAAGATATGATTGAGCATTGAAGGTACTATTTGGTATTTTAAATTTTTAGAAGCGAAACCCACAAACATTTTGGAAACGAGCTCCCCGCTTTCCGTTCAAATGCAATTTTGCCAACCCTGCAAATCTCCGCACAAATTGCATAACCACTGCAATCGGGGCTAAACTTGTTACCTCTGCCTTTTTTAACAAGGGTTCAAATAGTATAAATATTTGCAAGCTTCTATTTAATCATACTGATCATATAAACGCTAATTAAAACTTTTAAATTGAAGGCAAATCTATAAATAGAACAAGCCATTTTAGTCTTGCAAATGAATATTTTCTTCAAAAAATTAGCTAATTATTTGGATAAAATGGGAGGTAGAATTTATTTTGCGCCTCATAGTATAACATAAAAATAGTGATAAATAAAATGTATTTTAACGTGAAACGAATTTTGTTTTTTTTGTTTTGGATGCTGTTGATATTTCCTGCCTGTCAGTCTATAAAAAAAGTAACTACGACTCAATCAAACATTGATCTAAGCCCTAAAACTCAAATGGAAAAAGATCAGGAAAAGATACAAGCCTATATCCAATCAAAAGGTTTATCCACTTCAAAAACATCAAGTGGAATTCATTATGTAATTGAACGAAAGGGAGAAGGCGACCATCCTTCGCCTTATGCGGTAGCCACGGTACATTATCGCGGTACTTTTTTAGATGGCACACAATTTTGGTCTTCTTACGATAATGGCGAGGAAGAAAAATTTCAATTGCACCAAGTTGTGGAAGGTTGGATGCAAGGTGTACCATTATTAAAGAAAGGAGGTAAAGGCTTGTTTATTATTCCTTCTGATTTAGCTTATGGTGCCGGCGGTAGAGGAGATCAAATTCAACCGCACCAAATATTGGTTTTTGAAATAGAATTGGTCGATTTTTATGAGGTTCAACTCGGCAAAGAAATTGAACAGATTGAAGACTATATTCTGGAAAACAGTTTAGATATGAAGAAAACCAAATCGGGCATTCATTACAAAATAGAAAGTATCGGTAATGGATGGGGACCGGTTTTGGATTCTGATATTACCATAAACTATACAGGTAAAATTTTAAATGGAGAGACCTTTTGGTCAACTTATGATAGTGGTAAAGCTCTAAAAACTACTTTAAGAGAATCGATTAGAGCCTTCGGAGAAATTATTCCGATGATACGTGAAGGTGGAAAAGTTAAAATGATCGTTCCTTCAACTTTAGCTTATGGTAGAGATGGCTGGGAGACTAAAATACCACCTAACGCTGTTTTAATATACGATCTAGAATTAGTGGATGTAGAATAATTTTTGTACTTTCATAAAATGAAGAAAAACATTGTAGTATTAACCGGTGCTGGGGTTAGCGCCGAAAGTGGCATCAGTACTTTTAGAGGTTCTGGCGGGCTTTGGGAAGGCCATGATATTATGGAAGTTGCCTCACCAGAAGGCTATCGTAAAAATCCGGAATTGGTATTAGACTTTTATAATAAGCGACGCAAACAATTATTTGAAGTAGAACCCAATTTGGCACACACCGAATTAGCCCGTTTAGAACAGTATTTTAACGTACACATTATTACTCAAAATGTAGATGATTTACACGAGCGAGGTGGCTCCACCAAAGTCTTGCATCTGCATGGAGAACTCCGCAAAGCTAGAAGTGCTGTAGACCCTAGTTTAATCTACGATATTGAAAGCAAACCTATTAAGCCTGGCGATCTTTGCGAAAAAGGCAGTCAATTGCGACCGCATATTGTTTGGTTTGGGGAACCGGTTCCTTTGATGGTAGAAGCTGAAAACATTACACAGCAAGCCGATATTTTTATTGTTATTGGCACTTCCTTAGAAGTGTATCCGGCAGCGGGTTTATTGTATTTTGTAAAACCTGATACTCCAAAATATATTATCGATCCGCATATACCCAACGTTGCCGGTATTAGTAATATTACCACCATAGAAGAAAACGCCAGTACAGGTATGCAAAAATTAGCCAATACTTTAATTAGCCAATATGGATGAATTGGAATTATTGATAGATTGATTGGATTCCTTTTTCATTAATATTCGGTATTGCTAATTCGCGTAGAGGTCGCAATTTTTGCGACCTATTTAGTATGGTTACAAAAATTGTTTGGTCGCAAAAATTGGATGGTCGCAAAAATTGCGACCACTACTGTAGGTGGTGTATTCTTTATCATTTCTTAAAAATACATAAACCCAGAATTTTAGCTGGAAACTTATTGAAATATGAGTTACATTTGGTAGCATACCAATGAACTAAACTTTAATAATGATAAAATTAAATGACAAGTTTATTAAAGTGATTGATACTTTTTTGTTTTTGAGTGCCTCGGTTTTGCTTTGTACGAAGAACCGACGTTTTTAAACTAGCCCCGATTGCAGCGGTTATGCAATTTTGTAGGGCAGGTTTTGAAGCCTAGCAATTGCATTTGAGCGGAAAGCGGGACCAATGTTTTTATAATGCTGCGAGGTTTCGCTTCAAAAAAAATTAATGTAAAAGTGTTTATTACTTTATTGATTGGATAAACTTGTCATCTAAATCAACATATTTTCATTCTAAAACTTTAACCTCTAAAAACAATGAACATCTTATTTACCGGTGCTGCCGGTTATTTGGGCAGTAATACTTGTATTGAATTGATAACATCTAACCAAATCAATCATGTTTTTGGTATAGATGTAAAAGAATGTGTACACAGTTTAAAGCACTTAGAAAAATATACTCATGTAATTGCCGATATACGATCACCTAAAGTAGGTGAATGGATTGCACGAAAACAAATTGACCTCATTGTACATTCTGCATGTATTTTAAATCCGCCAAGGGGTATGTTGTTTGAAGAAATGGAACAAATTGAATTGGGCGGATTGAAAAATTTACTGGATGCGGTACAAAAATATAAAGTCAAGAAATTTATTTTTATCAGTTCTGGTGCAGCTTATGGTTATTTTCCCGAACATCCAGCATTGATAACCGAAGATTATAGAATTAAGGGAAACACTGAATTTCCGTACAGCTATTTTAAAGCGCAGGCAGAAAAGTTAATTGATGAATTTAATGAAGAGCATCCTGAAATAAAAACGTTAATATTCAGACCGGGCACCATTCTCGGAAAAAATACCAATACGCCATTAAGTAATTATTTTAACAATAAACTGCTGGTTGGTATTAAAGGGTTTGCCTCACCTTTTTGTTTTATTTTAGATGAAGATGTATCGAAGGCAATACTGCAAGGTTGTCTCAATTTAAATTTAACGGGTGCTTACAATTTAAGTGGCGATGGGATATTAACTTTAAAGGAAATAGCCAATCAGCTAAACCGTAAATATATTGAATTGCCCAAAAAGTTATATGAACGCTTAATTGGTATATTGCGTTTTTTCCACTTGTCTAAATTTAAACCCTATCAGGTTAATTTAATGTGTTACCGCCCGGTGCTTGCTAACGACAAGTTAAAGAAACATTTCAAACACTTGCCTAGTAAAAACTCAAGAGAAGTTTTTCAAATATATAAATTATCAAAGTACTAAAAAATGATAAACTACAAAGAGGCATATGCCATTATTGGTGCGGGACCTTCGGGTTTAGCAATGGCACGCAACTTTCAAAAATACAACATTCCCTATCTTGGTTTTGAAAAACATAGTTCTGTGGGCGGCTTGTGGGATGTTAATAACCCCAACTCAACCGTTTATCAATCGGCGCATTTAATTTCCTCTAAACGCATGACCGAGTTTGCCGAATTCCCGATGAAAGATGAGGTGGCAGACTATCCATCGCATCAAGAATTGTGTAGCTATTTTAATGATTTTGCTGATCACTTTAATTTACGACAAAATTTTAAATTTAATACTAGTGTTGAAAAAATTACTAAACAAATAGACAGCACTTGGGTACTTCAAACAACAAACGAAACTTATCATTTTAAAGGTATTGTTATAGCCAATGGTAATTTATCAGAGCCGAACATCCCAAGGTTTAAGGGTCATTTTTCAAACGACCTTATCCATTCCAAAGCCTACAAAAATCCTGACATGTTGAAGGATAAACGGGTGTTGGTAGTGGGAGCCGGCAACAGTGGTTGCGATATTGTTATTGATGCCGTTCACCATGCGCAATTGGTTGATATTAGTGTGCGGAGAGGTTACCATTTTGTACCCAAATATATTTTTGGAAAACCGGCAGATACTATTGGCGGCAAATTTCAACTTCCTTCATCTATTAAACAATTAGTTGATAGAGGACTTTTAAATATTATGATTGGCAAACCTAGCCGTTTTGGTTTTCCTAAACCCGATCATAAGTTATATGAATCACATCCTATCGTCAATTCTTTAATTTTACATTATATTGGGCATGGCGATATTGGGGTGAAAACCGATATTGAAAAACTAAACAATACTTTTGTAGTATTTAAAGATGGTTCTACCAAAGAATATGATCTCATTTTACTGGCTACCGGCTATAAGTTACATTATCCGTTTATTGATAAAAAACACCTAAATTTAAAAGGCAACACGCCGCATTTATTCTTAAATATTTTTCCACCAAATGAAGCGCATTTATATTTTATTGGCTTGTTAGAAGCCATTGGGTTGGGTTGGCAAGGCAGGTATGAACAAGGTGCATTGATTGCTAAAACGATTTTGGCGCAACATAAAAACACAAAAGGCTACCAAAAGTTAATGGAATGCATCTTAAAGAATAGAGCAGATTTGACCGGCGGCATCAACTATTTGAAGTTAGATAGAATGGCTTATTATGTTAACAAACATGTGTATTTGAAAAAGATGAAACACTTTCAAGCCATGGTTGCTTTATAAGGCAAAGTAAGCTGTAAGGCTAATAGTGTTGGTTAATTTGGCGGCAACCCGTCTAAGCCCGGACACCCTCGTCATACTAAGACCTGTGCTGAACTTGATTCAGTATCTGGAGCAAAGCGGAATAAATGCTCAGTATCTCCTTGCTACTTCAACCAACGTTAGCATAACCAATACTCTTTTTCAATCTGACAGATTCTGAGCAAGTACTTCACTTCGTTCAGCATCTTCTCAGAATGACGGATTTTGTCTGGTGTTAGACGGGTAGCCAATTTGGTGATTACTTTGTTGGAGAACAGCACTTTGGCTATACTTGTTTAGGTTGATTTTTGGGCTTTTTTACTTCTGGATTTTGTGCTTAGGCGATTCAAAAAATCGCTTCATAGTGGTGCTATAGAGCTACTTTTTGAAGAAGTATGAGTGCAATAGGCTTAGTCAAAAAGTTTAAAATTTAGCCTAATCAAGTGTAAATGTAAAATATAATTTAAATCCTTTAACAAGTTTATTAAGGTGTTTAATACTTTCTTGTTTTCGAGTGCCGTTGTTTTATATGTTTCTACGAAGAACCGAAGTTGGCAAACTAGCCCCGATTGCAGTGGTTATGCCATTTTGAGTGGCTTTTGCAGCGTTGGCAAATGGCATTTGAGCGGAAAGCGGGACGGGTGTTTCGGTAATGCTAAATGGTTTCGCTTCAAAAAAAATTAACGCAAAAATGTCAACCACTTTATTGTTTAGATAAAGGCTTCTGGAATAATAAGGAATTGTTAAATATTAATAACGATGAACTAAAAGAATGATAAAAAAAATAAATTTGTTTTCTTTCAACAGCCTTATTCATTTGAAAGGCGTCAACAATTCTATCAAACCAAAATCTATCCAACCAAAAAGAGTAGCAGTAATGCACCTTAATTACCCTTAAACTCAGCCTTCCGTTTTTCTAAAAAAGCAGCCGTTCCTTCTTTATAGTCTTGGGTATCAAAACAGGCACCAAACAGGTCCGCTTCTTTATCGAAGGCATTGCCCGAATAATTAAAATAATTATCAACCGATTCAATAATTTTTGTAATGGCTACCGGACCTTTACTTCCAATTTTGGTAATCATTTCTTCACATTTGGCAATTAAGTTAGTTTGTGGTACTACATGATTGACTAAACCCAATTGCAAGGCTTCGGGTGCTTTAATTATGTCGGCAGTCATTAATAACTCTAAAGCTTTACCTTTTCCAATCAATTGAATTAGACGTTGCGTACCACCATAACCGGGTATTAATCCTAAATTAACTTCTGGCTGCCCGAAGCGCGCATGATCGCTTGCAATGCGTAAATGGCAAGCCATGGCTAACTCTAAACCACCGCCTAAGGCAAAACCGTTGACTGCGGCAATAACCGGTTTTGGAAACAACTCTAACCTTTTAAAAACCTGTTGCCCTTTTTTTGACAGCTCTTCAACAGCTTGAGTTACCGAGTAATTTTTAAATTCGCTAATATCTGCTCCTGCAACAAATGCTTTTTCTCCAGCTCCGGTTACAATAATACCCTTAGTGGTATCATTTTTATCAATTAAAGTAATGGCTTGGTCTAACTCGGTAAAAACTTGTTTGTTTAACGCATTTAACTTTGCCGGCTGGTTAATCGTAAGGTGTGCAATATTATTTTGATAGTTTAACAATATCGATTGAAATTCCATAGACTTTGTTTTTTTTTCTTGCGGCACAAATATACAATCTAAATTAAAGGACCAAAGCAATTTTAGAATTTGCTCTTTGAAATTTGATGATTTAGAATTTAAAAAAAATGACGACCTTGTGAGCAAACAAGTACGTTATGAAACTACATTGGAAAATATTGATTGGTTTAGCCTTAGGAATAGTAGTGGCTTTTATCGGCAGTACTTTAGGCTTAAGTCGGTTTATTATTCAGTGGATTGATCCATTTGGAACTATTTTTATAAAGCTGCTGAAATTGTTGGCAGTACCCTTAGTGTTGTTTTCCATCATTAAAGGCGTGGCAGGCTTATCAGATATTACGAAGTTAGGCAGAATAGGCTTAAAAACTTTAGGCTTTTACATATGTACCACCTTAATTGCAGTAAGTACGGGTTTGTTTTTGGTAAATACGATACAGCCGGGCACCAAGTTTAGCCCGGAAGAAAAGGTTGCCTTAGAAGCCAACATTAAAAGTTTTCAAGGAGAAAGTGGTGATAGCAAAGTAGCCGGCAAAAAAACCGATGCTGAAAAAATGAAAGAAGGTGGCGTGATGCGCTTTTTTGTAGATATGGTTCCCGACAATTTATTTAAGGCTTTAGGCAATAATCGCTTGATGTTGCAAATCATCTTTTTCGCCATTTTTTTTGGCATTGCCTTAGCATTAATTCCAAAAGAAAAAGGTGCACCGGTAATGGCGGTAGTGGATGGCATTAATGAAGTGATTTTACGTATGATTGAAATGGTGATGAGAGCCGCGCCCTTCTTTGTATTTTGTTTAATGGCAGGTATTTTAGCAAAAATGGCACAAGATAGGCCTGAGCTAATGTGGTCTATTTTAAGAGGCTTAAGTTGGTTTGCGGCAACGGCGGTTATTGGTTTATTCTTTTTTATATTGGTAGTGTATCCTTTAATACAAAAGTTGTATGTTCGTCAATTTGGTTATATGGAGTTTTTCCGGAAAATTAGTCCGGCACAATTGTTTGCATTTTCTACTAGTTCTAGTGCTGCTACCCTTCCGGTTACAATGGAAGTGGTAAGAGACAACCTCAAAATATCAGAAGATACCACTAGTTTTGTATTGCCCATAGGCGCAACCGTAAATATGGATGGTACTAGTTTATATCAGGCAATTTGTGCCGTGTTTTTAGCACAATTTTTTGGTTTCGATTTAACTTTTTCTGATCAACTAACTATTGTAGGGACCGCTACGTTAGCCTCTATTGGTGCACCTGCCGTACCTTCTGCCGGTTTGGTGATGTTGATTTTAGTTTTAGAATCGGTAGGGATGAACCCCGCTTGGATTGCCTTAATTTTCCCTATTGACCGCCCTTTGGATATGTTACGTACGGTTGTAAATGTTACCGGCGATGCAACAGCCGCTTCGGTAATTGCTAAAAGTGAAGGAGAAACTTTTGAAAAAGAGGTGGCAAACA
>CALHDG010000209.1 GCA_938023075.1 uncultured Chitinophagales bacterium
GGTATTATAAAGCTAAGAAGTTTCGCTTCAAAAAATCAATGCAAAAGGGTCAACTACATTTGTTGTTTGGATAAACTTGTTCTTTATTATAAACTTAAATTTGTAAGTTGTATAGTTAAGTCATCTTTTTTGCTGATGCTCTTTCTGCTGGACTTAAGTTTTCAAAACTGATTAATGCAAAGAAATTTGCATTATAATTTATGGTCAACTTGGTATTACCTTAAAGCAAAAACGAATATCAACTAAAACTATTTCACTTCTACAAAAAAAACCTTATATTTAACTTTTAAGGAATTTTGAGAAAACAAATTTTCTAATTTAGTTTAGACTATTTTTTTTCTGATGAGGCGAAAAAAACAGCTTAACCTTAGCTAAGGCGAGGCGTTTCGACAAACCAGGAAGAAAAAGAATCAATACAAATAGTCAATTTATTTTTATAGCATTCCTAAAAATTTGCCAATACAAAAAAAGTATGATGAAAAAATTAAGCATTGCATTTGCCTTATTGTTCACCTTTTATAGTTGTGTTGATTTAGAAGAAGCGGTTTTAGATGAAGTGCAGGTAGCTGACATTGAAGCCTTGCTAGAAAACCCTGACCCTGCGTTTTTAGACAATTTAGTAGCTGCCATTTATGCCGAGTTAATTCCTAATTTTACAGAACGGAATTATTTTAACTTACAGGAAAGTACAACCGATATTGCCATTACGCCAGTTAGATTTAGGCAAGATGGGGTAACCAGCGATTGGTTTGATGGCGGCAGATATGTGCGCCTGCATACCCACACTTGGGATCCTTCGGATGTAAGTGTAAATGATGTTTGGGGTTATTTACAAGGCGGTATTGCCGCCGCATTAGAGGTATTAACTGCCTTTAATACGCCAACTGCAAAAGCCAATGAATTAATTACCCCCAAGCGGGCAGAGGCACAAGGTTTGCTGGCAATGTATATGAGCTTTATTTTCGATTTATATGCGCAGGTGCCCTATATTGATATTAACACAAACGAAAATAAAGTTTTAAGCGGTGACGCAGCTATTACAGAAATGGTGCGCTTGTTAGAAGAAGCCATACCTAATTTGGGCGACAAAGTTAGTTCTGCTTCAGGTGCAAAATTTAGTAAAGCCGCTGCTCAAATTGTATTGGCACGTTTACATTTGAATAAGGCGGTATATAATGATCGCTACGCCGGTAGCTTTAATTTTGATGCAGATGATATGAAAAAAGTAGTAGACTATTGTACCGATATTATTGACAATGGAGGCTATGCTTTAGCCAATGAATATTTTAGCATGTTTGATGGCAACAGCGATATGAACAATGGTACAGACGAATTGATATTTGTAGTAAATTGTATTGCCGGGCAGAACGGATGTAACCGGGCATTTACGGCTATGGTGATGAGTCAGGGGCAATTTGCTGCCGATGCCGGAAGTTATCGCGGTTGGAATGGCTTTGCTACAACCCCCGAATTTGTAGACAGTTGGGATACCGAAGATCCTCGTTATCATAAGGCAAATTACCCCAATGAACCAGGATTGATTGACCCGGATGATTATCAACTAAACAGAGGTATTCAGCTTGGGGTGCAGCACGGTCCGGTGCCGGTTGATGTAGATGGCAACCCAACCGAAGGCGGCACCTTTAAACGAAACGACGATGGCATGTTAATTATAGAGGTATTGAAAAACTTTTTGCGTGATAATTTGCCGATTGATTATACTAAAGATATTGGCAAGCTCAATGAATCGAATCAATTTGCCGGTGCCCGCGTTTTTAAATATGAATACGATACGCCCGGACCGGGTAGATGGGATACCGATATTAATCCCGTATTGATGCGTTTAGCCGAAGCTTACTTAATGCGTGCCGAAGCCAAACTACGCATGGGCGATGCAGCCGGTGCCTTGCAAGATGTGAATGCGGTTAGAACAGCTCGCGGTGCTGTCGAACTAAGTTCAATTGATGAAGCTGGTTTATTAGATGAATTGGGTTTCGAATTCTATTGGGAAAGCCACCGCCGGACGGATATGATTCGGTTTGGGCAATTTAACAAAGCCTGGACGGAAAAGCCAGAAACCCAACCTTTCGTAAGAGTTTTCCCGATACCAACCAATGCTTTAGCAGCCAGCAGCAAGTTGGTGCAAAATATGGGGTATTGATGGTTATAGGATTGTTATTTTATAATTTCAGAACTCTTGACCCCCTCGTAAAATGAAGTGCCACCTAAAAAGTAAATGGTTTGATAGGTAGCCCTTAGACCTGACAGGTTTCAAAAAACCTGTCAGGTCTTGATAGCATAAATTTATATGTTTTTATTTTACGAAGAGGTATACTTCAAGTATTGATTTTTGGAATTGGGGTCAGGAATTCTGAATATACAAGCGAGTGACCAAAATCATTCTTTTTAAACATTTCGATAAATTCAATAGTAATCATAAGTATGTTTAATTATTAATGATTTAAGTTTTGGCTGTAGTATTTGTTTTGTAATAATTTGATTAAAAATAACGACAAGTATATTAAAACAAGAAAGCAGCTGACACTTTTTAAATATTTTTTGAAGCGAAACTTTGTAGCATCATAATAACAGTGGTCCCGCTTTCCGCTCAAATACCATTTTGCCTGCGCTGCAAAAGCCACTCAAAATGGCATAACCGCTGCAATCGGGGCTAGTTTAAAAACTTCGGTTCTTCGTACAAAGAAAAAAAACGCTGATAATCGAAACAAGAAAGTCTCAACTAATTTGATAAACTTATCAAAATAATTTATGGAAATTGAAGTGGTCAATAACCCAAAATCAAACTAATCCAAAATAAAAACATTAAGCATATAATTATCCAAGTGAACCTGTTCACTTGCTGTAGCAAAGTCGCCTTACTTTTGTTGACACAATGGAACAGGTTCCATTGGAGCAGCAATTGTTTTACTATCGAAACTTAAGTTAATGAGATGTAAATAATACAAACAAAAATAAATTTATGATTTATAAATTAATGTATTTTTTGTCTTTCAAGCACTTTAAGAAATGACATTTCTTACAAATATCCTAAACCAACCCAAACTGCAGAAAGTGATGGGTAAAGTGTTTACGATTTTGTAAATCCCAAAGTTCTTTATCACATGGTCCGAAAACGGCGTGGTTAAAAACAGCATCAGGATGTTCTTTGTGATATTGTTCAAATGCTGCATATGCTTCAATAAAGCCTTTTCGGGCAGCTTCAAAATTTTCGAATTGCGGTTCTAAAGGAACACCATCTTTTAAATAAGGGGCTTTGAAATTTTTCGGCATCGCTCGATGGTTATACAAACTCTCCTGGTATTTTTCTAAATGTTCTTCCGGTGTAACAATGTCCATATGTCGATTGCCAACCGCTACTTCCATTAAGTTTCGCAAATGTTCTACCATTTCTTGTGCCGTCATTTTACCCCATTTCGGTTTCGTATCTTCTTTTAACAAACTTAAAGCCTGGCTTACCGACTTTAGATTTACTTCCATAAACGGACTTTTTTTCTGCACCAAAGTCAACACCGTAACGATAGCACTCAACTCATCGTTTTGGTCAAACACTTCACCATACCACTTGACCACACCTGCCGGATGCTCTCTGCCCTTGGTGTCGCGGTCAATTTTTTGCTTACAAGTAAGGCGTACATAAATGGTGTCGTTATGATAAACCGGTTTTACAAAACGGCAGTCTTCTAATCCGTAATTAGCAGCAACCGGACCTTTGTTTGGATAGACAAACAAACCAGCAGCAGCAGCGAGAATGAAGTAGCCATGAGCCGCCCGTCGTTCAAAAATAGTGCCTTGTAAAGAGGTAATATCGGTATGTGCATAAAAGTGATCCCATGTTAAATTGGCAAAATTTTGAATGTCGCTGTCGGTAATGGTACGTTTATGAGTTTGTATAGACATACCCGGTTCAATATCTTCAAAATGATATGCAAAAGGATGCATAGGGGATGCTTTGTATTTTGCTCCAGCCTGGTAAATGCCCGTAATTTCAGAAATAGTAGTTGGGGTACCTTGTATGGCACAACGCTGTAAATAATGTTTTACACCGCGCATACCACCCATTTCTTCTCCACCTCCGGCACGCCCCGGACCACCATGAACCAAAGTAGGCAAAGGCGAACCATGTCCGGTACTTTGTTTAGCATTCTCACGATTCAGTACCAATATTCTGCCGTGATGACTGGCAGCGTTCACTACAAAATCGCGCGCAATACGATCATCGAAAGTGGCGATTGAACAACACAAAGAACCTTTACCCATTTTTGCCAACTCAATGGCATCTTGTAAATCATTATAGGGCATTAAAGTACTTACCGGACCAAAAGCTTCCACCTCGTGAACCGCAATATTTTTGTGGGGTTCTTTTTCTAACAATAATAATGGCGACAAAAAAGCACCATCATCGGCATTGGCATCTAACAAATCTACTTTATTTAAATCGCCATAAACAATATCAGCAGTTTGAGTCAATTCTGCTACTTTTTCTCGAACCTCCTCAACCTGAGCTTTGCTAGCTAAGGCACCCATCCGCACTTCTTTTAAAGCCGGATTGCCTATGGGCACTTTGGCTAGTGCTTTCCCAAGAGCAATTTGTACATCTTCCAGATATTTTTCAGGCACAATAATACGGCGAATAGCTGTACATTTCTGTCCGCACTTAACCGTCATTTCTTTTTTTACTTCTTTAATAAACAAGTTAAACTCCTGCGTGCTGGGAGCTGCATCTTCGCCTAATACCGAACAATTCAACGAATCGGCTTCCATATTAAAAGGCACCGCTTCTTCAATTATTTTGGGATGTGCTTTTAACAATCGACCCGTAGTTGCCGAGCCGGTAAAGGTTACCACATCTTGCGAATGTACTCCATCTAAAATAGTGCGTGCCGAACCACAGATTAATTGCAAAGCCCCTTCCGGTAAAATTTCAGATTCGATAATATCTCTAACCACAGCTTCGGTTAAAAAGGAAGTAGCGGTTGCCGGTTTTACAACAGCCGGTACGCCTGCCATCCAATTAACAGCAACTTTTTCTAACATGCCCCAAACCGGAAAATTATAGGCATTAATATGTATGGCAACCCCTTCCTTAGGTACCATAATATGATGCCCCATAAAACTACCACCTTTCGAAAGGTCAATGGCATCTCCATCAACGTGGTAAGTTTGATTAGGGAAGTTTTTACGTAATGAAGCATTGGCAAATAAGTTACCAAAGCCACCTTCAATATCAATCCAACTATCTAATTTAGTGGCACCCGTTTTATAACTGACTTCATAAAATTTATCTTTTCTTTTAGTTAAATACAAAGCCAATTTTTTGAGCATTAAACCCCGTTGCTGAAAAGTAAGCTTACGCAAAGGCGGTCCTCCAATTCTTCTGCCATAGTCTAAAATAGCCTCAAAATCCAAGCCTTTAGTAGTGGCATAGGCAATGGTATCACCATTTACTGCATTATACAATGGTGCGCCATCTCCATCACCATTTACCCAATTACCTTGTACATAGTTGCTCAATTTGTTCATACGTTTTTGTATTGTTATTCGAGCAGCAAGATAAAGTAAATAGGCGTAGCATTAAAATTAAAGCGGAGAAACCACCCTTTAAAGCATGGTTACGGTGGTGAGGACATGGAATGCTGTATCTCTACTAAACAATTAGAAAAGCTTGCTCAACAACTGTTTGTTTTGAAAACGGATACCTAAAACCATAGTCAAAAATGTATACCTTTACGGGCGTTTCTTAACCACATCATCAGTTAAATACATATGGCATTTAAAGCGGGCTTTGTAAATATTATTGGTAAACCCAACGTGGGCAAATCAACCTTAATGAATACCTTAGTTGGAGAGAAGATGGCAATTATTACCGCCAAAGCACAAACCACCCGGCATCGTATTTTGGGTATTGTTAATGGAGCGGATTTTCAAATTGTTTATTCTGATACACCAGGCATTATCAAACCACATTACGAGTTACAAAAATCGATGATGCGCTTTGTAAAAGATGCTTATGAAGATGCGGATGTTTTATTAATTATGGTTGAGCCCAAACTTCAAATTAAACATTTGGAATTGTTTTTATCATCCATCAATAAATCGCCGGCAAAAAAAATATTGCTGATTAACAAAATTGATCAGCTAAAACCTAATGAAAAACCAGATACTTTACTGAGTTATTGGAAAGAACATTTATCAGCGGATAACTACCTCGCCATATCTGCCTTAGAAAAAACGGGTATCGAACCTCTTTTTAAACAGATTTACAACTATTTGCCAGAACATCCTGCATATTACCCGAATGATGCTTTAACCGATCGTCCGGAAAGATTTTTCATTTCAGAAATTATTAGAGAAAAAATATTGAAAACGTACAACGATGAAATACCCTATTCGGTTGATGTAGTGATTGATAGTTTTAAAGATGAACCCAACATTATTAGAATTGCTGCTTTAATTATCAGCAATAAAAAATCGCACAAACCTATTTTAATTGGAAAAGGAGGCAGCAAGCTCAAAAAAGTAGGTACAGAAGCACGTATAGATGCGGAACAATTTTTTGGTAAAAAGATTTTTTTAGAACTGCATGTTAAAGTAAAAGAAAATTGGCGCGACAACGAATTGATGTTGCGACATTTGGGTTATAATCGTAAATAATTAAATAACAAATTTCTAAGTTCATTTCATATTAATCAAAAAAACATAACTTAATTGAACTTATCACTTAATAATTAAATTATCAATACTTAAAACGAATGTAAAAGTATGGATTACTATAACTTATCAGCAGCGTATTATGATCGCGTTTACAGCTTTAAAGATTACCAAGCAGAAACACAAAAGCTACAATCAATTTTTAAGGAAAAGGCTTCAATTGACATCAACACTGTTTTAGAAGTGGCTTGCGGAACGGGAAACTATTTACAGTTTTTACAACAAGATTATACTGTAGAAGGTTTAGACATTAGCCCGAATATGGTAAAGGAAGCGCAACAAAAATTGCCGCAGGTAAACATCCAACAAAGTGATATGCGCAATTTTGATACGGGAAAACAATATGATTCGGTAGTTTGTTTATTTAGTTCTATTGCTTACATGCTACATGAAGAAGATTTGACCAAAGCGATACATTGTATGGTTAAGCACTTAAAGCCGGGCGGTTTATTAGTGATTGAGCCTTTTGTACAAAAAGAAAAATTTACCGTTGGTCACTTAGGTGCTTTGCATCACGATTGGGAAGATTTGAAAATAAGCAGACACAACACCAATACCTTAGATGACAACGATATTTGCCAAATGGATTTTCATTATTTAATTACCAACAAAGAAAAAGGGGTGCAATATTTTGTTGAGCCACATACTATGTGGTTAATCCCGCAAGCATTAATGTTATCTATTATGGAAAAAGCCGGCTTACACGCGCACTTTACTTTTGAAGGGCTATTGCCTAATCGAGGGCTTTTTATTGGCACTCTATAATAAAGCAAATAAATGCTTACACCAATTTGATTATAAAAAGTGACACTAAAATTTTGAGTTTATTTTGGTGAGATTCAAACGCAGGCATAGCCAGCGGCTACGGCGAGTATTTTTAACGAAAATATCGCCAACAATAAAACGAAATTCGTGTTACATTTTATGGTTAATTTGGTATTACTAATCAAATCATATAAAAAGTGTAACCTGCTGCTATTAAATTTGGTATAATAGCTATAGAGACTTTTCAAAGAAGTATGTCAGAAAATGGCAAAGTTAGATGGTAAATTGATTATTATAGCATTCCTAAGCAACGTTTTGTTCGATATGTTAATCTAATAAAGTGGCTTTTTATTTGAATAATAGTTTAAAGCATGTTAAAATTAATGGAAAATAATATGATGAATGATCAAAGTGCACACTATTTTATTGTAGGTTTAGCAATCCTTTTTTATAGTTGTTTTTATATACCAGCTTCAGCGCAATGCGATATTAATACTTGTATTAGATCAGCAAGTTTAACCGCAAGTCCACCTGTTTTTAACGCCGCAAATCGTTCCATTCAAATTAATGATATTACCTTTGCCAATGCCGGTTGTAATGACGGTGACTTTATTTTAGGCATAGATATATACGTTTTTCAATTGTTGCCCAACAATAGTCAAATAAGAAATTGCAACGTTTTAGCTCCTGTACCAAACAATCTATTGGGTGTCGTTCATTTAGATTTAGGTAAAGCCACTATTTGCGGTCAAAGTTTCGAAATTGAACAGGTTATAATTGGAACTAACACCGGATTTGAAATTTGCGACGGAGCACGATACCAAATTGAAATGGCTTTGTATGCTACAACTGATGTTAACTTTAGAAGTTTAGACAAGACTGTTGACTCCGAATTAAATAGTAGTGAATATTTATTGACTAACTTAGGTATAATTGAAGCCAATATTACCAATACTTTTAATAACGGGCAACCGGTTATCGCTACTGAAATATCGAATTGGGCAACCCGGTCGAACACTACCGTTATTGTACCCTGCAATCAAGATGTTGAAATTTATGCACAAGGGCAAAGTATTATTGCCGACTGTACGCCCTTTGGCGATTATTCTAATGCGATACCCTCCGAAATGGTCAACTCTTTTTCGTACGCTGTAAATGGTGGTACGCCTGTAATAATTGAAAATAGTTTAACCGGCTCAAGCGGAGGGCAACTTTCGGGTGCTATTAGTAGTATTAATAGTGCCTGCTATGGAGGTATTATTACCGATATGATACCCTATACTTTTGATGCTAGTAACTTAGCCAATGCTTGCGGAGGTACAGAAGTAACTTTTTCCATTAGCACCACCGATGTTTTTACCAACCAAACTAAAACTGCAGAGTATACCGTAATTTTTGATAGTTGTGTACCCACTTTAACGCTTAACAATTCAGCCCTCAATAATGCGGTATATGCCGCTGAACAAACTATAAACTCGGCAGGCACTATTACCAACAATGGAGCCGTAGTTTTTCAAGCAGGCGATCAGGTTAGCCTAAATAATAATTTTACCGTACCCTCTAATACTAATTTCGCGGTTGAAATTGCAACCTGCCAGTAATTAATTTTTTTTTGAAGCAACCCGACTAACCACTAATAAACACCCGTCCCGCTTTCCGCTCAAATGCCATTTGCCAACGCTGCAAAAGCCACTCAAAATGGCATAACCGCTGCAATCGGGGCTAGTTTTCAAACTTCGCTGCTTCGTAGCAATCAAAATCTTTAGCTAAAACAAGTATAACTATCAGAAAAATCATCATCAACAGGCCGTTAACATTTATGTTGTTCTATTTTTTATAGCCTCCCAAGTTTCAAATAATTTTTTTTGCTTGGGTTGCTTAGTTGGTATTTCGCTTAATGGCTCAACAGCCTGAGTGGTTTGATGATAGGCGGCAGGCAAACTTTGATAAAGCAAGGTGCCTTTAGTTTTCCAAGCTAACATGTCGTCGCTTACTTTTTTAATAATTTTTGCAGGATGACCAACAGCGAGGCTACGTTTCGGTATAAGCATTTTAGCTTTAACAAAACTTAAGGCACCAATAATACATTCTTCTTCAATAATGGCATCATCCATAATTACACTGTTCATACCAATTAATACATTTCTACCAATATGTGCACCATGAATAACTGCACCATGCCCAATATGTGCCATTTCTTCTAACACCACCTGTACCGTCGGAAACATATGAATGATACAATTTTCTTGCACATTACAACCATCTTTAATGTCAATACCACCAAAATCGCCTCGTATACTGGCACCAGCACCAATAAAAACATCTTTTCCAATGCGCACATTACCCGTTACCGAGGCTTGCGGATGTACATATGCCGAAGGATGAACTACCGGAATAAAACCTTTAAATGAATAAATCATACCATACTAATTACACAAAAGTAAGGCTTATTTGTTGATGGCTATGAATATATTTGCTAAAAACGAAGTTTCCAAGGCAATATAGGAATTATTGGCAGCCACCAATTTCAATTGAAAAATTACATGTACTAGGTGCTTCAAAATTGTTATCGATACTTACTCCAGAGCCTGCTCTTAAAGTTAACGACGTATTACTTTCTAATATCCGGTTATTAATAGAAATGCCTGATTCTGCTTTGTATAAATTTTTCGATATGGGAATGTTATCTAAATTCAAACTTTCATAACAACCAGGTGCAATACCATAACAATCAACGGCTTGAAAATCAAAATTTCGATTAGTTGGATCAACAGAAGCATAATAATCGTGCGAGCCGTTTAAATAATCGATCAATACGATGCCCTCGTGTGATCCATAATCGGTATTAACGGCTGTAGTACCATATAAAAAGCCATAGTTGGTAAAGGTTAAACCAGCAATATCTGCAGGATAGACTGCCAATAAGACTTGTTTGAGTTCTCCTGTTTCTGTGTCGATAATCGTGATTTTACCAGGAGAGCCTTGATCGTGTGTGGCAAACAGTTCGCCAGTTAAAGGATTCATCGCAATATCCTCTACATCCAAAATCATTTCTTCTTCTGTACCATCATTTACGTGCGGTATTCTTACATAATCAATCAGATTACCAACATCATCAACAAATGATCCAGGAATATATTTTCCTGTAGCCGGATCTATTTTAAACAAGATATCGTGTTCGTTTCTGGTAGATGTAACCATTCTTTCAACGGCATACAAAATTCCATGTTCATTATCATAGGTAAGCCCTACCACATCATCAAATAGTTGTAGCCCAAAAACACCATTTTGAGCTAAGCCAACCAAACCGACTGCGGTAAACCCTCCTGTTAATGGATCAATTGTACCAAAAAGAGGACCGTTGCAGGCGTAAATCAATTCTTCGAGCGGGTCGAGGGCTAATGATTTTATATCGTATGCGCCGGTAACAGCTACACTATCCCAAACAGCAGTACCAACTTGATATTTAAACAACACATTGGTATTACCGTTATTATGAGAAATTGCATAGCACGGATAGTCTGAAAATAATTGGCTTTTTACAGTTAAGGGTAATATTAATAAACATAAAAGGCAGGTTAAAACATATAGTTTGAGGTGATACATATATTATAGTTATTTGGTTACATGATATTTTACATAAAATTTATTTTACTGGCAATTTTCTATTACTGCAGAAAAAATGACTAATGTATCAATACTTTCTTCGGGGTCAGGTGGTGAAATTAAAATTTGAAAATTTGAAAAAAGACGGATTTCTTCGGCAGCCTTATAAATAGTAGGGAACTCAATAGTAGCATTGGCATTTATGTTACCCTTAGAAGAATAGTCGGGACCACCATACACATAATTTGTAATGTTAATTTCTTCATCGCTACAAGGGTTTAAGTTAATAGCCTTTTTAAAACAATCAAAGCAAATAAAACTGGTTCGTTCGCTTACCGATTCATCAATTGTTCCCAGTGATTCTGATGTTCCAACAAAAACATCAAACTTATGAAATTTGCTAAGCTTATTATTTAAAAAATCAGCCATTGATGTTCCATATAAATCTCCTGCTAAATCAAAACCTAAACCACCTACATCCAATTCAGATACATCATTAATAACTTGTTCTATATTACCATCATTTATATTGAGTATAGATAAAACTGCGGGTTTGCCTTGTTTATGAAAGGCGTATAGTTGCCCAGAAAATGGATGAAAAGCGATATCGTTAATGTCTCTAATTGGTAAAGCCCCAATTGTCCACGAGTTTGTTTTTTCAATACGCGCGTAATCAACTAATCTGGCTCCTAAAGAATCCATCATAGTATGACGTATTATACTTCCGGTACTTGGATTTATTTTCAGTAACAAATCATTCGAATTATTAGCAAAACCAGGTATATTATGGGTTGCAAACAATACTTTAAAAACTGGGTCGTATGCTAAACCTCTTATGTTATTAAATTCAATAAAACCAAAATCTCCAAAACCTGTTCCTACTTTCCCAATGGCTTCAAATTCGGCACTTACCGGATTTAAGGTTCCCAGCGTTCCACTATCAACTGCAAAAATTGTCGAATTTTCGGCATCTATTGCAATAGATCTAATATTAAATCTTTGGGTATTTCCGATACTTCTCCATTCAAGATTGGTAGGATTTAATTCATATAGCACAACAGGCTCACCATTTTCCTGAGCAATACTGTAACAAGGCAAATTATCGGTTGATTGCCCAGTTACAATATAAGACAAATTAATTATAAAAAATATAGACATTACAGTAGCTATAAATTTTTCTGAATAAAAGAATTTATACATTTTATTACGGATTTCTTTTGAGTTCATAGTAAAGGATATGAATTTAAAAATATATTTAAAATTATACTTACTTTAAAAAGACCTATTTAATTTAATAAATAGTTTAGTATGTGTTTAAGGAATAGAAGATTTTACCAATATGATTAATATAATTTTGGTTATGAACAAAACGATAGTTTCTTTCTTATACTGTTTTTCAAGTAAAAAGTTTATAAAAATTACACAATTTTTACGCCATTTTAGGTGAACAGCTTGAATATTACAAAAAGATTGGGTATAAAAATCATTGATCTTTAAGTGCTTTTAGAAATTCTGAGGCAAATATAAAATCGTGCAAAAGCTTATTCTCACTATGCAAAACTTCTTTGCTGTTTCCTTCCCATTCTTTTAAACCTTGATGAAGAAAAATAACTTTGTCTCCAATTTCCATAACCGAATTCATGTCGTGTGTATTTATAAGCGTCGTAATATGGTAATCTGTAGTTATTTCTTTAATGAGTTTATCAATAACTAAAGAAGTTTTAGGATCTAAGCCAGAATTTGGTTCATCACAAAATAAATACTTAGGTTTAAGCACTATGGCACGTGCAATACCAACCCGTTTCATCATACCCCCACTAATTTTGCCAGGATACATCTTGTTGGCATTGGTAAGGTTAACCCGGTCTAAGCAAAAATCAACCCGTTCTTGTTTTTCTTTTTTGGTCATTTTCGTAAACATATCCAAAGGGAAACGGACATTTTCTTCAACCGTTAATGAGTCAAAAAGTGCACTACCTTGAAACAACATGCCAATCTCATTACGAATAGCCTTCCGTTCTTTTTTGGCTAGATTTCTATATAATCGATCATCGTAATAAATTTCACCATCTGTGGGTTTAAACAAGCCGATAATGCATTTCATAAATACGGTTTTGCCCGAACCACTGGTACCAATGACCAAACTGGTTTTACCTGCTTCAAATTCTGCATTGATGCCCCGCAGCACTTCTTTTTCGCCAAAAGATTTTTTAATATTGATTACCTTTATCAAGTTGACGAAATTAGTACTTAAGCTTCACTTTTTAAAATGAAAGTTTTTATAAGACCATATTGGTATTGCTTCAAACACAACTATTTTTTCAATTCAATCGTTCTTTTATATAAATTTCGTTTAATTTAGATGTTTGTTCGAAACGATATGCGCATCATACTAATATTAACAGGGTTATTGTATAGTACTTTCTTATGCGGACAAGTGCTTAATAAGCAGACTAGTGAAAAGCAGGTTATTCAACTTTCGGGTATTGTAATTAGCGGAGGTGATAGCATACAACCTTTGCATTATGTAAACATTGGGGTTAAAAATACCGCAAGAGGAACTAGTACTACTTTTGAAGGTTTCTTCTCTTTACCAGTATATCAAACTGATACAATTGTTTTTTCAACTGTAGGCTATCAAAAAGCTATACTCACTTTACCACAAAATTTAACGACTTCCAAATATTCTATCATCCAAACTATGCAAAAAGATACCATTCGGCTTCCAGAAACTGTTATTTACCCTTGGCCTAGTCCAGCAGCCTTTAAGCGGGCATTTATAGAATTAGACATTCCTGATGATGACATTACGATTGCAAGAAAAAATTTAGAACGCGAATCACTTAGAGAGTTAGGTACTTTACTGCCGGTTGACGGCAAAGAAGCTGCTTCTGCCTATTTACGCAACGAAAGCAAAAAATTCACTTATATGGGGCAAACACCTCCCAACAATTTAATTAATCCTTTTGCTTGGATACAATTTTTTAAAATGCTAAAAGAAGGAAAATTGAAACTGGAGAAATAGATCAATTACTTAAGTTTTGGTAATAGTATATATTTCATAATAACTTGAATATAAATTATTTATGAAAATTGAAGTACTCAATAAGGTTAATTTAATTTAAAATATAAAGCATAAAACCATCCAAGAGAACCTGTTCACTTGTTGTAGTATAATTGCCATGCTTTTGTTGACACAATAGAACAGGTTCCATTGGAACAGCAGTTATTTTACTACCGAAACTTAAGTCAATTACTAATTTACTGATTATTGACTGAAGATTTATTTATTTTTCTAATATACCGTTCATCCAATTATAAACATACTCAAACACTTCTTTTTGCTCTGGTTCATTGTGTATTTCGTGGTAAAAGCCATCCCATAATTTTAAAGTGGCTAAATCGCCAGCTTCATTAGCAAAATCAACACTAGCTGCTGGCAAGGTAATTTTGTCTGCCGAACCATGCATTACCAACATCGGTATACTTAATTTAGCCGCATTTTTTAAAGCCCAGTTGCCCGAATCCAACATATCAACAAACATACGCGCGCTAACGTTACCATGCACATAAATATCTTCAATGTATTTTTTTACTACTGCGGTATCTCTAGACAAATGCTCCGCATTTAATTCGCTTTTTTCGGTATAGCCGCCATAAAAATTACTCATCATTTTACCTAAGGCAACCTTAAACTTTGGTGGTTCAAAAGCTAATTTATATAAACTACCGGTTACAATAGCTCCGGCAATTTGGGGTTGCTCTGCCAAAACATAGTTGCTGACTAAGTTGCCTCCAAAGCTATGTCCGTATAAAAAAACAGGAGCCTCCGGCAAATACTCTTTGCGCTGTTCTAACAGTTTGGCAATGTCGTGCATTAACATAGCATAGCTTGGTGTGTGCCCTCTTTTGCCTTGCGATCTGCCATGCCCACGTTGGTCGTAAGTTAAAACCGCAATATCTTTAGCTTTAAAATATTCTGCGAAATGATCGTAGCGGTGGCAATGTTCACCCATACCATGTACTAAACAAATAATTGCTTTGGTATTATCGGGCTCCCAGGCACGTGCATAAAATTCCAGCCCATCTTTACTGTACCATTTTAAGGTTAAATTCATAATTTCTAATCAATTTAGCTTTGTTTTGTTTTGTTTTGTAAGCAGATTATCTCTGCATTGTGCTAAGTTAAAAATTTATTTGAAGTGGAAGACAAGTTTATTAAAGTGCTTGATACTTTCGTGTTTAAGAGTGCCTCGTTTTTTCGTTCTACGAAGCACTGAAGGTTTTAATATAGCCCCGATTGCAGCGGTTATGCTGCCTGAAGCGCATGATTTTGCAGCCTAGCCGCAGCATTTGAGCGGAAAGCGGGACCGGTGCTTTTTAGTGGTTGATTGTTTCGCTTCTATAAAAATACTGTAACAATTTTAATTACATTATTGTTTTGATAAACTTTTCGAGTAGCATTACATTTAACTGACGAATTGAACATCAACAATTTAAAATATGTTTACTTTTATTAATTCTCCAAAACAAATCCCTATCTTTTGCTCTTTAATAATTTATCAAAATGAAACGCATAATTGTGATGTTACTCAAACTCATTGGCTTGTTAATTGGGTTAATAGCTTTAGTATTAATCGGTTTAATTATACACGGCACCTTAACTGTTTATAAACCAGAGGCTATAAAAAAATTGGAAACGACCAACTCCAACAAAAGAATTACTCCTCTACCCGATCAACTCAGGTTTATGATTTGGAACGTGGGCTACTGCGGCTTGGGTAAACAAATGGACTTTTTTTATGATGGAGGCAAAACAGTTTTCGGGCAAAAAGCCTGGACAGAAACTAATTTGAAACAAAACGCAAACTTTATGGCACAGCAACAAAACGTTGATTTTGTTTTGCTACAAGAGGTTGATCGAAACTCAAGGCGATCTTACAAAATTAATCAATACCAAAAATTTAATGAGACCTTGTCTCAACACACTTCTACTTTTGCTACCAACTATAAAGTGCAGTTTTTGCCTTTTCCGTTTAATAAACCCTTGGGTAAAATATTGAGTGGCTTGGCAAGCTATGCAAAATATCAGCCTATGGAAAGTGAGCGTTATCAATTTCCTGGCAGTTATGCATGGCCTAAATCTAATTATCTTTTAAAAAGATGTTTTTTATTGCAGCGTTTCGCTACACAAAATGGTAATCAATTGGTGGTGATTAATACCCACAACTCTGCTTACGACAGTGGCGGATCTTTAAAAAAACAAGAAATGGAACACTTAAAAAACATTTTAGAAGATGAGTATGCTAAAGGAAATTATATAGTAGTAGGTGGCGATTGGAATCAAATACCCACCGATTTTGATAACAACACGTTCAAAAAAACGGAAGAGGTGTATGAGCAAATCCCAATTCCGGC
>CALHDG010000210.1 GCA_938023075.1 uncultured Chitinophagales bacterium
AAAACGCCTCACCATCTTCAACATAGTTGGCAACATGCGTTTAATTTCTTGTTGACGACTGCCGGGTAACAAGGCAATGATGGGTTTGTTGTATTTTGATGTTAGGGTGTCATTTTTTTCAACCAACGGTACATCTAATAAAGGATGCCCTACAAAATCAACTTCATAACGATATCGGTCATAAAAGGCTTTTTCAAAAGGTAAAATAACCAGCATTTTATCGACGTATTTTTTTATATGATGAACCCGCTTACTTTTCCACGCCCACACTTGTGGCGAAATGTAATAGATGATTTTGATGCCTAACTTTTTGCCAAATTCCGCCATCCGTAAATTAAAACCCGGATAATCAATTAAGATCAATACATCGGGTTGCCATTGTTTAATATCAGCTTTGCAAAAATCAAATAGGTGTTTAATGGTTTTGATATTTTTCACTACTTCTACAAAACCCATAAAAGCAGTATTGCGATAATGTTTAACCAACGTAGCACCGGCAGCCTTCATTTGGTCGCCACCCCAAGCTCTACAAGCTACCGTTTTATCCACTTGCTGTAAGGCTTTAATTAAGTTTGCCCCATGTATATCGCCCGATGCTTCGCCTGCTATTATGTAGTATTTGGTTTTCACAACGAATGGACAGGTAAACTCGCTATAATTTTTTCATTCTCGTATTGAAAAGAAGCATACTTATATTGTTGAAAATTATCTAATGAAACTTCAATTTTTTTGTTTTCTGAAGATTGCAGAACTATTCTTTTTCCGACTTCAACTTTGTTGTGGTTATCATCTTCTAAACAAATCGCTTCTTTTTCAATGATTTCAGTAGCCTGACTTTCATTTGCAATTTTGACAACTATTTTGTTTTTGTCTGATTCAAATCTAATCTTCAAAGTTTTTTTTATTAGGAAGTCATTATTAAATCCTATCCACTTGATTAAGTCATTTCGATTGAATAAACGCTTAACAAGATAATCAACGTCAGTATAAGCAGTTAATTTATCAAGTGATTGACTAAGGTTATATTGCTTTCTTAACCAAGCAGCGTTGTGAAAAGCAAATTCCAAACTATTTTCTAATTTAGGATAGAGTGAGATTGTTTCTTTAGTAGATTCAATCAGATATTCTTTTTTTCTCAAATACCCTGAAATACATTTTGAACCATAACAATCATTTAGGTGAATCCCCGAATTACAATTTAATATTTCTTTTTTTTCTCTGCACTCGCTTGCTGAAAAAGCTGTTTTGTTTTTCTCAAAATGCATCAACACCCACATTTCAAATGAATAATTACTGTAAGCTATTTTCACTTTTTTATCGCCCGAATTGGCTAAATCAAAGGCTGCATGAATGCAATTTCTATTATCATAATCGAAAACAGCCCAAGCTTCGTCAAAGGCACCGTCTTTTAAACCTAATTGCGCTTCACGTACAAAGCGAATAGGTTCAGCTTTATATTTATCTTCAATTTCATTTTGTGTTAATGTGCGAGCAGCTTGCAGTTTTCTTTGCTTTCTTTTCTTTTTGTGGTTGATTTTGTGGCTTGTATTGAAATCTTCTTTTTCATTGGTTCGAAGAATTGGACTTATTGTAATATTGATTCCCTCTGTCCAAACAACGGAATTGTTTTGAGCCAAATCACTAATACTTTGGAAATATGCACGTTCAGTATTTTCACCTTCACACACTATAAGCAGGGTATAATTATCCTTCCTCATTTTCTCCGTCTAATATTTTTTCGATAGATTGTATTTTAGGAATAGCTCCAAATTTACCAGCCATATACCAACTATTAAAAGGCGTATATTCGTTTACTTTTTCAAAATCTTGCATAGAATACAATTCGGTTTCACCAAATTTATTCTTTTCAGTAAACCAGTATTGATCTCTTCTATATAAATTATGGTTCAACACATTCATATCGTGTGTAGTAAAAACAACTTGTGCATTTTTAGGGTTTAACTTTTTTGATTGGACTAATTCTAATAAGGTTTTTACTAACAATGGATGTAAGCTGGAATCTATTTCGTCTATAAATAAAATACCTCCCTGATCTAATACGTCTAAGATTAGACCGCCAATATAAAGCAATTGTTGAGTGCCATCTGATTCTTCTTGTATGTTTAAGATATCTGTACCTACTTTTTCTCTGTCGTTAAAAACTTCGTGGACTATATCAATAATATCTTTTTCATCAATTACAGTACGAAGTTGTTTTTTGTTCTCTTTAATCGTTTCAAAATAGCTATTTATAGTAATATTATATAGTTTAGTATCTGCTAGTCTTAATAGGTTTACTAACTTTTTTTTAACCTTTGGTTTATCCTTAACTTCTTTAGTAAAATAGTTTTCAGCATAAGATTTAAATTTTTCAAGATAAACATATACAGGAGCATATCGCTTAAAATATGTAAAAATAGATGTAATTGTTTCGTGAGGCACATCTTTTCCAAACTTTGACAGAAAAAGCTGATTATGAAATACTTTGAATTGCTTATTGCTTTCACTTAATTTTCCAATATGAACATCATTTTTTTCTTTTTCTCTATATAAAGCAATTTCAGGACTTTTAGAAATGCCATTTAAATAAAACTCAAGTTTTTCTTCTACAATATGAAGCCAATCAAATGAAAATGAATACTTATACTTATATTCATTTGGACCAACAAATGACATCCAAAAAGAAATGGGTTGTTCCCTTGTTTCCATGTTGAATTTAAAAGGATTGTAATATTCAATTTCCTCTCCAGCCTCAATATGGTTTTGATGTATCATAAAGAGAAATGTCGAAAGTGCTTTCAATACGTTTGACTTCCCCGAAGCATTAGCCCCAAATATAGCCGCACTTTTCAACAACCTGATTTCTTCACCCGTTGCCAACTTGTGTGTAAATACGTTAGCCAACTTACTTACATTATCGTTGGCAATTAATGAAAAGACTGCCTCATCTTTTATAGACCTGAAATTTTTTACACCAAATTCTAAAAGCACAATAGTTTACTTTTGGTTAAAAGTATTAAAAATTTAATTGGAATGGTAGTATTATTAATAAAGAACAATTGAAATTCAGTTATTTTAAGTACAACTTTTGCTTTCGCGAATCACCTTTAAAGCAAACGCAGATGATTCAATTAAGCCCTCATTACCCATAACTTTGTGTAATTCGAGGGCTTTACAAATGCAGGTCTCCGCTAATTCATATTGCTGTTGATCAAAATAGTTTTTGCCGTTATGCTGATATACAAAATGAAGCAAATTTTTATGCGAGGGATGTTTCGTAATATAGTCTTCAATGTGTTGGTAACAAGCATCGGCTTGTTCAAATTGTTTTAAAAATTGAAAGGTATGGGCAAGGCGAATTTCATTAATTAAAAATAAGTGTTGATGATTACTTTCTTCCAATAGTTGTTTGGCTTTTTTTAAATGTAGAAGCGAGGCATTAAAAAAACCAGCTATCCTTTGGTAAGTTCCAATTTTAGAAAGTAGTTTGGCTTGTTCAATCACTTCCTCTTTTTGTTCAAGCTGTTTTATTAGATAATCAATCCCTTTTTTAAACGCTATTTTATCTTCAGGATGTTCTCGTAAGTCATTACCAAAATAATAATTCATATTGTGTGGATTCATTGTTTCATTCTTTTATTAGCTATTGTTTTTCTATTTTTGAAAAAAGAAAGGTAAACCAAACGTATGACAATTTTTTTAAAAAAGCATATCCATTTATATACAAACAGTAGCAAAGTATTTATGGTTAGTTGGATCGTTTTGTTAAGTGCGTGTAGTTCGAACTTAGAACGCATCTCTGCCGAACAGATCAACAAACCAGAACAGCTGTTTGCCGAACAGATGGCAAATTTAATTTTAGATAGATGCAGTAGTTATGATTATAGTGCCTTACCTGTAGAACATGCAAACGAAGCTATGGTGAATGGTTTTGATGCTGGTGTTTTTCGGCAGACTTGCGAATTTTTAAAAGACAAATACGGCAGATTTAGAGGTTTGGAATTTGTTGAGGCGATGCGACCACCCGAATCGAACGAATATACGATTTACCGGTTTAAAGGTAATTTTAAAGAAGCGATCAAATTTCCGGAAATTAGAATTACGATTGATCAATCGGGAAAATTAGCCGGTTTTTATACGGTTAAGTGGAGCGATAATTTATAAATGAGTAATACCAATTTGATTATAAAAAGTGACACTAAAATTTTGAATTTATTTTGGTGAGATTCAAACGCAGGCATAGCCAGCAGCTATGGCGAGTATTTTTAACGAAAATATCGCCAACAATAAAACGAAATTTGTGTTACATTTTATGGTCAATTTGGTATAAGTTTGATGGGGCGAGGTTAGAAGCCTAGCCCCGATTGCAGTGGTTATGCAGTTTTGCGCAGGCTTTGTGTATTGGCAAACTGCATTTGAACGGAAAGCGGGACTACCGCCTCTGCAAGTGAGTAGGTTTCGCTTCAAAGAAAAAAATAGTACTTACTGATATTTTAGAAAACGATTAAATTTTATGAGATAAACCCCTAAAATCGTGGTTTTTAAGGGCATATTCGTATTTTTGTTGCATGAAGCAAATAACCGACGAACAAATTTTTGCTAAATGGGATGTCGAAGCCACCAAAGAAGAAGCATTTAAACTAATTATAACCACCTATCAAGAAAAATTGTATTGGCACATCCGTAGAATGGTTCATTTTCATGATGATGCAGATGATGTGGTGCAGAATACCTTTATTAAGGTGTGGAAAAATTTAGACAAGTTTAAGCGGCAATCGAAGCTGTATACTTGGCTATATAGAATTGCTACCAACGAAAGCCTCACTTTTTTACAAAAGAAAAAGAAAAAAGGTACGGTTGCTTTAGAAACCGATGATTATGATTTGAGTGCCGAGCTTAAAGCCGACCCCTATTTTGAAGGTGATGACATACAAATAAAATTACAGCAAGCTATTGAATCGTTACCCGAAAAGCAGAAGGTCGTTTTTACGTTAAGATATTATGAAGAAATGAAATATGACGATATGTCGCAAGTGTTGGATACTTCGGTAGGTGCTTTAAAGGCATCTTATCACCATGCTGTTAAAAAAATTGAAAAATTCTTAATAGTTGATTAAACTATTATAGTCAGTATACATCAATATTATACCAGTGAAAATTAATGATGACATATTACAAGAGTTAGCCGCCATTGCCCCTAAACTCGCTTCCATTGACCGGACAAATTGTTTTGCCGTTCCAGAAGGATATTTTATTGATGGCTTACCCGAATCGTTTACCTTAAACGACTTGGAAAATGTGGGTTTAGATCCGGCCAATAAAAACAAAGTATTTGTAAAACCGGTTGAAGACGATGCTGATTTAACGTACTTAAATGTGATTAGCGAAATTATTATAGAGCCCTATCAATATTTGAAAGACGAAGCCTTATACACGATACCAGAACATTATTTCGATATATTGCCGACCTTAATTATGAATGAGCTTAACGGGGAAGTGTTGTTGCCAAATCAGCTTAATCAAAACCTGCATCAGTCAGAATATAAAATACCGGCAAACTATTTTAAGGAGTTGCCGCAAAACATTTTACAAAAAGTTAAGCAAGAAAGTGAAGAAGCCATTGAATTAAACGCCTTGTTAAAGCAAATGCAACAGGAAGGGGTTTACCAAGTTCCGCCGCAGTATTTTGCTACATTGGGTGAAACCATATGGTCAAACATTACCAAAGTTCCTGCAACAACTACCACTGCCAAACGTATTACTTTACAACCTTTTAAACGAGTATTCGCTTTGGCAGCTATGTTTGCTTTGTTTGTTGCCGGCTTTTGGTTAATACAAACTAATCAATCAGCCAGCTTTGATATGGCTACGCAATTTGCCCAGTTAAACAACCAAGATATAAAAGAGTATATTTCCGAAAATTCTTTTAACTTTAACGAAAGTAATTTGGTAGAAGTAACCGGTAATATAGAAGATGACCTATTTCAAAATATAGAAATACTTCCGGAAGACTATGAATTTTACTTAGATTTAGACGATTTAGACGTTAACTTAATAAATAATAATTATAACAATGAGCGTACATTTGATATTTAAAACCTTTTTAATTGCTATCGCGGTTTTTTGCATCAACCTTTCGGGCTTTGCTCAAACTGATGATAACAACAAGAAAAAAGGAGCTACCGATGTTGAGAAAGTAAAAGTAGGCTTTATTACAAAAGGCTTAAATTTAGATAAGCAAGAAGCCGAAAAGTTTTGGCCCGTTTATAACAAACATCAAAAACGCTTAAAAGACAATCATAGTAAAAAACAAAAAAGCAATATGAGTGCAGATGATAAAATGAAGTTAGAAGAAGAACAGCTTAAAATTAAAAAAGAAAAACTGAAAGATTTAAAAACCGTATTGCCCAACGAAAAAGTTAGCGAATACTATAAACTAGAAGAAGACTTTAAAAAAGAATTGCTGAAAAAATTGAAGAATAATAATTAGACCTTTCAGTTAAACGGCTTAAGTATATAAATAAAAAGCTCATCGATTCCGGTGGGCTTTTTTGTTGTTAAACACATATTATTTCAAACAAATTTGTCAAGCTTACCTAAGTATTCAGTCAAGCTCAAACTGTCGGTTAATTTGGCAAAATTAGAACGATTACTTCGTTTTAGAGAACACCAAGCATAGCTTTGGCTATGCTTGATAACTTCCGCCTCGTACTCGTCCAAATTTCATTCAAATTTATTCGAGCACTAAGGTGCATTGGGTTGTTTAGCAGCTAAATGTTGTTTTTCGAATGGAAAAATTCGTCATTCAATATTCAATATTCAATATTCAATATTCGGTGTTCGATATTTTTCGGATGACTATTTAACGAATATCGATTAACGAATAATGAATGTTGATTTATTTTTAATGTATAAATAAATGACATTGAATATACCGAAAGACACTTAGATAGAACAGTAGCGGTTATGCTCTTCACAGCATGACGGCATTTGAGCGGATGGCGGGCTGCGCCTTTATACGAGGTTTATGGTTTCGCTTCTAAAAAAAAGGATACCAACAATTGATGTTTTTATGCATTGGGGGCTAATTCATTTAGCTAAAACCCTAAAGCTGCGCCTTCGCCGCGGTTATCACTGTAGCCTTCTAACATGCCATTAGGCTTTACCAAAATGGCATCTACCCTGCCGATGCTGCTTCTCGCTTTAGTGGTGTGTTGCATAGCGGTTAACGTGTTTATGGTATGTTGTGGTAGTGCGTTATCTGCTTCATAATATATTTGATCGGGTAACCATTGGTGATGAAAGCGGGGGCTTTCAATAGCCTCCTTTAAAGTCATCTGAAATTCAACTACATTTAAAATGGTTTGCATAACCGAAGTGATAATGGTAGACCCTCCCGGCGAACCAACGACCATAAACAACTCTCCATTTTTTTCAATAATGGTGGGTGTCATAGAGCTGAGCATGCGTTTGCCGGGTTCAATGGCATTGGCTTCACCGCCAACTAATCCGAATAAATTAGGCACGCCAGGTTTGGCACTAAAGTCGTCCATTTCGTTGTTTAACAAAAAGCCGGCACCACTAACCAACACTTTTGAACCATAAGCAGCATTTAATGTGGTAGTAACTGAAACTGCATTTCCTTCGGCATCTACTATCGAAAAATGCGTGGTTTCTTCACTTTCTGCCGGATTAAAATTGCCCGCTTCAATCTGATTACTCGGCGTTGCAGCAGTTTCAGAAAAATTATTCAATCGCTCTTTCAGGTATTTTACATTCAATAATTTTTTTGTGGGAACCTCCCAATAATCCATATCGCCTAAATGGGTTGCCCGGTCGGCATAAGCCCGGCGCTCTACTTCTGCCAATAAATGAACATAGTTTTTTTGGTTATGCTTTAAGGTAGATAAACCATAATCTTCTAACATCGTTAACATTTGGCTTAAGGCAATTCCTCCGCTAGAAGGTGGTCCCATAGAAATAATGGTATAGTCTTTTTTATATTTTGATAAGATGGGTTTACGCCAAACCGGTTGATAGTTGGTTAGATCTTCTAAAGAAATAATGCCATTAGCTCGCTCCATTTCTCGCACGATTAAACCAGCGGTTATCCCTTCATAAAATCCTTTTTGCCCATCAACTTGAATGCGTTCTAAGGTTTTGGCTAAATCAGTAAGCACCAAAGTATCGCCGGTTTCCCAATTTTCTTTTGCTCTTAAATAGCTATTGCCAGGATTGTATTGTTGAAAATCTGAGCGAAACTTATTAAGCTTTTTGGCTTCTTTGGCTAAGAGGGGAAAACCGTTTGCTGCTAAATCAATAGCCGGTTGAATTAGTTTTGACATAGCTATACCCGAACCAAATTTTTCCTGCGCTTCAAACATACCGGCAACGCTGCCGGGTACACCGGCTGCCAAATGACCATAGCGGCTTAGCTCCGAAATCGCATTGCCTTCTTCATCAAGATACATATCTTTATGTGCGCGTGCTGGTGCCATTTCGCGATAATCTAAGGTAGTAGTTGTGCCATCTTTTAAGCGAATAACCATAAACCCACCACCGCCTATATTACCGGCTGAAGGATAAACTACTGCCAAAGCAAATTGAACGGCAATTGCCGCATCAATAGCATTGCCGCCGTTTTTTAAAATTGTCAAGCCCACTTTAGTAGCCAATGGATGTGCCGATGAGACCATGGCATTTTCTGCCAGTGTGCCTTCCTCTTTTTGTTCGGTTAGTTCAATTGTTGGAGTTAGCTCAACTTTTTCAGGTAAGCTTTGCTTGGTTTTGCAAGCCGTTAAGCACACAATTAAGGTGATTAAGCATGTTATATATTGGTTCATATTTGATAAATGATTTTGGATAGCAGAATAATTCCAAAGCTAACTAATCTTTAACAAATTTTTGAATTGATTGTTTGCCATCTACAAAAAGCGCTACAAAATAAATGCCTGATGACCGGTTTTGAAGGTCAAGTACATAATTGTTATAAGCCAATGTTTCTTGTTGTAATACTTTTCCGTTGATATCTTTCAAAATAAAATAGGCATGTAAAAAGCCGGTTTGTTTTAGATTAATACTTATACTTGTTTTTGCGGGATTTGGCGCAAGTAA
Organism: uncultured Chitinophagales bacterium; assembly: GCA_938023075.1. Taxonomy (GTDB): domain Bacteria; phylum Bacteroidota; class Bacteroidia; order Chitinophagales; family JAHDHT01; genus CALHDG01. Next base: position 9,115 of record CALHDG010000210.1, read on the forward strand.
GAAGCCATGGTCATTTCTTTCGTCTGTAAATTTGTCGCCATCGCAATCGGTTTTAAGCGTTCTTATAGAAGAAAAATTCGAAATTTCATTGTCACAATAAATTCTTATCCTGTATTGTACAGCCGTGCATTCGGGCAAGCCATATAAAACCACAAAGGGGTAAACAGACTGATAATATTTCCATTCACCCGTATAATCTATTCGATATTGCATTTCATAATTGCGGCGATTGGGTACTACATCCCAATTTAAAAAAGCCGAGTTGGTAGATACGCCAGTAAAAAACAACTCACCCGGAGGATCGCAATTAACACAACCACTCGTTTCAAATAAAATAGTTCCTCTATCATTAAATTGAGCGTCTTCATCACTTTTACAAGCCTCACTTACTTGAACTTGATAACTGGCACAAGCCTCCAAATTACTTAATACCGCATTGGTATTATTTGTTGAAAGCTCAATCCAATCTTGGTGTCCAAATTTTCGATAACGCAACTTTACAGTAGTATTGCTTTGGCTATGTTCAAAATTAATAACAGCCGATTGATTTCGAATGTAGTTAACCGTTAAGCTATTTAAGGGGCTACAACAAAAGCCATCATTAAAAGTGCTTACAGGTTTAAAGTTTGTACAAGCATTTTGATTTTTACTTTCCAATAAAATCTGTTCGCCTCCTTTTTTATTATTTTCTACCAACTCCTTTTTAGTCGCCGTTCTTTGAACAATGGGGAATAGAATATCTTCATTATTTAAAACGTGCCCTAATACGTGGGCGTGCCCAATTTCGTGCAAAATGGTAGAAGCAAAATCAGATTTTCCAATAGGGGTTTCTACCAAATCAAAACTCCAATTTTTGTCGCGATTTATAATAATGTCTAAGTCTCTTAAATACACATCATTTCTTGAAGAACAAGTACTTACCAACAAACGGGTGAACCCCAACTGACTAATAGAGCAGCCATCATCATAACTAATTACGTTTTTATTATCTACTTTATAACAAGTTTCATCAACGGTGCCCTCAATTGAAAATTTAATGCCGGTTTCACAATACCATAAATCCATAGCTCTTTCAATAGCCGGCAAAGCACCATCATCAATTAATCTTTTCGAAATATAAAAGGGCATGTCTCCAGTATTGTTATGCGAAATCATATCAATATTTTGAACGCCTAATTTTTTATGGTTGTATGAAATAGTTATTCTTTGGGTAGAAGTAATTTCTTCTCCATTAGCCATACGAATTCGCACTAAACCCGATCCAACACCAGGAAAACCTGTTTGAATATCAAAACCCGGCACTTTTATTTGAATAATGTTGTTGCTCCACCGGCTAATATAATTTTCAGGAATCTTTAAATAAGACACACCGCTGGGTTGGTTGCAATTGGGCATATAAATGGCAGCCTCACCGGTAAATGTACCAAAACCGCTACCGCTAATACTTAACTCCTGGTTTCCATCAGCTGGTAAATTGATAGGATTTATATTGCTGATCGTCGCCGATGTTTTATTAGACCTTATCTGACTTGAGGAATTCGAAGAATAAACAAAGGTACTTTTAGCAGCCGATTCAATTTTTTGATAAACTTGTTGAAGGGTGAAATTCTCTTCACCAATGGTATGTTTTGCTGTATGATGATTTAAAAAATTAGTTTGACTATTAATTAAACAAACATAATGTTCTTGGTTTTTTTTATGTATATTTTGCTTAGATGATTGAGTGAAAAAAACGCCTTTATCTCCAATTTGAAAATGTGGTGCACCGCTAAACGACATGTAGTCGTTATTTACATGTCCACCTTTGGTTAGCAATATTGTATTTCCGAGTGTTTTAGATGTTTCTAAATTAGTTTTCAAAGATACCTTTTGAGATATTTGAATAGTATGTGCCGTTAATATATTCAGACTGTCCATATCCCAAAAAGTGTGCTGTGCAATTATCGTTCCCTCAAAAATATAATCTGCTTGTTGAATCGCTTCATCTAATGAATGAATGGGCAACATACAATTGTTGGCAGATAAACTACAGGGAAGCCATAGGGTTATTAGTAGCTTTAAATAAAACTTGATCAAAACTAATTGGTTTAAGAAATTACAAAATGTACTAGTAGTTTATGGAGCGGAATAAGACATTGATAATTTTGCTTACAGGTTTTTTAAGAACTAATAGTATGGTTTGAAGTTATTGAACTAAGTTTGAAAGGTAAGGTAAAAATATAAATTTGCTTTATAATTATCAATTTTTTTTGAGTAAATTAAAGTTTCAATAGCTATTAGTAATGCGGAGAAAATAAATCTACTTTTTATGTAAAAGTCATTTTTTGATAGACGAGGCGAAAAACATAGTTATAGTGGGGAACCAAGACGAGGCTTTTCAAGGAAGTATATCGAAAAATGGCAAAGACAGAAATGTAGATTTATTTATGTAGCATTACTTAGTTTCAATCTCATTCGTTTCGTTCCAAAATTATATTACTCAGGTTTTGGCAATAATTTTTACGCAGCCACTATTTGATTAGACATCTTCTTCCAAGTGAACCTGTTGACTTATTTGGATATATTCTTTCAAGTGAACAGGTTCCATTGGAGCACCTTGTTTAAATATTTATTTTAATAACGTTTTCTTTAGTGTAGAAACTTAAGTTATATTATATCTTAACAGCTTAATTAAAACAGTGTAAATGAATATGAACTTAAAACCAATTGCCTACGTACATAATACCCGAAAGGAAGCCTTGGATGACCATTGGAATTCAATTAGCTCAACTGTTGAGTTGGTCGACGATTTGCCTGAAAGCACCTTAGAGGGTATTGAACAATTTTCGCATATAGAGGTGGTGTTTTATTTTCATCAATCAACTAAAGTAATATTGGGTAGTGAACATCCTCGTGAAGACAAAACGTTGCCCAAAGTTGGTATTTTTGCTCAGCGTAAAAAAGATCGCCCCAATCATATTGGTGTAACGATTGTTCAGTTGATACGCAAAGAAGGGAAGTGTTTAATAGTTGCTGGTTTAGATGCTATTGATAGAACACCTGTTTTAGATATTAAACCGGTAATGAAAGAATTTTTACCCAAAGGAAGCATCAAACAACCCAATTGGGTTAGCCAACTGATGAAAAACTACTGGAGTAAGAATATTTAGTATGTGTCCAATGTATCAGTATTCGTCTAAATGTATACCTTTGCAGATAAGAATATGAAAGCAATTACAAGTATTTTGTGCACCTTAATAATCGTATTAATCGCTTTGCCAAAAGCACAGGCGCAAACTTTTAATGAAGTGGGTTCTTTAAATATTATCGCAACCTACGATATTGAAAAGTTGGTGCGTAAGCACATTTATATGAACGAAAATAACCGCCAAACAAGGGGTTATCGAATACAAGTGATTCAAAGTAGTGAGCGCGATAAAATTTATGAAAAAAAGGCTAAATTTTTAAATAAGTTTCCTGATGTAAAAACCTACGAGTCGTATAATATGCCTTATTATATTTTACATGCCGGCGATTTTGAAAACCGCTTAGAAGCCTATTCTTTTTATACGCAGGTATTGCGTATTTTTAGCAGTGCAAGATTGGTGCCTGACATAGTTAATATACAATTGTAAAAAAATTACATGAGTTTACTGAATAAAGTAAAAGACTTATCGAATAATTATTTCGATGAAGCTGTTAAACATCGCCGTCACTTACACGCCAATCCTGAGCTTTCTTTTGAAGAGGAAAATACAGCAAAATATGTACAAAGTGTTTTAAAAGAAAATGGGGTGCCCTTTAAAGCGAATATTGCCGGACACGGTGTGGTGGCTTTAATTGAAGGCAATAATCCTGATAAAAAAACCATTGCTTTGCGTGGTGATATGGATGCCTTGCCTATTACAGAAGAAAATGAAATTGACTATAAATCGACCAAAGAAGGGGTAATGCATGCCTGTGGACACGATGCACATACTACGTCTATTTTGGGGGCAGCTCATATATTAAATCAACTAAAAAACGAATTTGAAGGAACGGTTAAACTCATTTTTCAACCGGCAGAAGAAAAATTTCCGGGCGGTGCCAGCTTAATGATTAAAGAAGGTATATTAAAAAATCCAGAGCCTTCGGGTATTATTGGTCAGCATGTTTTGCCAGAATTAGAAGTGGGCAAAGTAGGTTTTCGTCCAGGTATTTTTATGGCTTCTGCTGATGAAATTACCATAACAGTGAACGGGAAAGGTGGACACGCCGCACAACCTCATAAATTTACCGATTCCATTTTAATGACTGCTCAAATTATAGTCGCCTTGCAGCAAGTAGTTAGTAGAAGAGCTAACCCTGATACCCCATGCGTATTGTCATTTGGCCATATTGAAACTAAGGGTTATTATAACATCATCCCCGATACCGTAACCGTGTTGGGTACGTTTAGAACGATGAATGAAGATTGGCGTATGGAAGCCCATCAGATAATTAAAGATATCACCACACAAACAGCAAAAGCTTTTGGTGGTACGGCAGAAGCTCAAATTACTGTTGGCTATCCTTTTTTGATTAACGATGAAGAGCTCACACAAAATGCTATTCATTTTGCCAAAGAATATATGGGAGAAGAAAACGTACTGGAAGTACCCATTAGAATGGGTGCCGAAGATTTTGCTTATTATACGCATCATACCAAAGGTTGCTTTTATCGATTGGGAACCGGCAATAAGGCTTTAGATACCGAGTATGGTTTACACACCCCGAAATTCAATATTGATGAATCGGCTTTAAACACCGGTATGGGTTTAATGAGTTGGTTAGCCTTGCGCAATTTGGGGGCAGCATAGTTGTTTAATCAAGTTTATCAATACAATAAAGTAGTTGCCACATTCACATTATTTTTTTGAAGCGAAACCTTTTAACTTTATAATAACTTCAGTCCCGCTTTCCGCTCAAATGCTGCAGCTATGCGACAAAAGCCCACGCTTCAGTCAGCATAACCGCTGCAATCGGGGCTAGTTTGCCAGCTTCGGTGCTTCGTAGAAAGAAAAAAAACAGCCGCCTTTCCGCTCAAATGCTGCAGCTATGCGACAAAAGCCCACGCTTCAGTCAGCATAACCGCTGCAATCGGGGCTAGTTTGCAAACTTCGGTGCTTCGTAGAAAGAAAAAAAACAGCCGCCTTGCACTTTCTAGATGTTTTTTTATAAATAGCGATTTTGAAAATTACCAAAATGTTTTGACCAAAATTACACTTGAAAAGGAGGTCAGCTTGAATGAATAATATTTTAATAAAATATGTATAAAGTAAATTATATACTTTTACGAACTAAATATCCAAACAATTGCTAAACAAAAGTGGAATGTTTTACGTAGAAAAGTAAAGAAATTCAACATTAAACATGTTGCTTTAGTTGTATCATTTCTTCATGTTTTTCGAAAAAAGAAGGGGTAGACCGTGTTTTGTGACTGATAATTTGTTTTGTAATAGAGCGTCAAACAAATACATATAATACTTTCAACTTGATAATTGGTCGTTATAGAACTACACACTAAAATCTTATGCCGAAGTGTTAATACTGGCACTTTTTTTGACTTTTTATGTTTAAACATTTCAGAGAAAAAACATATTTACAAATAATATTAAATATATGAACAAAATAATTACACTAGTTCAATTTACTTTTTTATTCACTCTAATTCTTTCAATTAAAACTACAATCGCTCAAAATTGCACCAGCATCAATTTTAACGATTTTACAATTTTGTCTTCAAATGGCAATCAAGATAATGGAGTTTTCCAAATACAAAATAATGGCGCTACGTTATACATTGCTAACAATGCATGGAAAGCTATTGAAGTTAACTACCCAGTATTAAGCAATACAATTCTCGAGTTTGAATTTAAAAGTACTGTTAAAGGAGAAATCCACGGGATTGGACTGAATAATTTGTTAACAAGTATTATACCTTCAAATGTTTTAAATATTTATGGAACGCAAAATATTTCAACTGATAATATTGCTAGTGATGATTATAACTTAAACGGAAATTGGCAATCTTTTAGAGTTGATTTAGGAACTTATGTTTCAGGTACTTTCAATTATCTGGTATTTATTGCCGATGATGATGCCAATGCCAATGGCAACTCTTTTTTCAGAAATGTAAAAATATACGAACCAACTACCTACGCTCAGGTAAATTCCAATTTAGTAATTAACGAAATACAAGCTTCTAATAATAACACCATTTTAGATAATTTTTTAGAGTATGATGATTGGATAGAAATTTACAATACGTCAAACAATCCAATTGATTTAGCGGGGTACTATTTATCAGATGACGTCTTCCAACTCAATAAGTTTCAAATCCCCAATTCTGATGCTCTACTTACAACTATTCCTGCAAACGGACATCTATTGTTTTGGGCAGATAATGACGTTGCACAAGGAATTAATCATAGTAATTTTAAATTGAGTTCTTCTGGTGAACGTGTTTTTTTAGTGGCTCAAGATGGAACGACCATTATTGACTCCATTATGTATACCCCCTTAAAATCTGGTCAAACTTATAAAAGAATACCAGATGGAACCGTTAATTTAGCCAAAAGCGCTATGGCATCTCCAGCAAATACAAATGATGATGATTTTGGATTTCTTGAGCCGCCCGTATTTAGTCTTTCATCCGGAACTTACAATGGCAATCAAACCATTTCACTATTCAATGCTGGCGGTGCAACAATTTATTATACAACTGATGGCTCTGCGCCTAATACTAATAGCCCTATATACAATACACCAATCACCATTACACAAAACACTTCCATTAGGGCAATAGCTGCTAAATGTGGTTTTGAAAACAGTGATATTATAACACAAGCATATATAATTGGAGTTAATCACGACTTGCCAATATTAACCTTAAATATAAATGATGAATATTTGTATAGTGACACTCAAGGGATGTTGGTAGTAGGTACCAATGGTATAGAAGGTTGTGGCGGTGTTGCTAATTATCATCAAGAGTGGGAATATCCGGGCAATGTAACTTTGTTAAATACGGCAGGTAACGAAGCCTTTAATGTAGAAGGTGGGCTATCCGTTTTTGGCAATTGTAGCAGACGGTATGCGCAGAAGAGTTTGGCTTTAAAAACTAAAGATATTTATCAAAGTAAAAACATACCGTACAAAGTATTTCCAACGCAAACGCAAGATGAATTTAGAAGACTGAGGTTTAGAAATGGAGGAAATCATTGGAAAAATTCTATGATAGCAGATTTGATTTTTCATCAATTAATTGAGAAAACCACCAATGCTGATGTGCAAAGTACAACTCCGGTAGTTAGCTATATAAATGGTGATTATAATGGCATTTTTAATATTCGACACGCTTATAGCAAGCACTACTTTAGATACAATCATAAAAAATATGAAAATAGCGATTTTGATATTCTTAGAATGGCAAAAAGTTATAAAGAGTATTCTGTGGTAGATGGAGATTCAACCGATTTTAAAAATTTATTTGAAAGCTTTGAAAATACTAATTTGTTTACACCACAAAAAATAGATTTAATTTATAACACAATAGACATCGATAATTTTATTGATTATTATTCGAGTATGATGTGGGTGTGGACTTTAGATTGGCCAGCCACCTATTCACCGTCAAATCAAATTTTTTGGAAACCGAAAGAGCAAAACACAAAATGGCGGATAGCTGTTTTAGATGTAGATGGTGGATTTAGCAACGTAAGCCACAACACTTATTCTTATATGAATATACCGGATAGCTTAGGTAGAAACACCGAAGAAGCCACAAGACTATTCCGTAGATTAAATCAAGACATCCCAAAATTTAATGAAGAGTTTGTTCAAAGAGCATTTACTTATTGTAATATAATTTTTAATAAAGATTCGGTAGCAAAAAAAATTAACAATTATAAAAGCTTAATTGAAAATGAAATGCATCAGCACATTAATAAATGGGGAAATCAGGGAGGAGTTCCATCTTATAATGTTTGGTTAGATGAGGTTGAAATATTAAAAACTTATGCAAACGGCAGAAGTGATACCCTCAAAAATCATATTGCCAACTATCATAACAAATCCATTATTAATTTAGCCTTTAACTTTAATCAAAATACCAATGGGTACGTTGCTCTTAACAGCAACTTTTTTAAAGTTCCAGAAAACTATGTCGGAGAATATTTGGAAGACATACCTATGTGGCTTCATGCAATACCCAACCCTGGCTATCGATTTGTGGAATGGCAAGGTATGGATAATACTGCTTATAAATATCAGCAAAGCGTTTATAGGGCATTTAACACCAATAAAAACATCACCCCAATTTTTGAGCCTGCTTTAGATGTTGTAATTAATGAAATACACTATAATCCTTTAGGCACCAGCGAGGCTGAAGAATTTATAGAATTATACAATCCTGACAATAAAGCTAAACCACTTTTTGGTTATCAATTTAACAATGGAGTTGAGTTTTCTTTCCCCGAAAACGTGGTAATTAATCCTAACGAATATATAATAATTGCGAATGATGCATCCATATATGAAAACAACGGTTACCAGGTTTTTCAATGGACATGTGGCAATCTGAACAACGATGGAGAAATGATACAATTTAGTAACGCAGCCAATGTAGTAATTGATTCTGTTAGATATAATGATAATATTGATTGGAATCAAGATGCCGATGGCTTAGGTTATTCCTTAGCTTTAATTGACCATTCTGATGACAATGCCCAACCTGCTGCCTGGACAAGTCAAGCTATTGAAAAAATAACCCCTGGCGCCAAAAACCAGTTTTGCATTCCCATAAGCATAAATACTTTTTCTGCCGATGTAAGTTGTTACCAGGCAAATGATGGTTTTATTGCTACTCAAATTAGCGGTGGAACATCGCCTTATAATTATAGTTGGAGCAATGGAGATACCGGTAATACCATTAGCAATCTATCCGTAGGCCAATATACCCTTACCGTTACTGATTTTTTTAATTGTGCGCATGCCGAAACCTACAACATTAACCAACCAACACCACTTCAAGCAATAACTAATTCAAGCAACCAAACTTATTACAACACAAATAACGGCACCGCTTCTGTAAATGTAATTGGAGGCATTGCACCTTATAGTTACAATTGGTCAAACGGAGCTAATACCGCCTCAATTACCGGTTTAGCACCATTGAGCTACACCGTAAATATAACAGATGCTAATAATTGTTCTATTACTGAAACGATTCATGTTCAAGCAATTGATTGTAGTACGTTAACTGCTTCAATTACTAAAACCGACCAAACTTATTATCAAACTAATAATGGTAGCGCCACAGCGAATGTAGTTGGTGGTTTTGCACCTTATAGTTACAATTGGTCAAACGGAGCTTCTGTACCTTCTATAAATAATTTACCAGCCGGAAGTTACAATATTAATGTTGTTGATGCGATAGGATGCATAGCTCAAGACTCGGTTATAGTTAATGGGATAACATGCAATACTTTGCAAGTTGATGTAAGTGTAAGCCACGAAAGTTGTTTTGGCGAAGAAGACGGCTTATTACAAATTAACAATATTCAAAATGGAATGACACCCTATTCTGTTTTATGGTCAACTGCAGTTGAAGATACAGTAATCAATAATTTAACTGCCGGTGATTATCAACTAAATATTACCGACAACTTGGGTTGCCCTTTTGAAGATAGCTATACCATTAATGCAGCTACGGAAATTTCTGTTAATACTATTGTTACTGATGCCAGTTCAAATAGTGTTCAAGATGGTTCAATTGAATTAATAGTTAATGGAGGGATGCCACCGTATACTTTTAATTGGTTAACTTTAGCATCCAGTCAAAATATTGGCAACTTATTACCAGGCAATTATTCGGTGAGTATATCAGATGCAAACAATTGCCAGGTACAAATAAATAATATAGTTGTTGGTAACAATTGTTTGTCAAGTATTGTTCAACAAAATTATCCACCAATAACAACGGCGGTATTTCAAGTTGCCGATTTTATCCAATCAAATGGAATAGTGCTCAACAATGAACAAGTGAGTTTTAAAGCTGGCAGCTACATTGAATTAACTGATAGTTTTGAAGTAAAACAAGATGCCGCATTCGAAGCCAAAATAGATGGATGTGATTAAATCTTAAATCTGGTAAAATTTAATTTTGTAATTAAAGCTATTTAAACTTACTTTTTTTAGGGATGTTATTCATTTTTTAACTAAATAGTTAAGAAAGTGTATGGAATAAGTTCGTAAAATTAGGCTAATGGTTTAGGCACTAAGTTTAACTCATCATTCTATATAAACCTACTGTACAAAGATAACCCCAGAGGGATGACAGCTTGCTAGCATAAAAGGCTACACACTAGTGAAGCTCCGTAGGAGTGCTACCGCCGAAAGTTATTAGAAGTGTCGCTCCTTCGTAGCTCAATTAAATTAAATTGCTTAGCAACCAAAATGTAGCACTTCCAGTGCTTGCATTGAACATATAAAATATATTTTAAATAAAATAAAGTGTACTGGTTTATTTAGTTCTTAAAGCACTAACTTATTTTGTTCTTAATCTTGGCTTTGAAAAAGGAGTTCACCATTAATATTTTCTAATGCTAAATTCATTCGCCTCGTCTATCAAAAAATGACTTTGACATAAAAAGTAGGTTTATTTTCTCCGCATTACTAAGGTTTACACTAGTGTACAAATAAAAAAAATAAGCCATGCCATTGTATAAATAGTAGAATAATTTTTATCTTAAAGTAATGTTTAAATTAAGGCAAAAGATTTATTTAGGAGATTGGTTATTGTTAAAACCATATAAAAGCCAGGTTTCATCAGATGTTTTTTATCTGCAACTAAGCAATCAAATTAAATCATCAATTACCAAACAGATAGATGTTGAAACGTTAGAGCGTTTTTTTGATGATGCACTTAATTTGTATGCTTGTTTTATAGTATCCTATCTGGAGGATAATATTTCGGAAACTAACTTGTGGAATACCTTTGTTAAAATTCATAAGCAGTTGTATGGCTTTCAAATTCCACTTTATGATTTAAGTGAACATTATGAAGACGAAATTAATTTACAAGATGTTCAATTTTTGACTTGGTACTTTGTAAAAACAGTTGATAACGAAGCCGAAATTGAACCTAATAACGATATTGTTGTACAGGTTTCTACTATAGTGATGAATATTTTAGATGATGCTTGGGATGATGCACCAGAAAACAACAAACTACAAGCTGCTTATCAATTAGACGAAACCACTGAAATCGATTTTGAAGCAGTACAGTATTTAATAGAAAATATTTTATATGAATCATATTTATTTTACATTGATACCGGTAGTCGCTTTGTGAATTTAGTAAGAGACCAAACAGAGAAAGAACAACTTGATGCTACCGCTTTCTTAATTATCTCATCAGAAATTAAAGATATATTAACTTTTACCGAAAATACAAAGCTATTAGCATTGAAAGGGAAAATTTGGGCTGCTGAACTAGTGGGCAATAAGCACCCACAATATCAAAATTTAATTAATGTTTCAGAAAGATATTCAAACCACTTTTACTACACGGGTAAAGATGAACATCATTTCTTTTTCGAGCGCGTTCTATCAGAAAGAAAAATTAATATTAATAAAACAGATTTTGAACACGATGTGTTTTTAAAAAAAACAGGTACACAATTTTTATTAACTATTTTTCAATGTAACAATAAATTCATTGCTCCTAAAATTCCCATAAAAAATAATGTAAGTAAAAGCGAGATTGCTAAAGATAATAACATATTTAATGACTTTGAAGTCTCACTTTTTGTAAGCAATGAAAAAGATACAATTGAAGCTATACTAAACGACCAGTTAGAAGCATTTTGTGCAATAAACGATGGGCAACAAATACTATTTATACTTTCAGAAGATGTTGAAGATTGCTTGAACAATTTTTATGAGTGCTACAATAGTTTATTTTCAAAGCCCCAAAACCAGCACTCGAAATTTTGCATTAAAGACAATTTAACCTATTATGATTATAAAATTGAAGATAGTGCAGACTTACCTGCACTAATATATTTTAATCCAAAACGGGGAATTGAAGTTCAGGTTTTGATAAATAGTGCTTTCCCATTGGATGATAATCCTTTTTATTTTGAAGAAGACAGTGAAGAAGAATTTATATTTATGATTGAACAAACAAACACCTCACAGAGTTGCTTGAATTTTGCATAAAACATGGTAAAGATAAACTTCCGTTTTTTAAAACTAAGCGAGGTGAATTGTATTTAAAACATTATGGCTTTATCCACCGCTTTCATTTCCACGAAAGTTATAGTCCTGTTCCTTATTTGGCGTACAAAAATTAGTTAATTTTATACGGAGCGCCGTGCATCTCTAAAACTTTTAATAAAAACAACCAATGCCACAATACAACTTACAAGCATAGTTGCTACCCGTATAATGGCTAAGGTATCTCCTCTAGCGATGGAGCCCCTTAGCGGCATAACAAAGCCAATAAGTGCTAACACAGTCAACACCACTACAATATGAGCAACTATTTTGTTTTGTTGCCTCATAAAAGGCGTACAGATTAAAAAAATAACACCAAACGCTAATGGTATAAATGCGGTGCCAGAATCACTAGTTAAACCAGCCCATAAACCTAAAACAGATAAGATTAATCCGTTAATAAAATTTGCTCGCCAAGGTTGCATAATTAAAACTTTAACACAAGATTAATCAATTTTCTCATCATCACAAAAAGAATGTGTGGCAATTAACCAAAAGTTTCTTCAACTACTACTTTTGCTAATTGAACTTGCCCGTTTAACGGTGGATTTAGTTTAGCCACTTCTACCTTTAAGGCATACAATCGGTCAAATTTATTTTTGATGGCTTCTATAATTTTACCGGCAACATGTTCAATTAGTTTGGCGGATTCAGCCATAACAGCTTTGCAAATTTCGTGAATGATGGCATAATCAATAGTTAATTCTAATTGATCTTTTACCATCGCGTTTTCAAAAAAAGTACCGACATACACATTTACGGTATAGTTGCCGCCTACTTTTTGTTCTTCTGGTGTAACGCCGTGGTGGGCGTAAAATTCCATGCCTTCTAAAGCTACCCAATGGCGTTTGGTTGTGTTACTCATATACTAAATATTTCAGCATCAAATTAACGCATATTTTTTTTATTTTGGAATTGTTTACTGAAATTTCGGTAGTAGCTATTTGTATCAAAAATATGATTTTCAATTATTTGTAAAGATTCAATTTTCATTGTTTTACTTGAAATTTGAGTTTTGTGATATTTTTCAAGTAGTTTAAATAGTTTATCCAAACAATAAAGTAGTTGATACTTTGAAAAACTCCAAAAGCTTGTAATACCCGCTGCCGTCATTGCAGAAAATGTGGAGAGCAGCGGAACATTTATCAGCAATCTCTCTTAAGGTTTCCCCCCTAGTTTAAATGTTTAGTAGGGTGTTTTTAGGAGAGATGCCGGATAATCTGTTCCGCAAGCTCAGATACTGGATCGAGTCCAGCACAAATTTCCGGCATGACGTTTATTACGTTTACCTCTATCTTAGTTCAACTGCCTTGATAAACTTGTCGATAACTTCGAACATTATTTTACAGCCGAAACTTAAGTTGTTTATTTAAAGTTAGCCAACGGGCTTTCCATTTTCTTATTGGTTGGTTGATGCCTGTTATTTTATTAACTTAAGTTTCGGTAGTAGTATTCATTTTATAATAACTTGAATGTAAATTATTTATGGAAATTGAAGTACTCTATAAGGTTAAGTAAACTTAATTCAACATATAAAGCATAAAATCATCCAAGTGAACCTGTTCACTTGTTGTAGTAAAGTGCCCTTGCTTTTGTTGACACAATGGAACAGGTTCCATTGGAACAGCCATTATTTTACTACCGAAACTTAAGTTATTAAGCACCACAATTTATGTAAAGAGTGGGCAGCTATGGTACGGTATTGAAGCGGTGCGCCCTTGGCAATATAACCCTGATTGCAACGGTTATGCTGCCTGCAGCCTTGGGCTTGTGCGTTGGCGCAGCATTTGAGTGGAAAGCAGGCTGCGCCTTTCTAATTATTCTTTGTGTTTCGTTTCTAAAAAACAATTGGTTTTACTACTAATTTAGTGAGAAGTATTGAAAAGTCCTTTATAAGTTTTTAAACTACCCCGACCTTTTTCTTTCGAAAAAGCCCACCTACCGATGTGTCGATACAGGCTCTTCAACATTTGAAGGGGAATTAGTCCGGCTTACCATATATTATATATACTGTTCCCATTAAAATGATAGTAGTTCCAAATAATTTAATAATTATGTAAATGAGCAGCCAAATCAATACCCAACTTAACCTTAAGTAAACCATAACTTTTTGCTGTGTTAATCGTATTGCCATGTAGTTTTGTTACCTTGCTGACCAAACTAAAACTAATATTTAATATATGGATTTTACGGCTATTGTTATGTGGCTCGGCTTCATTTTGGCATCCTATTCTGTAGTGGGTAATGATGTGATACAAACGCTAGGTACCTTTTTAACCTCAAACGAGAAAAGGGTAAAGTGGTATATTTTATGGGCGTTTGCGGCTTCTATATTATGCGTTACCTTAATTATTGGCTATGTGCAGGCAGATATTGATTACGGGCGCTTGGATAACTTTGATTTAGACGCCATTCAGTATAATTGGTATTATGTTTTACCACCTTTAGTGCTGCTGCTTATTACCCGTTCGGGCATACCGGTTAGTACCACTTTTATGGTGCTTACTTTGTTTTCGTTAAACAAAATTCCCAACGATTTGAGCAGTATGGTTTCCTCTGTTTTTGATATGGAACAAAAGTTGGGTGGAATGATTCAGAAGTCGATTATGGGCTATATTGTTGCATTTGTTTCGGCTATTGTTATTTATGTGTTGGTTACCCGCTTAACGGAAAAACGGTTTATGGAGAAACCCATCAGCGACCAAAGTCGCCCGTTTTGGATTGGCGCGCAATGGTTTACTACCGGATTTTTATGGTATCAATGGTTAACGCAAGATTTAGCAAATATCTATGTGTATTTAAGAGGGGGTACCGAGCTTTCTGTTTTTGGGTTCATTTGTTCTTTACTGATTTTGGTGGGTTTGTTAGCTTATATATTTTACAGTAGAGGAGGCAAAGTGCAAAATGTGGTACGCGAAAAAACCAACACCGCTGATATACGTGCGGCAACATTTGTGGATTTGATTTATGGCATTATTCTCTATATTTTTAAATATAATTATCTCGGTTTGTTTGAAGCTAAATTGCCGATGAGTACCACTTGGGTATTTATTGGTTTGTTAGCGGGCAGAGAAATTGGCATCCGCTTAAACTTAGACAGAAAGATTACGAAGCAAACCGCACGCATGGTTTTTTCCGATCTCGGTAAAGTGTTTTTTGGTTTGTTGGTTAGTGTAGTGTTGGTGTTTATTATTAAGTTGATTGGGGGCTAGTTGCTTTTCTTTTTCCTCTAAAAATTCCGATTGGGATATTTAAGATAAAAATGATTTGGCTTGCGAATAAAATAAGCAGGGTATAGACATTATGTTTGTGATTAGTTCAAGTTTTCCAAATGCCTTACTCTCTTCATTAACTATATCAAAATTGCTATTTATTAGGTTGGATGTTACAAAGTTGTTTAAATTTTGATGGACAATTAATAAAATACTAATTACAATAATAGGTAAAATTGTCAATAAACAGTGTGTAACCTTCATCCATTTAATAAGCCTGTAATTTCTTAAGCTCCAATATATAAAACCAATCAACATAATTATATATACTATGAATATAGCCATATGGAAGGGAGCAATTAAAAAATAAACATCGTGTAATTGTAAGTCAAATGCACTATCGGGAATTGATGAAATTAGTATTAATAGAATTGGTGTACTTAACCAAAAAATTATATGCGTTTTGTGTTGTAAATAGTGTATCATTTATTTGCTCAGTGTTTTTAATTTGAAATGAAGGTTCATAGCACTACAAAATAAAGGTTTTTTCAGAACTCTTAACCTTTCATAAATTGAAATACCACCTAAACAAGTAAATAATAACAATTGAAAATTTCATCAGGTCTCTCAGGTTTAGTTGATAGCAGTTGTATCTACACAATAGATGAGTTAGCCTATTTCTCAAAAAATAAAACCTTTCACCTAATTGCGGATTTAAATAATAATCAACCTTATGATATGGAAGCTCCTGAAGCTATGCGGAGATGGTGAATACAATATCATAGAACTAAATATATTTCCACAACGTTCAATATGTTGAACATTTACACTATATTTGTTCAATATTATGAACATTAAGCAGCAACACGTAAAACTTTCTTTAAAAGAACAGCGGGTATTAAAACAGTTAGGTGAAAATCTTAAATTGGCAAGGTTGAGAAGAAAATTTTCTGCCGATTTGGTAGCAGAACGTGCCCAAATTAGTAGAACAACGCTTTGGCATTTAGAAAAAGGCAAAGCTACTGTTTCTTTAAGCACGTTGTTACGGGTGTTGTCGGTTTATGGTATGCAACAAGATATACTAAAACTGGCAGAGGATGATGTTTTGGGACGTAAACTGCAAGATGCTAACTTGAAAGTGAATAAACGAGCTACTAAAAAATAAAAAATGTCAACTATTTTTGTATATGCTGATTGGCTAGGCTTGCCTGCCATACAATTAATGGGGGTGTTGAGAACAGAAATTTCAAAAGGCGAAGAAATTTTTTCTTTTGAATACAACCACGAATGGTTGCAAAGTGCTTATGCACAAGATATTGATCCTGATTTGAAACTGTATGCTGGTCCGCAATATTTGAGTGATGAAAAACCTAATTTTGGTTTATTCTCCGATTCTTCGCCTGATAGATGGGGCAGAATGTTAATGAAAAAAAGGGAAGCTATAAGAGCAAGAGAAACTGGTGTATCCATTCAAAAACTATACGAATCTGATTTTTTATTGGGCGTAAATGATGCGGTTAGAATGGGTGCGCTACGTTTTAAAACTGCTTTGGAGGGAAACTTTTTAGAATACGATGAACATGTGAAAGTGCCACCAATTTCTAGCATCAGAACTTTAGAACAAGCGAGTTTACGTATTGAAGAAGATGATTTTTTAAATGATAAAAAAGCTAAAACCTGGCTAAAATTGTTGATGGCACCCGGCTCTTCGTTGGGTGGTGCGCGACCTAAAGCGAGTGTGGTAAATACAGACGGCAGCTTGTGGATTGCAAAATTTCCAAGTAAAAACGATGACAAAGATGCGGGAATATGGGAGCTATTAGCCAACCGGCTTGCTCAAAAAGTAGGCATAAATGTAGCCGTTGCCAAAGCAGCTATCTTTTCGCAAAAACAACATACTTTTTTAACCAAACGATTTGATCGACCGAATACCAACCAACGCTACCATTTTGCCTCAGCCATCACTTTGTTGGGTTACAAAGATGGAAATAGTCACAAAGAAGGCGTAAGCTATCTTGAACTGGTCGATTTTATAGAACGATACGGTGCAATGCCAAAGGCAGATATTCAAGAGCTTTGGAGAAGAATTGTTTTTTCAGTCGCTATTTCTAATACCGACGATCATTTGAGAAACCATGGATTTATTTTAAGTCGAAAAGGTTGGCTGTTATCGCCTGCTTACGATATAAACCCCAACGAAGATGGTACAGGTTTGAGCCTTAACATTTCAGAAGAGGATAACAGCCTAAGTTTTGAGTTATGTTTATCAGTAGCTCCTTTTTTTAGATGGGCTTTACAAGATGCCAAAGCTTATATTAGCACCACAAAAAAAACAGTCAGCCAATGGAAGCAATTGGCAAAGCAGTTTAATATTTCAAATAGCCAACAGAGTTTAATGGCAAGGGCTTTTGATATGGGTTTGAAAATTTAAGTATTAGATTACCTGTTCATTTGTTGTAGCAAAGTTGTCATACTTTAGTTTAAATAATGGAGCAAGCTTAATGTGCACCTCAATTACTTTATATACCGAAACTTAAGTAATTTTACTTATCTTTGAATCAATGAGTATGCAACAGCAAAAGTCAAATCTCATCAATTGGATTGAAAGTGTGCAAGACGAATCATTGCTTGAAAAGATAATTTCCTATAAAGATTTATTGGTTAACACCGATAAAGATTGGTGGCAAGAAATTCCAGAAAGGCATAAAGATTCAATTGCTAAAGGTATGCAAGAAGCTGAAAATGACAAGGTGATGAGTTTAGAAGAATTTCGCAAACTCTATACCGCAAGAATATAAACTTTTTGTTACGCCTAACGCAACTGCCGGCTTAGCTAATATTGTCAGTTACATCGAAGGTCGCTTTTCGGTTAACATTGCTAATAAATTTTTAAGTGATTTTGACGAAATTTTATTTTTGATAAAAACACAACCAACCATGTTTCCTACTTCAAAAACTTCCAACAGGGTAAGAAGAGCTTTAGTAAACCGGTTAACCTCTATCTATTTTAAAATTGATCAGGATATTATTGTTATTTTGGCAATTGAAGATAACAGAAAACAACAGCCAAGGTTTTAATAGTGATCATTACATACTTACTTTTTTATGGGCACACGAGTACCGATAAAAAATTTGTTTGATTATTTGGGAGGAGGCGAACCTTTATCAGAATTTTTAGATGATTTTCCCACCGTTAATAAAGAGCAAGTTGAAAAGGTGATACAAATGGCACTTCAATCATTGATGCGTGTAACCAAAGTTGGCTGATGAAAATGATTTAAAGAAATGACATTGCTCCAGGAAATGTCATTTTCAATGGAACATGTTCCATTGGAGTATCTACTGATTGGTAGCTAATTTATAATTACGAATTTCTAAATTTTTCAGATGCTTTAAAGGGCTCACATCTACCGCTTTATCACAATAAAGAATTTTCAAATTTTTCAAAGGACTTAAATTGTTAACATTTGTACCCTTAAAACTCAGTGTTTGTAAATTTTGCAAATTTTTTAAAGGGCTTAAATCGCTGACTTGGGTGTTGAAAAAAAATAATTCTTTTAATTGCCATAAATCTTCTAACGGGCTTAAATCATCAATTCAGTTTCCATTACTTCGTTATTATTTATACCTAATAACTCTTCTCTGTTGGCACAAAATTTTGTCAGTGTTCCTAAAAAATCCTCATAATAAAACAAAGCTGTATAAATTTCTGAATGATATGCATACAAATAAGTGACCACTATTAATGAGCAAATATCCTGTTCAGTAATAGTACCTTGTTTCTCATTTCCCAATTCATTTTTAGATTCCAGTAAAGCAAATAACGAATTCACAAATATTTTAATACTTCTTGGTATAGGAGGGAGAAAATCATATGCTTCTAAATGTTTCAACACTTCGTTATACACCAATTGATTTAAGCTGCCTAAATCTTCTGCTAATTTTTTAAAATACTTTACTTTTTGCTCTCTATCCAACAGCGGAATGTGAAAAACATCCTGAACAATTTTTTCCAAATACAATTTAGAAGTCGCTTTGGTATTTTCTTTTTCATATTTTAATTGGATAATCCGTTCAATCGCTTTTTGATCAATACTCAACAAAAAAATACAATTGTCGAAATTGAGGTAGAGCTTCATCGCTTCAAAAATAGCGAAGGCTACTTCCGGTTCGCAGCGGTCTAAGTCGTCGATGATGATGACAAGTTTGGTCTTAAAACACAAAATAAAAAAAGTGTCAACTACTTTTAGTATTAGATAAACTTGTCAAAAATTTGAACCGTTAACTTCACAACACCCGACTCCAACTTCAATAACCCACACTTCCAGTCAATTATTTCGTAAAGTAAAACACCATCTTTTAAAGATGACACCTTTTTAAAAAGATGTCACCTTTCCTTGAGCTTAAATAACCAACCAAAGCAAGCCAATAAACACCATACTCGAAAGAGATAACACAAGGGTCATCATCGACCAGCTTCGAAAGGTTTGTTGTTCGCTTAAGCCTAAGTATTTGCTCACTAACCAAAAGCCGCTATCGTTTACATGCGAAAGAATGCTGGCACCAGAGGCAATAGCAATTACCAATACAGCTAAGGCAGTTGGACTGTACTGTTCACCCAACAGGGGAGCGGTTAATCCGGCAGCGGTAATCATGGCTACCGTGGCTGAACCTTGTAAAACACGAACCAACACCGCCGATAAAAATGCAAAAAACAATATGCTGACTTGTTGCTGCGCAAAATAATTGGCTAACATTTCGCCCACGCCGGTGGTAATTAACACTTGCTTAAAAACACCGCCGGCACCAGTCAGTAAGATGATGATGCCTGCCGGACCAAGTGAAGCAGTCGTAATATCCAACAATTGTTTTCTACTAAAATTTCTTCGGATGCCGAGATAATACCAGGCAATTAAATTGGCGATAATTAACGCCATAAAAGGATGACCAATCAATTGAATGATGTCTTTTGTAAAACCAGGCATGCCTAAATTTGCCAACAATGGACTGCTTAAAAAGGTGTTGAGTAAAATCAATACAATGGGGATGGTAATGATTGCCAATATGGAGAAGGGAGAAGGAATATTTTCGGTGTTGATGTTGTTTAATTGTTTGCTGTCTAACAATTCAGGGGCTGCAATAAATAATTTGTTGGCAATGTATTTTCCAAACAATGGTCCGGCAATGATGGCAGTGGGTACGCCTACAATAAAGCCAAAAAATATAACCAAACCAAGATCAGCTTTTAAAATATCAGCTACTGCAACCGGACCGGGTGTAGGAGGAATGAAAGCATGAGTAATCGCCAAACCTGCCAAAAGTGGAATAGCATAATACAATAACGACAAACCGCTGCGCCTTTGTAATGCATACACTAAGGGTACTAATAATATAAACGCCACATCAAAAAAAACTGGAATAGAAACGAAAAATCCAACCACTACGATTGCCCAGTTGGCTCGTTTTTCACCAAACAACTTTAGCAGGTAGGCTGCCAGAGATTCTGCTCCACCCGAATGTTCTAAAATAGCACCAAACATGGCACCCAAGCCAACTACAACGGCAACAAACCCTAAAGTGTCGCCCATGCCTTTTTTAATTAGATTCATGGTTTCGGCAGGTGAAACGCCAGCTAACAAGGCAACGGTAATACTACTAATTAACAAGGCGATAAATGCTTGCATTTTTAACCGCAAGATTAAAAACAGCAGTACGGCAATGCCAATACCCACATAAAGTAACAGACTAAAATCGATCATGGCTTTTTCCAATTGGTATGAAAATGTTGGTCTTCGGCTTGGTCGGTACGTTGGTAGGTGTGTGCTCCAAAATAATCTCTTTGGGCTTGAATTAAATTAGCCGGTAAGCGGGCAGTATTCATCATTTGCCAATAAGTTTGGGCTGCCTGAAAACAAGGTAAACCAACGTTGTGTTCAACTCCAAAAAGTATCAACGCTTTAAGAGATTCTTCTTGATTATAAATGGACATAAACGTAGCTTCGTGCGCTAACAAAGAAGAAGTTTGTTTAAAAATGTCTACACATTGTTGCATCAGGCTTGAGCGGATGATACAACCATTAGTCCAAATGCGCGCTAATGCGGATAAATTGATCGCCCAATCATGTTGATTTGAAGCGGCTTTCACCAATTCAAAACCTTGATGGTGGTTAATGCTTCTGGCTGCGGTATAAGCCCGTTCTAAAATTTCAGGATTGAGTGAATTATTTTTTACGAAGTCTACATGTCGTTTGGCGGCTATGCTTAGTCTTTCTTTTTTTTGTGCAGAAACATAACGCGCAAACAGCGCAGCTGCCATCATGGTGTTGACCGTTCCAATATCTAAAGCGGCTTTTACTGACCAAGCTCCGGTCCCTTTGTTCGCGGCTTTATCTAAAATAAGATCAAGTGTGAAATTTTCTCCTGTTTTGTGGCGCAAAATATCAACACTACATTGTAATAAATAACTCGATAGGTCACCTGAATTCCATTGCTCAAACATGTCGGCAATTGCTTCATTGCTTTTGCAGGGTTTGAGTAAGGCATACAGTTCAGCCAATAATTGCATTTCAGCATATTCGATACCATTGTGTACCATTTTTACAAAATGTCCGGCACCATTAGCTCCAATGTGTGTGCAACAAGCTTGCTGCTTTTCGTCTTTTGCAGCTATTGATTCGAATAATTCACTTAAAATACTGTAGCTGTAAGCAGTTCCACCAACCATCATTGAAGGACCAAATCTTGCGCCTTCTTCTCCGCCAGAAACACCCATGCCAACATAGTTGATTTCTTTTTCCTGACAAAATTTTTCACGACGAATGGTATCTTCATATTGACTGTTGCCTCCGTCAATCACAATATCTCCCGTTTCTAAATGGGGTAACAAATTGGCTAATAAATGATCAATTGCAGCACCTGCCTTAATCATCAATAAAATTTTTCTGGGCTTATCTAAGGAGCTTATAAATGTTGACAGATCGGTAAAGCCCTTTAAAGCATGCTTATCATCGCGCTCTTTTAAAAAATCCGTGACTATATGTTCTTCATCTTTGGCAATTCTATTGTAAACAGAAAGCGCATAATTATTGTCGAGAATGTTCAAAGCTAAATTGCGCCCCATTACCCCCAAACCAATTATACCGATAAATGATTGATCATTCATTATTTATTTTTATAAGAATTTTATTGATGATTACTTGTGGGCTTTGATCGATATTGATGTGCATGCCATAAGTAGGAATTTCAAGCGTATCCAATTGTGATTGTAGTAAATGATTGCTCATAAAATGACCTTTTCGTTGTTTCATGCGTTCAAGAATCAACTCAAAACTCCCTTCTAAAAAAATGAATTCAATATCAATGTTCTCTTCTTTTAGAAAACGGCGATAAGTCTCTTTTAAAGCACTACAAGCCAATACGGCTCCTCCTCTTTCACGCCAAACAATAAACTGTTTTCTCATTTTTGCTAACCAAGGCTGCCGGTCTGCATCGTTAAGCGGAATACCTTTGCGCATCTTTTCAATATTTTTGGTTGGATGAAAATCGTCTGCATCGTAAAAATCGACTTGTAATTTTGTAGCCAACAGTTTACCAATAGTTGATTTGCCACATCCACTTACGCCCATTACAATATAGATCATTAGGGCGTACTTTTGAAATGATGACTAATTGAATCTTTCACACGTTAGATTAAGCATTTGCATGCAAAGCCATGCGATTACCTTCGCTATCGTTAAAGAAACACATATATCCAATTTCCGGCGAGATTTGTGTTTTTGCAATTAATATTTTACCACCTGCACCTTCAATGCGGTCTATTACTTTGTCAATGTTGGGATTCGCATTCAAGTAAAGTGTTACCCCATCCATTTTTGAAATGGCGTTGGCATCTTCAACCAACGCACCACTTACCGTACTACTACCCGGCTCATATGGAAAGGTATACATTTTTTGATCGGGCATTTCCATCGTACCCATTTCCATATCAAAAATGGCTTCATAAAATTTTTTGGCGCGTTCTAAATCGGCAACCGGTATTTCAAACCAATTTAATGCATGTTCTGTTGCGTTCATAAGTTGTTGTTATTTTTATTTGTATGTGATGATCTGTAATTAACTTTCACTTTGAGCTAATAAAGATTCTAAAATATTTTTAGTACTTTCTTTTGACAGTATATTTTTCAAGGCAGCTTCAAACTCTTCTTTTGAATGAACCTGTTGAGGTTCATCATCAGTGTAGTAAACGATGGTGGCAGGGTAAACAACCACTAAATCGTGGATGACATAAAATAACATAAATTTAAAATTATCCATGTGCGGTGCATTAATATAAAAATCATACCTCATCGCTTTGCCAGACTGTGCGCCTTTTTTTTCTGTAGGTTTTTTATTGATATGATAAGTTAATACCCCCGATGTATGCTCTTCTAAAAATTTGCCTTGTTGTTTAATTAAAGCTAAGGGCGTATCGGTTTTTGTTTTGGTTATTTTTGGCCAAAAATTTTCCATATGTTAAAATATATTTGGTTTAAGATAAAATCGAATAGGTAAATGATCAGATATTTTTTCATTGATCAATCCGTTAGGTTTTAAAAGATTTAAATGGGTTGTTTTGGCAATTATATCAAGTGAATCCATTGGCACACTATCTGCAATTTCGGGGCTTAAAATTACCTGATCAAAAATACTCCAATCGGTATTAACGTGTTGTGATGATTTATAATAGTAAGTGCCCGGTACTGCACCAATACTTTGATCACCAAAAAAATTCCACATCGGGTTATAAAAATACCGGTAACTTTTTCCTTGCACTGTTCTGGCAGAAGCTTTAGCTAAGTTTAAATCTTGCGTTGCATGAAATGCCGTGGTAGCAGTTAAGCCCGGTTCAAAAGGGTTCATGTTAAAGTCTCCAACCGTTATTATTTTGTCAATGCCTTTTTCTATTCGGGCAGTTTCAATAGCGTCTCTAAATATAGTAGTTTCTATTAACTGCGATTCTGCCTGCCAATGAAGTTTGCTGGGTAAATGAGCGGCACCTAATAAAAAATTATCATAAAAAGGGTGATCGACTTGCCAAATAGAAAACCGTTTTGATTCGCTGACTAACTTAAAAAATGGCAACCTCCATCTGGTAAACAAGTGTATTTTATTGTTGCTAATGGCAGGCAAATATTTATAAATAGATCGATCAGTATTTAAAGCTTTTAAAAATTCGGGTATATCTTCTTTAAACTCGCATAAAATTAAATGATCAATATCAAATTCTTCTGAAAGAATTTGTAGTTCTTTAACCAAGTTATTTTTGCCTATATTCCAGAATAAAAAATTCATATTTACTGATCGGATGTTTTCTTGTTTATAGTTTACCCTAAAAAATCAGATGTAATCAAATTGATAAACCTAAACAATTGCTATTTTTGATTGAAATGTACGATAATTAGTTATAAATAGAAGAATAAAGATAGATTTTATCTTATGATTGAAAAAATTAAAAATATATCTGCACAGAAGAAAATTATCTATACCGTAGATCAAACGGAAACAACCGAAAGGGTGGATTATCTGGCAACAGAAGAACCCGTGGAGATGGCTATAGAATTTGGGAAGCCAAACAACAGACAAACACAAAACATTGCCATTACTATGCGCACCCCCGGTTATGATGATTTGTTATGTACAGGCTTTTTATTAACAGAAGGCATCATACAAAAATATGAAGACATAAAAGCCGTTCGATTGGATGATCTCAATAATAAAGTTGAAGTGAGCTTGCACCCCGATTGTAACTTTGAACCCAATAAACTAAGCCGGCATTTGTTTACTTCTTCTAGTTGCGGAGTTTGCGGTAAAACCTCTATTGATCATTTAAAAACAACCATACCGTATCAATTGAGAATTGATGAACCGTTGATAAAAAAAGAAACCTTGTATAATTTACCGGCTACCCTAAAAGCCAATCAACAATTGTTTGACCAAACAGGCGGCATTCACGCAACCGGTTTGTTTACAGCGCAAGGTGAATTTGTCAAACTATTTGAAGATGTAGGCAGACACAATGCTTTAGATAAATTGCTCGGTTGGGCTTTAAAACAAGGTTTGTTGCCCTTAAGCAACGCCATCATTTTGGTAAGCGGGCGAGCTAGTTTTGAATTGGTACAAAAAGCCTTAATGGCAGGTGGCAGCATTATGGCAGCAGTCGGCGCCCCATCATCGCTCGCAGTAGAGTTAGCCGAAGAATATAAGATGACCTTGGTCGGTTTTTTAAAACAACAACAGTTTAATGTGTATAGCGGTTTTGACAGGATAGAAAAAGCATGATTGAAAAGATGCTTAGATTTTACTATTGTATATCTTAAACAATTGATGTACTTTTACGTGTGAATTTAATTACCTATGAATTCTAAACTAACTTTATTAATTAATCAAATAGTTATTGAAGAGGCAAAGGCGTATGCCAAATCAAGCGGTAAAAGTTTATCTAATATAGTGGAAGAATATTTGAAATCGCTGACTAAAAAAGAGTTGGCAGATAAAAAAGAAACTTCATTAAAGATTGTAAAAGAATTGAAGGGTTCAGTTAAACTACCGAAAGATTTTACCACTTACAAAAGCATTCTTGAAGATGCGCTGATTGAAAAGTATATTGGTCAATGAAAAAACTATTTTTAGATTCTGATGTATTGCTTGATTTGACTGACTGCATAAGTTCATTCAATCAATAATTCAATCAATTTCACGAAAAGACTGCCAACCCTGCGCCTTCAACTCATATGCTTTGCCCGACTTCGTAATTAACTGCATACCTTCTTCCTTATCTACCATGTTGCCGATTACACTAACATCAGGCATTAATTCTATGGCTTCCAACCGGTCTTTGTCGATGGTAAAGAGGAGTTCATAATCTTCCCCGCCGTTTAAGGCAGTAGTAGTGGGGTCAATATTAAATTGTATAGCCGTTTGTATGGCTTCGTTATGGATGGGTATATTTTCATCGTACACCTTACAGCCCACTTGCGATTGGGTACACAAATGCATCAACTCTGAACTTAAGCCATCCGAAATATCAATCATACTGGTAGGAGTGAGGTTGTTGGTTTTTAAATGTCGCACAATATCGCGGCGGGCTTCGGGTTTTAAAATGCGCTCCACCAAATATTTATTTTTATCTAACTCCGGTTGAATGTTTTTGTTTTCTAAATAGATTTGCTTTTCCCGTTCTAAAATTTGCAAACCCAAATAAGCCGCACCCAAATCACCCGACACACAAATTAAATCACCCGATTTTGCGGTGTGCCTTTTTACGGCTTTGCCGTTTTCAACTGTACCCAAAGCCGTAACCGAAAGGCATAAACCCGTTAAGGAGGCAGAGGTATCTCCACCAATTAAATCGACCTCATAAAAATTACATGCCGTTTCAATACCTTTATATAACTCTTTAATCGCTTCTACACTAAACCGGTTAGAGATGCCAAGAGAAACCGTTACCGAAGTTGGCGTGCCCATCATCGCATAAATATCGGACAGGTTGACTACGATGGCTTTATAACCCAAGTGTTTTAAAGGCGTATACACCAAATCAAAATGAATACCCTCTAATAATAAATCAGTAGTTACAATAGTCTGTAAACCAGCATGTTCTATAATAGCCGCATCATCACCAATACCTAAAATGGTGCTGTTGTTTTGCTTTCGGGCAAAGTTGCTTAGTTCGGTAATCAATCCAAATTCACCTAAATCGTTAATTTCTGTTGCCTTACTGTTGGTTTGCATAATTATTTATTTTCTTTGCAAAGTAACGAATTAATAAATTGTGCAGGTAAAATGGAATACCGAACTAAATTCCCCTTCTCGTAGAAGGGTTGGGCTTTTTCGAGAGAAAAAGGTCGGGGTAGTTTAAATTAGTTAATTGAAGAGGGCGAACCTGGCAATCTAGCCCCGATTGCAGCGGTATCCTTTCCCGTTCACGAAGTGACGGGAAAGATTTAGCGGAAAGCGGGCTGCTCCTTTCCAAGTACAATTATACTTTCGCTTCAAAAAAAATAAAACACCAACAAACATTGAAAACAATAAACATTGAAAAGAAATAATTTAATCTATTTAAGCCTCAATTGGATATTAGTGGTTGCCCTGCTGTCAGGTTGCGCCCGTATTGACGACCAATATTTTCAATATCCATTAAACAGTTATTCTTCGCCCGATTATAATTTGGAAAGCAATTGGGCAGCTTTACCAGCAAAGGCAGATTTTGCGGATGCTACTCCATCGTACCAATTTGAGGACAATCAGGCAAGTGCTAGGGTAGACGTATTCTTTATCCACCCCACTACCTTTAGAAGCAAAAAAGAGTGGAACGCCAGTATGAATAAAGGCTTTTTAAATTGGACAACCGATAGAACGACCATTAAGCATCAAGCGAGTGTTTTTAATGGGAGTTGCCGAATATATGCACCCCGTTACCGGCAAGCCACTATACAAGCCTATTTTAGCAAAACCGACCGCGCTAACAAAGCTTTTGAATTGGCTTATAACGATGTAAAAGCCGCATTTTTAAAATATCTGGAAGTATATAATAATGGGCGACCGTTTATTTTAGCCGGTCATAGTCAAGGCAGTTCGCACCTCATTAGTTTGTTAATGGAGTTTGAAGAAACCGATGTGATAAAAAATCAAATGGTTACCGCTTACATAGCCGGCATGCCCGTTTTTGAAGACTATTTTAAACACCTAACACCTTGCAAAAATGCCAGCGAAACCGGTTGCTACAACGCTTGGAGTACCTATTTAAACGGCTATTTTCCAGCAGATTATTATAAAGGTGCGGTTAGCACCAACCCTTTAAATTGGAAGATAGATAGCGACTATGCCTCCTACGATGAAAACAAAGGCGGCATTGTATTTCGATACAAACGAAAGCCTAAACCGAATTTGGTAGATGCCAAAAATGTAGATGGCGTAGTGTGGGTAAAAAAACCCAACTATTGGATGAGTAAACTCATCAAAATCAAAAATTTTCACATTGCCGATTATAATTTGTTTTGGGTGAATATTCGGGAAAATGTGGCTGAGCGGATTGCGGCTTTTGAGGAGGAGAAGGCGCAACAATGATTTTCTTAAACTGATTTAATAAAACGTATATTTACAGGCTATTAGAAAAGTGCAAATATATTGTGAAAAAATATTTTATTTATTGTTGTCTTTTTTGGTCTATTGCCAACATACATTGCAATACTGAAAGCACTGAAAGTGAAACAAATTTAGAAATCAATCGAAAGAAAGTAAATTCACAAAAAGAAAAAAATGATTTATTCATAAAGAAACTTCCTTCCCATACTAATATTACGTTCAATAATACAATTAATGATAATATTTCATCTCGCTACAATGCACTCACTTTTCAATATATTTTTAATGGGGGTGGAGTAGGAGTCGCTGACATAAATAACGATGGCTTGCAAGACCTTTATTTGACTGGCAATATGGTTCCAGATGAACTATATCTTAACAAAGGTAATTTCAAATTTGAAAATGTTTCAAAAACAGCAGGTATACAAACAAAAGGTTGGTCCAATGGTGTTTCTTTTGTTGATATTAATAATGATGGTTGGTTGGATATTTATGTTTGTAAAGGTGGTCCTGAGTTAGATGCAGTCATTAAGCAAAATAAACTATTCATTAACCAAAAAAACAACACTTTTAAAGAAGCAGCAAAGCAATATGGTTTAGCAGATGATAGAATTTCAACTCAATCTGCATTTTTCGACTATGATAAAGATGGCGATCTTGATTGCTTTGTAATGAACAATGCAGTATATAATTCTGGCAGAGTAAATGAAAATCAAGAACGTTTAAAAAAAGACAAAACCTTTTTAATAGAGAATACATCAAACTTTTATCAAAACATCAATGGGAGTTTTATTAATATAACTCAAAAAACAGGACTGGAATCTTTTAGCTATGGTTTAGGTTTATTGATTCAAGATTTTAATGAAGACAATTGGCCAGATATCTACGTTGCAAACGATTACTATATTCCAGACAGGATGTACATTAACAATCGTAACGGTACTTTTACAGATCAAATAAAACAGCGGACCAGGCAAACTTCATTTTATGGAATGGGTGCAGATGCAGCTGACATCAACAACGACGGAAAGATTGATATTGCAGTGTTAGATATGTCATCAAATGATCACGTATTAAATAAAACACTAATGCCCACTATGAATGTGAATATGTTTTTCACGCTAGTAGCTCATTATGGCTTTCAGCATCAATATATGTTTAATAGCCTTCAGCTAAACTTGGGTAATGGATTGTATAGTAATATAGCTCAAATGGCAGGTATTGCAAATACGGAATGGAGTTGGTCCGTTCTTGCGGCTGATTTTGATTTAAATGGATGGCAAGATCTGCACATAACAAATGGTTTAAAAAGGTATATAAGCGACAATGATTTTAGGCGGCGCATTGAAGCTTTAAATGTAAAAGCCAATGCGGGGCAAACTATTTCAAGTGAAGAAAAAAGAAATTTGTATGCGAGCATCCCTACGCATAAAATAGCAAACATCTTATACAAAAATAAAACCGACTTAACATTTGAGTCTGTAGAATGGGGCATAAATGAGAAGTTAAATAGCAACGGTGCTGCATATGCTGATTTAGATAACGATGGTGACCTAGATTTGATTACCAACAACATAGATGCACTGGCTTCCATTTTTGAAAATAGGGCATCTGAAAAAAACAATTTTATTACAATTGATGTAGGTTATCAAAATGTTAATACCCTTGTAAAAGTTTACATGGCAGGTAAAGTTCAAACTAAAGAATATCATCCGGTACGGGGTTACCAATCAAGTCAAGACCATCGTTTAAATTTCGGTTTGGCTAAGGAAAAAAAAGCAGATTCAATAATTGTTAAATGGAGTAACGAAACTTATACCAAATTGACCAACATAAAGTCAAACCAAATGTTAAAAATACAAAAAGAAAAAACGTACAAAATAAATCCAAAGCCTAAGCAAGCACTTTTTACAGCAGTTGATGCTGCAAAAGCAGGTATTTCTTTCAGACATCAGGAAAACAAATACAATGATTACAAAAAGGAAGTATTACTTCCCTATCTGCAATCAACATTGGGCCCTAAAATTTCAAAAGCCGATATTAATAACGATGGCTTAGATGATTTTTACATTGGTGGTGCTGCCGGGCAAAACGGAGAACTATACATCCAACAACAAAATACAAAATTTAAAAATGTACCAGGTCCCTGGCAAAATGATGCAGAATGTGAAGATATGGGAAGCCTGTTTTTTGATGCTGATTCTGATGGAGATTTGGATTTATACGTTTGCAGCGGAGGTAATGCTTTCAACCTTAATCATCCTCTTTTAGAAGATCGCCTGTACATTAACAATGGAAATTATCGTTTTACTAAATCGAATGAACTACCAAACATTAAAAAAGTAAGCACCATTGTAACTACTACCGATATTGACAATGATGGAGACCTAGATCTTTTTGTAGGAGCACGCCACCAACCCCAAAAGTACCCACTTGCTGAAACCTCCTATTTTTTAATAAATCAAAATGGAAAATTTACTTACAACAAAGAAATTACAAATGATGTTAGAGATATTGGTTTGGTAAACGATGCTACTTGGGCAGATATAGATAACGATAATGATGAAGACTTAATTATTGCAACCGAATGGGGTCCAATACATATTTTCGAAAACGAAAATGGAAAGCTGACTAATCAAAATACCAAGTGGAATACCTCAACTTACAAAGGCTGGTGGCAAAGCATTTTAATTGAAGATATTGACAATGATAACGACCTAGATATTATAGCTGGTAACCTCGGCTTGAATAGTAAATATAAAGCTTCACCAGAAAAACCACTTAAAGTTTATACTGGCGATTTTGATAATAACGGAACACACGACCTGTTTTTAAGCAAAAAATATAAAGATGAATATGTGCCCGTGCGAGGCTTTCAGTGCTCGTCTGAACAAATGCCCGGCTTACAACAAAAATTTAGTAGTTACCAAAGCTATGCTAATGCGGATATTCAGCAAATTTTGGGTAATGCAGAAAGTAAAACAGAATTCGAAAGTACTACATTTCAATCCGGTATTTTTGTTAATAATCGTAGCGGTTTCACCTTTAATCCATTACCGAACATGGCGCAAATTTGCCCAATATTGGCAATGCAAAGTATTGATGTAGATAATAATGGATTAAAAGATATAATTATAACAGGTAATATATATAATACTGAACCTGAGACCCCAAGTTTAGATGCGCTATCAACTCAACTACTTATCAATAAAGGAAAATGCCGCTTTAAGCAATTGGATAAGCCTGTAAGCGGATTAGATGTCTTTGCAGATATAAAAGATATGCAAATACTACAATCTAAAAATTCAAATATATTAATATATGGTGCAAATAATAATAATATATTTGTTTATAGTAAACAATGATATTGATAATGGATATATTTATTTTCGTTTGACCAAACAAAGACTTATTCCAGCTGTTTTATAATATTCGAACAGTTTTTTGATTTATTTTCTTAACGATAAATTCAGCATTCTAATAAAACATACTCGTTAATAATGGTAAGCTATTTTACCAAGTAATTATAAAGGCTGAAAAATGCAAGCATACTACTGTACAAAATCTTCAATTCCCATTCCCTAACATTTAATTTTACGCCATAAACTTCCTATATTGCACAAGCTAAAAATGTATAGGTAAGTTTGGATAGATGAAATTAATAGGTTCGTCTTATATCTATTTCATTACCAATGCCTAATAAATATTTTTTTGAAAAATAATTAATAAATAATAAGCTATATATAATTATGAAAAAATTAATTTTTACACTGCTCATTTCATTTTTCAGCTGTACTTTGGCTTTAAATGCGCAAAATTCTGGTAATAAACCTGACAATCCTCAAAATATACTAAGCCAACAAATTGTTAAACCAGGCACTCAATTGACGAAACAAAAAATGGTTAGAAAGTATTCTAGCAAAATTTATAAAAATGTGGGCGTTTTAAAAACCGCTCCAGTTGTAGTTGATGATAAACTTAAATCAATCCAAAAGGTAAATATTATTAAACCCAATGAAACCAATTTGGCTGTTCACTTGACTTTCGAAGAAAGCTTGCAAGCCATGAGTTTGGAACAGCGAAATAACACACTGCAAGAGCTAACACTCCGTTTAAGTCAGGTTGAAGCCGGTTCGCCTGAACATCAAAAGTTAATAAAAATAACAACCCTTCTCAAAGGGTTGAAATAATTAAACTTTCTTCTTGAAAAATAATTTTTAAATATTGATTATGAAAAAATATATAGGGTTTTTAATTTTTTATCTACTGGTCTTTGCCAGTCCGCTCCTCGCTCAGGATTTTGCGGATTGTGGTACTGACGTCTGTGCACCAATCTGCCCTGATTGCGTCATTACAACAAGAACAGTGACCGAAACTGGTACTTTGCCTTATAGTATCGTTTATGATGCAGCCACTAATGGGCAAAACAATCAGACTTTAGCAGTAGCAATTGCTGAACCAAATGTACCTCCTTGTTCTAATGTTACATTTGACTATGAATTGAACTATACCATTGATCCATTTACTCCGGATATGGGTATTTCCTGGACAAGCGAAGCTTCTTTCACCATTACTGATTTGGCGGGAGGGGTGATAGCCGCTGGCGGGCCAGGCTTGCCAGGCTCTGCCAATAATGGTAATCCTATTAATGGAACTGAAATGGGTAGTGCTACCACACCCGCAGGTAGTTTTAATGGTGGTGTTATTCTTGATATTCAGGATAGTTTTGATGATGCTAATGCAGATGGTACTTTTTCTGGTGAATTAATTTATACATTAACTATAGAAGTGCTTGAATTTGAACCGGCACCAGCTTGTGCAGATATAGCACCTTTAGCTTGCGGTTGCCCCGCACCAGAGGTAGATTGTGCAGAAAGCTGCGCCGAAGTTGACGGAGCTGGTTGTGTATACAACTATTTCCCTAATGGTACATCTCCTGGTCCTTCTCCTGGAGGAGATCCAACATCTTGTACAGTTACAGGTGGTGCTTCAGACTTTACTTTATGTTACGAGTTTGTACCGCAAGGTGAAGTTGCTTTTTTCTCTACCTTTATACAAGGTGGTGTTGGCGGTGTTTTGTGCGATCCTGTTTTAACAGTTTTTGATGAAAATTGTCAGGATGCTACAACAGTTGCAGGAAATAATGGTTCAACTAATGGTGTACAGATATTTCCTGGTGGTGCTGGTATTGCGCCTTCGGCTTCAAATTTAGTACCTGATAAAGAATATCATGTTTGTCTAGATTTTACAGGCTGTATGATAATAGAAGAGGTTTGTTTAACAATTGGTGAAAACTGTACTTCGGGTGAAGCAGGTTCATTGGCTATTGATAATCAGTATTTATGTGCAGGTGAAAATATGTCTGTAAATGTAAATGGTGGAGTGCTTTTTCCTATAAATGGCGCAACAGGTGAAGACGGAGATCCAACTACAGGCCAATATTTCTTTGATTTCTTTACTGGTCCTTGTGTGGGTGGTTTAGAAGCCGATCCCAATCAGCCATATTGTGGTATGTTTGGTCCAGGTGGTGCGCCGAATTTCGGAGATTTGGGATTTTTCGCTGCAGCTGGCTTGCCGCTTAGTCCAAATCCGTTTGAATTTTATTATGATGCTTCAAGCGGTCTTTTAATTGATGCTGGCACTGGTGCTCCTTTTGCAGCTGCCCCTCCATGTACTGAAATTTGTATAGTTGGTTCTGTTTGGGATGAATTGGGTTCCACCGAGGCAGATCCAAATACTGGTCAATCAATATGTACAGACAATACCAATCAGGTGTGTTTTACCATATTGCCTCCAATTACTTATGATGATGCACACACCTATACTTGTTCCAGTTATTTTGCCAACAATGATGATGAGTGGGTTCAACTTACTTTAGGCGCTTTTGCAGGTGGCGCAGTTGAATGTGGCATTGATGTTAATTATAATGTCTGTGGAGGCACTGGTATTTATTTTGATATAACGGGTGTTGGCTTATCTGATGTTGATTTTGATGGTAATGCAGATGCTATTGATATTGATGGTGATGGTTTTATAGATTATGTTGATTTAAACCAGGCACCAATTCTTGCAAGCAGTGGAGCTTTTGATCCTATTACTTTTGGTTATGCCGTTAAATCAAACCAGCCATGGAGTTTAACTATTTGTGATTCTCAAGGCTGTGAATTTACTATTACAGATGAATATGATTTTCCTGAGCCAGATATTATTATGCCTTCTTTTGCTTGTTCAAATGGAGAACCTATTGATGGATTATATTTCACTGGCTTATTTAACGACCCGGCATTTATTAATGGAAATATTACGTCCGTTTTAAATGCTAATGGTATTGTTGGTGTAACAGATAATGCTGATGGAACATTTTCGTTCGATCCAGTAGCTTTTGTTGCGGCAAATGGCGGACCTGGTCAAGCTATTATTGATTATACAATAACTGATGCTGTAACTGGTTGTTCCCGCACGGTTTTACAAGCCATAAATGTTGGTGCATGTGCACCTGAATGTTCTTCTATTATAATGGACTTAAGTTTGCAGGAAGATGACGTATGTGACGGTGAAACAACCGATCTGTCAATTTCCTTAACCAACCAAATGACAGAACTGTTCGATCTTGATGGTGATGGACAAATTGATCCGGGCTTTGAAGCTTGCTTCTTATTTGGTATTAATGCTAATCCAAATTCATTTACTGACGATCCGTATTTAGCACCACCCGCAAATATTACGCCGGGTATTGCTGGTTTTGGACCAGCAGGCAGTACAAATGTTTTCACTAACTTTACTTTTACGCATAGTGGTTTAACTTGTTCACCGGAAGAGTATATAGTATATGCATTTATTGATGAAGCTTGTAAAGAATCAGCGGGCGGTTTAATACCGGATTCCTGTTTCCCATGGGTAGCAGAAGTAGTTACGGTTTATCCTGATCCAGCAAATATTAACGCTACGGTAAACTTTGTAGGCGACTGCGAAGTTGATGTAATATTAGACTTAGCTGGTGATCTTTGTTCAGATTATGAAATTTTCTTAACCGATGGTGCTGGAGGTATTATTGGTCAGGGTACTAATGCAGATATTGATTTCTTATCAAATAATTTTGGTCAGTTAGGTGTTTTAATTAGTGCACCAGATGATGCTGATGACCCATTTAATGGGACTTGTTTAGAGGCAGAAATACCATTTGCCTTACCACCAATTATGGATGGTGCTCCAGCGGCAACAACTTACGCCTGCACGGGTATTCAAGATCAAAATGGTGATGAATATGCGGTTGCTTCTATTCCTTTCTTAGGCGGAGGCTTTCCTGTTGACGGTATTAGTTTATATGAAATTTGTAGTGGTTCTGGCATTTATTTAGATCCACGTGCTAATGGAACTCCAGAACCTTTCGATTTTAACCAAAATTTCACTTCATTTTTTGACGGAGCTGCAGGTACCGTCGATGTTTTAGTGTTATGTAATCAACCATGGTCTGTAACGGTTTGTGACGGCGCAGGCTGTGAAATTACTTTTGAAGGCGTTTACAACTGCCCATTGGATCCAGAACTTGAAGGTTTAGATGAGGCTTACTGTATTACTGATCCTGCAGATATTCTTCAAATTAATGATGAATTCTTCACCAATTCTAATCTGGCTGATGAAGTTATTTTAATAGATGAAGGTGAAACTGCTGATGCTTTTGGACTTTCTTCTGTTCCAGCATCTGTTTCTGGTGGTTTAACTGACTTAACCGGTGGTCTTGCTGGTTTCGATCCTGGTGTTGCAGGTCCTGGTGACCACGCAGTGTGGATTTATGCGCAGGATCCTAATACGCTTTGCTTGAATGCTTCCCAAGAATTAATTACAGTATATCCAGAGTTTACTTGTGCTTTAGATGAACAAATGGTTATTTGTAATGCATCTGGACCGATTAGTTTAGATTTAACTAATTTTACGACGGCATTTGATGCTACACTAGCTTCACCTGCTGTTGATGACATTTTAGGTGGCACAACAGATGTAGCAACTTTCTTTGGTGCTCCAAGTGTTATCTTTTCAGGTACTGCTATTACTGATGATTATGTAAATTCAGGTTCTGTTACCTTCGATCCTACTGGCTTAAATCCAGGTGTTTACACAGTAACAGTAGATGTTGGTTACGACCAATGTAAAACCGCATGCTCAATGAATATTGTAGTAGTTGAACAGGTAAGTGGCTGTATACAAGGTGCTTCAGCTTGTGTTTGCGGTTGTGGTCAATATGATTTAACTGCCCTCTTCTGCGATGCTACTACTACGCTTGGTGGTATATTCTGTTTAGATCCGAATGTTGCACCAAATGTTAATCCACCAAATAGTTCTATTATCGTAACTGGCGATATTTTAGAATATGATCCGGCTACAATAACAGATGTTACAACTGTAAGTGTGAAATATTCTGTTGGTGATGCGGCTGGTGGACCAGATTGCATAGATGTTGGTACTACAACTATTACCTTAGTACCTAAACCAATTGTTGACTTTGATTTCCCTGATGGTCCATTTTGTAGTACCAGCGATCCGGTTACTGCAGCGAATTATTTAACAGATCAAAATGGAATGCCTTTAACCACTTTCCCTGCAGATGCCGACCTTCTCTTAGATGGCACTTCTGTTGCTATGGGTGCAGCTATTGGCACTTATATGGTTGATATTGCTTCTTTAGCAGTGGGTACACATTCAATTACTTATACTGAAGTGTATACTGACGGAGCTGAACTAAATTGCACGGATACTCAAACAGAATATTTTGAAATTCTTCCTGGTGGTGACCCATCTTGGGAAAATCCAGGACCCCTATGTATAGATGAAGTTCCAGTTGTTTTAGGTCCCGTTGGCGGAACCTGGACTGGTCCTTTTGTAGACCCTGTTTCGGGTGAATTTAACCCAACAGTATCTGGTGTATTTACAATAACTTATTGCGTTGGTGAGGGCGTTTGTCAAGAATGCTTAACTCAGGCAATTGAAGTGTTTGATTGTGTTGACGGCACGTTAACTCCAGATGATATTGTATGTTTATCCTCTTCTAATTGTTATGATTTGGAGCAACAATATACAGATTCTACAACACCAGGTGGTGTATGGGGAGATGTTGACGGCTCTGGTTTTCCAGATGGTGTAACTTTAAATGGAACAAATATCTGTTATAATCCTGCTGAAATTACAACTGCAACTACAGTTACGGTTGATTATTCTGTGGTGGCTTATCCAGGTGCTGCTGGTTGTTGTATTGGAATGAGTTCAACAACAATTACCCTAGTTCCTCAACCAGTAGTTGATTTAGATTTGCCAAGTGCATTCTGTACAGTGGAAACAGATATTAATTTATACGATTACGTTGTATCACCATCATCTGGCACAGGTACTTGGACGAGTGATCAAGCAGATTTTGTTATCGCAGCAGATGGAAGCGTAACTATAAATAACGATTTTACTGGTCAGGTAGAGGTTTGTTATACGGAAACTGAAAGTGGTACTTCTGCTAGTGGCGAAGCATTAGATTGTATAGGTACTGATTGTGAAGTGGTCACAGTTGGTAATATAAGTGCCGACATCCAACCTTGCGATATAACTTGCCTTTCCAGCAGCAATTGTTACGATTTAGAACAATTGTTTAACAATACGGATACTAATGTAAATGATACCGAC
This sequence comes from uncultured Chitinophagales bacterium, assembly GCA_938023075.1. Lineage (GTDB taxonomy): Bacteria > Bacteroidota > Bacteroidia > Chitinophagales > JAHDHT01 > CALHDG01. Next base: position 47,394 of record CALHDG010000210.1, read on the forward strand.
CCAACGCCAGGTCCAACTACCTCAGGTGGTATCTGGTTCCCAACGGGTGGTGTTACATTACCTGATGGTACAACAATAGATGGAACAAATTTATGTTATGATCCGTCAGAAATCACAGCACCTACAACAATAGATATTTCTTATTCGGTAGCTGGGGCAGATTTAGGTTCAGGTGAAACGTGTATCAGAATTGAGGAAACCAGTATTACCTTAGTTCCACAACCAGAAGTTGATCTCGATTTACCAAGCTCATTCTGTACTTTAGAAAGCGACATTAATTTATATGATTATGTGGTAGATCCATCTTTAGGTGGTGGTACTTGGACAAGCGATCAGACAGACTTTATGATCAATGCAGATGGTTCTGTTCAAATCAGCAACAACTTTACGGGCAATGTAGAAGTATGTTATACCGAAGCAGTAATGGGTACAGAATGCGGAGGTCTTACCTGCGATGATACCGATTGCGAAGTAGTAGCCATAGGCGACATCTCTGCCGACATCACGCCAAAAGACATTGTCTGTTTATCCAGCAGCGAATGTTATGATTTAGAACAATTATTCAACAATACAACCGATAATATAAACGATACTGATCCAGATACACCAGGTCCTACAACAAGCGGTGGTATTTGGTTCCCAGCGGGCGGCGGCGACTTGCCGGCTGGAACTAGTATAGACGGAACAAACTTATGTTACGATCCGGGCAGCATTACTGCACCGGTAACAGTAAAT
>CALHDG010000211.1 GCA_938023075.1 uncultured Chitinophagales bacterium
GTCGGTGTGTTCCGTGGGTACACGAGCTTGACGGAGCACGAGCGAGATAGAGAGGGAAACGTGCAGATGGGCGAGGTGGTGATTTGATGTTCGGCCTGTTGCTTGAGCCGACTGCCGATGCGTGCCCGCCGAGCGGCGTCCGCGCGTGAAAAACACGGAGCAGCTGCTTGGTGTGTATACTCTCTGTTCCAGCACCGCCAAACACGATGAACGTGGACGTGTCAATCGAGAGGGTGTACAAGGTACGAAGAAGGCGATGAACTACCACAAATTTACGTTGCTTCGGTTGGGCGTCCCTATTCCGAGTAGCCTTCGTTCTTCCTTCGCGTCGGGGACAGGAAGTGACTCTGAGGTAGCCAGTTTTTCGCCGTCTCCGGTCCGTTTTGTTTCGTCGTAGTCATGCGTCAGGGTTCTGAGCTGCAGGCGCAGCGGGAGGGCGTTACGCCACGGCAAGGTTTTCTGTTGCGTGTTTTTTTGTTTTCCTTTCCCTCTTGCTGTACATAAAGATCCGGAGAGAGCACACGTGGGTGTGTTCTGTTGTCTCCGAATGAGGTATGGTAGTCTACGCGCCGGAGTGATTTCCTTGTGGCGGACAACTTTATTAGCTAAAGATGGTACGGTTATCTCAGAAGAGATCATTAAAAATGCAGCTACTGTTGAAGATGGAGACCAAGGGTTTAACTTATTAGACTTAGAAAAAGAAGGGTATGCCATGAAAAGTTGTGCTGCCAGTGGTTCAAAATATGCGAGCAAGAGTTGTGCTGCCAGTGGCAAATCAACTTCTTACAAGCAGTGTGGTGCTTCTGGTAAAGTAACTAAAACGGTAACGGATAAAGAAGGTGTAGTGCTTTCTGAAGAAGTTGTTTCAAATGGTAAAGTATTGGATTCTGAAATTCCTGCGATTAAAACAGCTGCCAAAAAGAAAGGATGTTGCAAAGGAAAATCAGCTAAAAGCTGTGTTGGTAAAAAAACAAAGACAGCCTCTGCTGGCAACTAAAATACATATAATATAAAAAATATTTTAAGCGATGCGCAATTTGCCATCGCTTTTTTTATGCAAAAATGAAAATTATTTTCACCTTAGCAGTTTTCAAATGTAAAATAATAAACCATTTTATAAGGTTTATTCTTAACAAACTTAGTACAAACTACGTAACATAAATAGCCCAAACATTTTAATACATGTCGATAAACATAAATCTTTTAAAAAAAATTTGCGAAACACCCGGCACTTCTGGTTTTGAACAACCTATTAGAAACTTAGTAATAAAAGAAGTTGAATCCCTTTGTGATGAAGTTACCGTTGATGGTATGGGCAACGTTGTTGCTTTTATTAAAGGGGAAACCGATAAAAAATTAATGGTGCCTGCTCATATGGATGAAATTGGCTTTATGGTCAAATTTATTGATGAGTTTGGTTTTATAAGAGTTAATCCTATTGGTGGTTTTGATCCTAAAACCTTAACTGCACAAAGAATGCTTATTCATGGAAGAAAAGATATTGTTGGCGTTTTTGGCAGTAAGCCGGTGCATATTATGTCGCCCGAAGAACGAAAGAAACCTATTCAAATTCAAGATTTTTATATTGAAACCGGCTACCCCGTTGACCAAGTAAATGAACTGATTACTGTTGGCGATCCCATTACTCGTTACCAACCGCTTATAGAAATGGGCGATTGTGTAAACTGTAAATCTATTGATAACCGGGTTTCGGTTTTTATTTTAATAGAAGCCCTACGAGCACTTAAAAAACCACCGGTTGATTTTTATGCCGTGTTTACCGTTCAAGAAGAAGTAGGTTTGCGTGGTGCTCATGTAGCAGCCAACCGTATTCAACCTGATTACTGTATCAATTTAGATACTACTATTGCCTTTGATTGTCCTGGCTCTAAACCAGAAGAAGCCATTACCCATATTGGTAAAGGCACTGCCATTAAATTAATGGATAGCACCATTATATGCGATTATAGAATGGTAGACTTTATGAAGCAGACAGCCGAACAGCACAAGATTACCTGGCAAACCGAAATTTTAGATAAAGGCGGAACGGATGTAGGAGCTGCACAACGGCTTTCTATTGAAGGTGCAATATGTGGTGGCATTTCCATCCCAACGCGAAATATCCATCAATCTATAGAAATGGCACATAAAGCAGACATTCAAGGATCAATTGATTTGATGATTGCTTGTGCGAAAGATATCAATACTTTTGATTGGGCGCACCGGTAAGCTTTCGTTTTTAAGGTGACTTTCCCTATAAAAACAGGAAACAGAAACTAAGTGGGTTCAACTAAAAGACAATAATGGTGAGTTGTAAAAAAGACTCCAACTGAAATCAGTTGAAGTCTTACTGTTCACCAAATTTTAGTAATTTACTAATGAGCTATGGTTAGTTTGTTTGAGTATATTTCATCTACTCCATTGGCTACAATTCGAACTAAATACATACCATTGCTTAATTGGCTGGTGTCTATATCAACTACACTTTCGTTAAATGCAATACTTTTTTCTTTTATGAGCTTACCAGTTAAGTTATATATTTTAATAACTGATTGATTAATTTCAATATCACTAAATGCTATACTAACATAATCATTTGCCGGATTTGGGTAAAGCAGGATAGAATCAGATTGATCACTACTTAATTTGCAGCTTGGGAAATTGTAATGTTTTTGTTGTCCCCAGCCAGACCATTTACCATCACATCTTACTCTTACTCTATATTTTACAGCAGTTGTATTACTTGGAAGATTATTAATATTAACTATACCGTCCGTATCATAAGGTGAATTAAGCCAACCCGTCCAGCTACCATTAGTTAATCTTCTGTATTGGAAACGAAACTGTTGGGCAGGCAGCGTAATTTCTCGCAACCTTAAGCGATTATTGGTACAATAATAATTAGCTCTTAAACCGCTGTTGGTTGGTTGTTTTACACCAAGATTTACATCATCTAGTTGAGTTGGGCAGGCAAAAAGCGCGTAACTCCATTTTACCCTAATGTCGTAATCACCTGTGGGTAAATCATTAAATCTATAGTATTCATCAGCACCTGGCACTGTTGTATAATTGGTGCCACCATCTATACTAATTTGTATATCAAGTACTGATTTTGAAACCCATGTTAATTCAATCCAACCGTCGCTTTGCCCACAAGTAGGTTGCCCCCAATTACGTGTTACTTCGTGAGAAAAGTCTACAATGTTAATATCTTCTAAAGTAGTTATACAACCATTTTCACCAATTTTTACTTTAATGTCGTAATCACCAATGGCTAATCCGGTAGCGGTAAAACTACTTTGCCCGGCATTTGGGATAGCGTAGGTTTGCCCACCATCTGTACTAATTAATATATCATTATAATAAGGCTCATTGGGCCAATTTAATGTTAAAGTTCCATCATCAACCGTGCAAACATGAACCCAGCTTCTTGTAATATTATTGATCAACACTGGGTCGTTACCTGTACAACAGTTTTCTGTTAGTAATACTATTTCAATATTGGCAGGACAAGCAAATTTCCAATAACTCCATTTTACTTGAATGTCATAATCACCTTCTGCCAGATTTTCGAATTTAAAGTATTCATCAGAACCTGGGACGGTAGTGTAGTTTATACCTCCATCAATGCTTATTTGTATATCAAGTACAGATTTTGAAATCCAGGTTAACTCAATCACACCATCTGAAGCACCACAAGCCGGTTGTTGATAATTGATACTTACTTCGTGAGAGAAATCCTTAATATTGATATCATCTAATGTAGTTACACATCCGTTTGCACCTATTTTTACTTTAATATCATAATCTCCTACAGGTAGTCCATTTACTGAAAAACTGGTTTGACCGGCATTTGTAGAAGCAAATGTCTGCCCGCCATCTATGCTTATATATAAATCATTATAATAAGGATCGTTTGGCCAAATTAAGGATAATGAACCATCATCAACTGTACAAACTGGTATCCCAGTTCTTGTAACATTACTAACCAATATAGGATCATTTCCGTCGCAATCATTTGAAGGACAAGTAATCGTTTCGTTGTTTATGGTTAGTTCATTATCAAATTCAACTGTCAACTGATCACTTCCATCATTGGTTATTTTATTATTGAAGGATGTAAAATATTCATTAAAATATACATCTCCGGTATTTATGCTTTCTCCTACTGCAATATTGAAGAATACATATCCTACGAGATAACTATTAGTCGAAGAATTGAACTCTGAATTAACTGCAACATCATCCATACTAATATTAATAAAGCCATTTTGTTGACTAGCTGTTTCTGATACATCATAACAATGTTCATCGAAGTTAGTGTCTTCTGTATATTCATAGAACGTCAATTTATCCGTATCGTAATTGAGAAATATGGAAGAACTACCAATATTAAAGTTCTCACCATCTGTGCTTGCATATTCTAAAACTACAGCTAATGCTAACACATCATCTCCACAAATGTTATTCTGAGTGAATGTTGCTTTTATAACTGGATCTGCTTGTAGTATGGTTGCAAATCCTAAAGCCAGTATCAAATATATAAATCTTATTATCTGTTTCATTTTAATAAAGGTTTTTGATTATTTAATTAGTTTATGAGCTAAAGGCTCACCAATTTTGCTTTTGTTACTTCGCCATAAATTCAAATCATTGGTATCGGTTGTTGAACTGCCGTCTAAATCGGTGGTTTTATAACCATTAGCATTGTTATTTTGTTTAATTAAATTATGATCTTTATTGTTGATGACTCCGTTTTGATCAACATCACCGGCAATCATAACATAAGTTCCTCCAACATTTTTTAATTGATTATTTCCGGTTGCAGTTGCGCTTCCATTGGTTAGGTTCAAGTTCAAACTAAGATCGCTTGTCGTGATCTCAATATCTTGGTCAACTAAAATACCTAAGTGTGATCTGTGATATAGATATAATTTATAGGTTCCTGTAAACAAGGTAAAATCAGTTCCTACTGATCCATCTAAACCAGTTAGTCTACCATTTTTATCAATAAACAGTGCTTTTTTGGCAATGGGTGCAGTATTTACAAAAAGCTCATCATCTTCATTAGGATTGTCTAAAGGATCAGGACACAAATCAATACCAGATGCTCCGGCAGCGGCATCATAAATTTCCACATATACCCAATCTACTGTATCCGCCGGAATTTCTGTAACTTCTTCGCTACCAAAATAGCTGAAACGAGTAGCTTGATAGGGCTGTTTGAGCGGTATTAAATCACTGTTAAGCAGGTTAGTATTCATCTGATTAGATCCGGATAACTTAAAGCCTTCAAGCAATACCGTTAAATTTAAATTCAAATTGTAACTCATAGGTGGTGTAAAAGTTGGTGCAGGATCGGCAATTAAAGATTGCATAGAACCCTCAGAGGTAACAGGATCAAAAGTGTTATTTTGCCCAATTCCAAAAGTGTTATTTAAGGCATCATTGGAAGCTCCAAACCATTGTTTTAATATTTTGGAATACACGGTTCTGTAATCGTGTTGTATTTGGGTTGGATTAGGTGCACCTTGATTGTTAAGATCGGCTAAATTTAAATTATCACCAAGCACTTTTTTGGAGTTTACTGAAGTATCTAAACCATCACCAATAACAAACATACTTGATAAGGTACCGTGATCGGTTCCACCGCCACCATTATCAATTACCTTTCTACCAAACTCAGAAAAAGCTACCGTTAGTACTTGATCATTTAATTGATTTTGCGCTAGTTCGGCTTGAAAAGCGGTTATAGAGTCAGAAACATTTTGAAGCAACTGTGCGTGCGTGCCTAATTGGTTAACGTGTGTATCAAAACCACCCACTTGCAACATAAATACTTTTGTTTTTGATCCACCTTTCAAAAGTCGTGACACTGTTTTAAATTGCGATGCCAAATCTGTATCCGGATATTGTGGTTGCTCTTGTGGTATTGTCTGAATAATTGAATCACCATGATCAAAAACACATTGAATACGGTTTGAATAAACCTGGGTTGATTTTTCAATTATTGTAGCATACTGCAGCATCTGGTCAATGCAATTATCTCCAAATTCTGTGATCGGGCTTCCACTAATACCACTTACCGTATTATATAATTCACCGGGGTTTTGATTGGTTAAGTTTAAATGATAATTATGTTCTTCTTGTGAATGAAAACCCAATTTAACCGGGTTGGAAAAACACACTCCTAATGGATCTAATTGTCCTTCAAATGGCACACCGGCATATTGAGGATACCGTTCTCTTAAAAAGCGAGCTATCCAACCCTCTTTTTCTGCCGAGTTCACTGAAGTACCATCAATGCCTCTTAACAAAATTGATTCGGCACTAAAGTGCGAGCCATTCACTTGATCGTACCCAACTCTTTGAATGATCTTTAGTTGTTCAGCATCAAATAAGGATTTTAAACCAGTAAGACTTGGATGAAAACCTAAACTTGCATTCGTAAAAGTAGTTAAATCATTACCCGCATTTACATCTACATTTTCTCCATTAACATTACAAATAACTGGGTTTTGTGCTGAGCAACTAATGGGTGTATTTGAAAGTTGTAAAAAATCACAATCATCAAGCCTAACCAAAGGTCTATGGCAAGCATATGTATCGTATTGATCAAGCGGTAAAACAGTATTTACTATGTCGTTACCACCTGCCATGTATAATATTACCAAACAGCGGTCTTCATAATTATTACTATTAGAAAAGGAAGCAGGCAATACAGAGGCACTCAGCATTTGGCTTCCAAAACCCGTTAAAAAAACGGGCGCCACACTGGCAGATATACTATTTTTTAAAAATATTCTTCTGTTCATTATTTTAAGTTTTAAAAGGTTTGAAATTCGTGGCTTTCGGTAATCGCCTTGCATAAATTGTACAAAGGGGTTTCAGCTTCCATTCTATTGTTAACCGGATCATATAAATAATGTATCCAAATCACACTCCATGCAAATGGATGTAAATCACCTAAAAAGACATTTTTGAAGTAATTAAATCGATCAGTTCCTACCTCAGGTGGTATTGGTAAAAAATAGGTTAACATATCAAAAACTACTACTTCAACATCAGTTGCTGGTCCCAAAACCGCTCCGTCAAGATGACTCTCCCCAACATTGCTTGCATTAGGATTAGGTTGTGTCGGGTTTAAATCGGGATAGGCAGTATCGATATTATTGATGACCCAATCAGTTAAATCAGCTTTATACTGTATGGGTTTATTTTCATATGTTGCACTACTTCCCCGGTATGCAGTTATACCATCTAAAAATGTTCTACCAAAAGAGTAACGGTTATAAAAATTACTGCTATCCAACCAGTTTTTCGAATAGTTTTCTTCTTTGTAATAACCCCGGTAGCCTTCTACAGTATCTGGACCTGCTAAATTAAAACTACAGAGTTGTAATGGCACTCCAAATTGAGTATACATATAACTATGAAAAACATTTCTGATATCATTTTTTGTGAGCAAACCCTCTGTAAGCAAGTTGCTGTGATTATCACCTTTTACGGCATAAAAAATCCTGATATGATCTGCGGGGACTGTGGTGTCTGACCCGCTATCTAAATAAGGACCTTGTATACCGATAATTTGGCAAGGTCTATCACTTCCAAATTCAACGTCTATATAGTAAACGGTTCTATCTTCAATAAAATAACCTCTATCAACTAATTGATTAACATTAGCTTGATATATAGTTGACAAATCAGTTAATGGTTGGTTTTTTATTTCAAGCAGATTAATGGTAGTGAGTAAAAGTTCTAAAGGTGATTTGATTTTTGAACCAATTAATGAATTACATGGGCTATAACCTGTTTCCATACCATCTTCATAAAAATGTTCACTTTTTAATAAATTTTTAAGTACATCGAGGTAAAGAAAATTACCTTGTTGAGTGCTCCCAGACAAGTATAGATCATTGGCTAGTTCACTTATTATATTGTCTTCAATGGTTGTGTCAATCGTATCATTTACAAAATACCGGTACATTTTTCTGATATAAGCATGTGCAGTAGGTTGAACATTTGGATTTGTTGAGTTGGCATTTACATCCTGATCAAAAATCATATGTATAAAGTCCCATAACTCTCTATCCATTTCAGCAGTGTTAGAAGCGCCGACTATTGTTTTTCCGCCAAAGGCACTAGAAAATGTTTTGTTGCTGGTATCGTGATTAGCAAATACTTTTTTCCCCCAGGGTCTGTTTGCTATGGTGTCAAAATGATTTCCGTCATCTTTAAAGCCGGTTAATACTTTTGCAGCAGCCACTATATCTTGCTCGGTATAGTTTACATAATTACCCTCTTCAGTTGAATTAGGGTCTTTTAAGATGGTAAACAACTCCAATAGTTCACGGGCATAGTTTTCGTTGGGTCCGTTTTTTGTATTCACATTATTATCTAAATACAAAAGCATTTCGTTACTATAGGTCATTGCAAAAACCAAAGCTTTTAAACTATTTGCATAACTCTTTCCATCATTAGTAAAGCCATTGGTTATATCCATTCCGTTTACAAAATCATACATCAATTTCCAATGTGGATAATGATAGTGCTGTCGCTCAATTTTTGTGGTAAATAAGCTGTTTATCCAACATACTAATTTCCATCTGATGGAGGTATCTTGTAATGATTCGTACATCCGCCACGAAAACATATAACTTTGAATGTAGGTTGCGGTTAAATAGCTGTCAAGTGGTTTAATAAAATGAATGGTGTATAATGATTCATTTATCGTTAAGGCGTTTGTAGGATTTTGATAGACGAATAAATCGTGTTGATTGCTAACTGAATTCCAAATCCTCAAAATGGTAATTTCTACTACACCAAAAGTATGCGTAATTACCATCGTACCTTTTTCAATATCTACTTGTGTACCATAGATATTAATTGTTTCAGCTGCCTCTGATATTTTTTCATAGTAAGTTAGGTTTTCAACCTGAACCCCATCATACTTAAGATACATTACTTTATCTTGGCAACCGGGCGCGTGAATGTAGTTGCGGAATCCTACATGATTTACATTACCTGCCCCTCTGTTTGCTGGATGTATGGGAGCTCCATCCTCGTGCCAGATTGGTCCCTGAGGAAACATTAGATCCGGGTTAGCAGGAAATGTTTTTGGCTGACCGGTTTCCACTAAAGTATAGGTGACCGGATTGCCACTAAAGTCAAACAAATAATCAACAGCTTGTGAAGCTGTTAAGTCTGCGAAATCTCTTATACGCTTTGGTGTAACCTTGAAAGTACACCTTCGTAAAAGATGTGCTGCTCTTGTTACACCTAATTTTTTTGAATTACTCAATTCAATCAAAGGCATATATTCATAAATTTAAATGTGATTTAAAAATTTTATCGCAACAAAAGTAGATGAGCTCAAAAGACGAACAAAGGACAAATTTTCGGGTTTTTCTTAAAATAATAAAATATTTTGTATTTTATTACTTATGTATATTGTTGATTATTATAGTTTAAGTAAGCATATTGTGCGAAATTTTTTCTTAGCAAAATGAAAAAAGTGAAAAAATAAAGTTTGAAAAACATACTTTTCCTTTTCTTTCGTAGTTACTTTGCTGTTATAGAGCGATGAAATTTGGTTCTACAAATTTTCATCTAAACTCAATATTTTTGTAAATTTTAAAATTATTATGATGTTTTTATTTTTGGGAATGCCTGGTGGCACAGAGTTAGTTATTATTGTTTTTGTAGTCTTACTACTTTTTGGAGGTAAAAAAATACCGGAGTTGATGCGTGGATTAGGCAAAGGTATCAGAGAATTTAATGATGCTAAAGACAGTATAAAAAAAGAGTTAGAGCAAGGAGTGAATGAGCCTGTTACAATTAAAAGCTCAGTTGAGCAAGCAGAAAAAGTTTAGTGAAATGTGTAGCGTGAAGGCTTGGGCTTACTTTCAAAACAACGCCTTCCTATTCCCACTCTGCACAAAACCAGCCCAATAAAAAGGGTGGCTTTCCAATATGCCAGCTTCGGCACAATATTGCAATTTAGCTTTTTGCAAAGCAACATCTTTATTGGCACCATTTTTTATATATTGATAAAAATACAACATAATATCTGCCGTACTTTCATCATCGGCGCGCCAAAGGCTGGAGACCAAACTGGGGCAGCCTGCCAAAAAGAAAGAGCGGGCTAAACTCATCGCACCTTCGCCGCTTTGTATTAAACCGGTGCCCGTTTCACAAGCACTTAAAACGGTTAAGCCTGCATTTATTTTCATATTTTCTATATGGTAATTAGTAATAGTAGTGTCCGCTAATTGAATTTCACTAAGTTTATGATTCGTATGGTTTTGTTTGGCGTGGGTAGATAAATGTAAAATTTTACTGGATAAGGCGTGTTGTTTAAAATGCTCAAAATTTGCCGACTCTTCTAAAAACAGTGCACCGCTTATTTGGCTATGTATATCCTTGATTTCTGCTTTGTTGTTGCTTAGGTCTTCAAATGCCGGAGCGAAACCGGCAAAGTTTTTATCATGAGAATATGTATGAAAGTTGGTTGTTTTCAACAATAAAGAAGAAGAATAGTTGTAACTTATAGCGTATTTATTCAGCAGATAATCCAGGTTTTTACTACAGTAGCCCGCAGAAGGATGATGCGCTTCATTCGTAAATAATAAAACTTCAAACGGAATATTAAATAGTATATCGTCGGGAATAATAATCAATCGCTCAATTCCATTTAAATTTTGTAAGGCGGTTTCAAGCAAAGTTTGATATAACTGATGCCCTAAGCTTTTAAACTGTTCATACTCTTTTTTAGACCCGGAAATATTCAAATGCTCCACCAATTTTTTAAATTCCAACATATCTTTTTTAAATGTTTCATAATTTAGGTCCAATTGCTGTACTTCAAAACTATGCCGTGTTAACACAAAAACATACAAGATATCTTCTCCAAAAAAGTACTCCACTAAAGCGCTATTTAAAGGCAGTGCTTGCTGCAACGACTCTACATCAGCTAAAGTATTGGCGTATTTCAATGCATAATATTCAGGATAGGTTGACTCAATTTCTTTTTGAAAAGCTTCATATTGTTCTTTGCATTTAAACAGTTCGCTTTGCCAGGTTGATATCTGCTTCGCATCTTCCTTAGTAGTTTGATTGGTGTTAATGGCACTTTGATAGAAGGCAATCTTGGAGCGGAAATCCATATCTTTTTGTTGAATGGGGGCATCTACCCCCTTCATCGCATAGTTTGCCTGTATATGTTCTTGCAGCACAATCGCCTTTGCACTTTCCGCAAAATTAAATGCCCATTGCTTATATTTTTGATTGTTCGATTGTTGTTGTAAACGAATACAAGTACCAATGGCTTTTTGAAAAATACCGTTGGTTTCTTCAGCTAACTGAAATTTGGAATTCTCTTCCACATAATCTTTTCTGGTTAAAGGCATTAAAGTGGCTATGAGTTGGTAGGTTTCTAAAGCGTACAATAAATGTTTTTGTTCTCCTTTAGTCCTATATAATTTAAGCCAGGTTGAGGCTTTATAACTTAAGGATGCAATAACACTTCTCTTATTATAGATATCTTCTACTTCTGGTAAAGTTTCTATTTTTACACAACAAAAAGATTTACAAACCGCTTTAATTGCCCTCTGATAAGTTTCCAATGCTTGTTCATATTGTTTTAATTGTATATAACAATCGCCAATTTGATGGATGATGTTTGCCAGATCTTTGCCCACTTCAAAGCCTTGGTATTCTTCTATGATGGCTTTTTCAGCTTTTTCAAACAAACCTATGGCTTGCTCAAACTCTTTTTGAAACACTAAAATTTTTGCGGGGATTTCGAAGCGTTTGTAGGCTTCGAAGAAGGCAGCAGTTTTACTTTTTGAATGTTCTAAAACTTGTAAGGCTTGCTGATGAAAATGTTTGGATTGTTGAAGATCGATTTGAGTTAATTCAATCTCTGAAAGATCATTATAACAGTTGTAGATGATTTGTTCATAGAATTTGTGCCACTCTGGTTTTGTTTCTTTAATCCTTTTTTGAGCCACTTTAATGCTGTTATAATAGTTTACATAGGCATCTTTATTGTTTTTGATAACCTTCTGTAATCTGGCTAAATCAAATAAATAAGCAGCTAAATTTTCATCATTATTTATATTTGTTATTTCAATTGAGTGTTCAAATGAATCTAATGCTTTTTGATAATCCCCAATACCTCTGTATACGCGACCTAGTCCATTAAATGAATTACCTAAATTATTGGGTTTCTGTGTTTTTGATCTTATTTCTATAGACTCTCTATAATATTTTATCGATGAACTAAAAGTTTTTCGAATAAAAAAGAAAAGAGCCTTATTATGTATAATATCTGAAATTAACAAAGGATTAGAATCTTCTACTGCAAGTTCATATGCTAAATTACAGTAATGTTCTGCCTTTAAAAGTTTGTTTTCATAATAGCAATCTCCTGCTTTTCTAAGTAATTTTTTTATTCCTAGTTTATCATCCATATACATTATTGTTGAGAGTATTTTAGTAGAGTCTATCAAACATAATGTAAAACTAAAATAGAATTTGAAAAATTTCAAACATAGTATAAAATAACAAATTTAAGTAATGTTGTTACTGATAGTAACATGATGACTTGAGCAAAAAAAGTCTATGGAAAAGGATTACTACTCTTCCATAAACTTTGTAAATTATCAGTTTTTTTTGACGTTAAAGCTTTGTAAGCTTAAGTGTTTTATTAGTATGGCCAATTCTAAAATTGCAGAAATACACTCCTTTTACAAGATTCAAATAATTAAAATATTTAATGTGACGACCAGGATTCTGATGTTTAAAAAGTGTTTTATAAACTGTTTTCCCTTCTATATCAAAGATTTTTAAAATCACATCTTCATTCTGATTAGCCTCATATTCAATGGTAAAATCTGAAATAACTGGATTTGGATAGAATGTAATATTGTTTTGATTTGAATATTGATCAAAATTTTCATCAGAATAATTTTTCGCTTCCACTAAATTAAAACTGTTTGTGTTCGAAACTTTATAGGAATTATTTCCGTCACAAATATAAAATGGTACCGGTTTTGTTACTAATAACGCATTGTTTTCTGACATTAGGTATAGTGCGAAACCATATGACTGGGCATCTACCGGTATCGGAAACCTGTACATATTTCGTAGTAAATAGAAACCTCCTCCATAATTTACAAATTCACTTTTTGGGATTTTATTATATTGGGAAGGATCACTTACTGAAAAATCAATAGACCAATTAGTGTCCTCAATTTCAGAGTTTGGTTCAAATTCGACAGAAATTCGAATCCAAGTTTCCCAATTAGCTGGTTCTAAACAATTTAAACTTTCATTAAAGTGAGGGCAATTAGCTCCTACAATTGCATAACTTAAAGAATTTTTACTTAAAGCAATAAGTGATATAATAAGCACTGTAAATAATACTTGTTTCATTTCTTAAAATTAAATTTTGGTTAATAAATACGTTAATTATTACTTCCGGATAATAATAATACAAGCATTATACCTAAAAAGCTCCTGAGGTAATCAGTTTTAAACATATTTTTTTAATTTTTAGCAAAAGCTTCAATTTTTTTTAAAAAAATCAATGTATTTTGATGACCTAATCAACTAAACAGGTATTATACCAATAGAAGAATGATGAATAACGATGATATGATCAGCATGCTTACTAATAAAGATCCCTTGCTGTTTAATAAAGTAGTATCGTATCTTACTGAAAAACTTTCTGGCAAAATATATCATTATGTAATTCAACATGGAGGTAGAGCAGAAGATGTGGGTGAATTATTAGATGATGCACTGATGGTTGCGCACCAATATGCGCTTAGTCAAAAATTTAAAAAAAATACTTCAATACCTGCTTTTGTATTTCAGGTAAGTAAGTATCAATTTTTGAAGAATATTCGGGCAGAGCAACACAAAAAAACCATTCAGGTTGATGATGTGCTGTATAATTTGAAAGAAGAAGAGGAAGTACTTGATTATGATGAAGTGCATATGAAAGCATTGAAATTGGTTTTGAATGAACTGAAACCACCTTGCAAAGAAGTTTTAGTAGACTTTTATTACAAAAATTTCACCATGCATGAAATTGCCCAAAAATATAATTTAGGAAGTGAACAAGCCGCTAAAAACAGAAAATACCGATGTATAAAAAAACTTAGAGAATTATTTTTAAAACAGGAAAAGTAGAAAGAAATTTATGGGTAGTTATGATCCTTATCAGATAGACCGATACTTGATGAAGCAATTGTCGTTGGAAGAAACGGTTGCTTTTGAAAAAGAAATTAGCAGAGATGTAAATTTAGCGAAGGAGGTTGAAGTACAAAAACAGTTGATTCAATCTTTACAAATGGTTGCACAGTTAGAAACGCAACAACAAATTAAAGCCATTACAAAAAATTGGAAAGACTTTGTACCGGCTTTATCCAAAACAAAATCAGGTGGTTTTGAAACTTTAGTAAAAAAGGCTGATGAAAAAATTGAACAGTTGACGCAATTAGCCTTTCAATTTTTTATTCCCTATTCGGTTAGCTACAGAAAGGCTGCTGCTGAAACATTGAAAGAAAAAGCCTATCATTTATATACAAAAAAAGCGTATGAAGCGGCACTTCCTTTACTTCGGCAACTACCCGATACCAATATAGAAGCCCGCTTAATGACAGGTATTGCTTTATTGGCTTTACAAAAACCTGAAAAAGCTTATCAAACATTTGAAGCTATTATTAGAGCAGAGCCATTTGGCTTTTTAACAGACGCACATTGGTATGCAGGCTTGGCTGCACTTTGTCTTTCAGAAATTGAAAAATCAACTGCCCATTTACAATATATTTTAAAAGATGAAAATTCTAACAAAAAATTAAAAGCAAAAGCAAGCGATTTGCTCAATAATAAACTAATGCACTGATTTTGAAACCTCAATAAATTTACACGAAAATTCACATCTTAAAACTCCAAAGTAATTTCCAACTCATTGATTAATGCTTGATGCACCTTCAAGTTAAATATCATTTCTTAAAAATAGAAAGGTCGCATAGTTTATTATGCGGCTTTTCTTATTTACAAAGTAAAAAGATTTTGCCTGTTATCGCTTCCTAATTTTATTTAAAGTTTGAACTTGTTAGTGAACTTCAAAACTCCCGATCTCTCGTAAAACAAAGTGCCTCCTAAAAAAGTAAATGGCTTCAATGGTAGCTTCTAAGACCTGACAGGTTTCAAAAACCTGTCAGGTCTTCATTGTGCAATTTTTCTGTTTATTTATTTTACTAAGCGGAAGGAATCAATTATTGATTTTAGGAATTGGGGTATAGATTTTTGAACCATAAAAATGTTAAAATTTATCAGAACCTAAATTATTCTTCAAAAAAACTGATTACCCTTTTGGCTATTGCGGTATAGTTTGTTTGTTATGTACATAATTTAAACGGCGACTTGCTGAAAAGCCAAAACAGAGTAAGCACTAATAAACAGTAATTTTAATTATTATGAACATTTTAAAAATGAAAAGTATTTTTAAATTATTTATCGCACTTGCAGTAGTTGGAGTGTTGGTTACTTCTTGTGAAAAGGAAACCATACAAGAGGACCCCATGCAAGCTAAAACACTTAATGAGGGTGAATTGGTTTTGCAGGATACTGAACAAGTTCAATCAAGAATGGCGTGTAGTAATTTCGAGGCACAAGTAAATACAGCTCTTATTGCTTTGGC
>CALHDG010000212.1 GCA_938023075.1 uncultured Chitinophagales bacterium
AGTGAAGAGGCGGCAACTGTATTTTTTAACCATAACGAATTGATCAATCAATATAAACAACACACGCACGAAATATGGACCATCTATTTAAAAAATAAAACGGCTGTTGGTTTGTGGTCAGGTCGGCAGCCATTTAAAAAATCGGTCTCACTAAACAAACAGAACCTGCTTACTGCCGTGATAACAAGAGCTACTATAAAGCTTAGCAAATTAGGAACTTTTTGGCGGTATGCTTCCATTGCTCAACAACCCTTAAAAGAGGCACCCGGCTTAATTTATACCAAAGGCATTGGTGAAGTGCCACTACTTCAAATGTGTACCTTTAGCATTTGGAAAAATGCTGAAGCCCTCAAACAGTTTGCTTACCATAGTGAAGAACATCGAAAAGCTATTGAAAAAACCAGAAGTTTACAATGGTATAAAGAAGAGCTATTTGCCCGTTTCGAACCCTATCAATCGGTTGGAATTTGGAACGGGATACATCAACTACCACAACTAAAAATTTAGCAACCGATTAATAATAATTTGGAATTTGATTTTTGGAATTTGAATATTGGAATTTTAACCAGCCTTCGCCACCACCATCATCACTCCAAGTGCATGCTTTTTCTCAGTCCATTTTTTGGGTAAGAAAGCGATCATACCTTTTACAAAATGAATAAATTCAGTTTCCATATTTTTATCCCAATTGATATCTTCTTGTTCCATTTTACTCATCCAATATAATAAGTATGGATTTAAAGTACCGTAAGTGTAGAGTGTTTTTGTGGTCCAACCACTTTGTTGAAGCAGCAGCTCAATATTACTCGGTGAAAATAAAGAGAGGTGACGTGGCGTATGCCAACCCGCCCAATGTTTGCCAAACTGTTTTCTACTGTCCGATTGAAAGTTAGGTACTTCAATAATAAGTGTAGTGTTTGGCTTTGCTCGTTTTCGTAATGCTTTTAAACTTTGTAAAGGTTCATAATCGTGTTCTAAATAATGCCACATCGTAATTACATCCGCTTTTAAATTTAAGGATAAATCACTTACATTTCCTGTTTGTAAGTTGATGTTTGAAAAGTCTTCTTTAGTATTGGTCCACCCTTCATCATTAAAATCTAAACCTACCACTTGGCAGTTTAATTGTTGCCAACATTGTTTTAAAAAAGTGGGCTTTCCACAACCAATATCTACAAGTAAAGTATTTTTATTAATGGTATGATGTTGGCGAACTACTTGTACCCTTCGCTGATCTAACTTCAATTGACTTTTGCTAACTATTGGCGCATATTTACCCCAAGCTTTTGCTCCTCTATACGGTAAATAATAAGTGTCATAATAGTCCATTAAATCTTCTGGTTGTAGTCTTGGATTTAAAAAAACCAACGAACAATCGAAACATTGATCAAAGTTAAACTGCTTTTTGGAGGCATGCATTTGCGCAACTGTCTGTATAAAGCTGCCAAATTGTTTAGATTGGCAAACCGGACATTGTAGAATTTTTATCATTTATAAAAAATGATAATATACATAAAAATAACTAAAAAATATGAATTGACAAACATAAAGATGTTTTGAAAAGACAAGATTCCCTTTTAGTTGAGTGAATTGAAAAATACCATGCAAAAAAGCAGCTATGATAAACCAAGCCACATAATTTTGTAAAGGGGCTACATTGCCAGCAAATGTCCAATAATCAAATACTGGAGCAACTGTTTCCATTGGAACATCTAATAAAACCATTAAAGTTGCACCGGTTATTATTTTGAAAAAGACCGGGATTTTAAGCGCATTAGAAATCGCTCCTGTAATTAAAATGAGCATAGCCCAATTGACACCAATAAGCAAGGGAACGCCTTTAAATTTAAAACCTAAATTTTCACCATAAGTATACTCACCAAACAGCAAACCATAGTGAACGCCCAAATATTCCACCAAAAAACCTACTGAGAAAAAAACCAATGTCAACACTATTTTTTTAAAAGATAAGATAGGGTAAATCCAACAAAGCAAGCCAAACATAAGGCTCAAATTCAGGTAAGTTTTTGGTACAAAAAAATCAACATAACCTAACGAGACACCAATAATTGCCGATAGATGAAATAACCAAACCACAAAAATAGCTGAGCTTTGTTTGTTGATTTTACTGTGATGATCTAACATAATAATTGATGCACTTTTTGCGTATTGGAATTTTCATTTTGGAATTTAAGCATTTTGAATCAAGTTGCTCACAATTTTAGCAGAAAGCAAACATAAGGGAATTCCACCGCCAGGATGAACTGAACCGCCACAAAAATATAGGTTTTTTATATGACTTGAAAAGTTAGGATGTCGTAAAAAAGCAGCAAATTTGGAATTGCTGGCGGCACCATATAAAGCACCTCTGTAAGAGCTAGTGTTGGCTTCAATTTTTACCGGATCTAAAATTTCTTCAGTCAAAATTAGCTTTTCTAAATCAATGTCTAAAAGCCTGTTTAACTTGTGGATGATGTTTTTTTTAGCCTCTTGTTTTAGTTCATCCCAATCTTGTCCATAATTACCGGGTGCGTTAATCATAACAAACCAATTTTCACAGCCGGTTGGTGCGTCATCTCTTTTATCTTTACTACTAATGTTAATATAAACGGTTGGATCATTGCTTAAGGTTCGTTGAGCAAAAATACAATTAAATTCTTCTTGGTAGGCATCACTAAAAAATATATTGTGTAAATCTAATTGCTCAAATGTTGTGTTGATGCCCCAATAAAATATAAGTGCCGAACTCGATCGCTCTTGTTGTAAACTCCGGTGTGGTTGCTTTGTATCTTTTAATAAGTGTTGATAAGTAGCATAAATATCCATATTAGAAATGATGATGTCTGCTTTGTATTCAGCTTTAGTAGTTTGAATATTGCTCACCTTTTTATTTTGATGATTGATTTTTATGACCGGTTCATTCAACTTAAATTGAACGCCCACTTTTAAAGCCAAGTGGTATAAACTATGCACAATCGCATACATGCCTCCTTCGGGGAAGTAGGTTCCATAATGCATTTCCAAATGTGGAATCATAGACATAATGCCGGGTGTTTGATAGGGAGATGAACCATTGTAAGTAGCATAGCGGTTAAACAGTTGAACCAACCGGGCATCTGAAAAACAGTGATGATTTACGTCATTTAAAGATTGATTGATTTGCAGTTGATAGCTTTTTAAAAGAGCGTTTAGTGTTTTAAATGAAAAATAGGTAGCATATTTATGTAAGGATTGTTCAAGAAAAATTGGTGCAGTAAGTTCATATTTTTTTTTGCTTTTGGTAAGATACTTTTGCAACTGAATTCGCGGTTCATTGAATGTGTGCGCAGCTTCTTGTATAAACTTGTTTAGGTTAGCAGAAGCTGAAAAAGTAGTGCCATCTTCCCAAAAATAGGTACAAATATTTTCTTTTTGTTTATAATTAAAATAATCTCTTGGATTAAGGGAGAACAATTCAAACAACTCATCAACAAAATGTGGCATGGTGAATAAAGAGGGTCCGGTATCCCAACGAAAGCCTACTTTTGAAAGGCTGCCCATTTTACCTCCAAGGGTATCATTGGCTTCAAATACGGTAACGGCATATCCTTTTTTTTGCAAGCGTAAAGCACAAGCTATTCCTCCAATTCCCGAACCAATTACTATTGCTTTTTGCATGTATTATACATAGCCAATTTCAGGACTTAAAGCTACTTTACTTTTCGCAAAATTTCCGGTTCCGAAGGCAATTTCTTTACCCTTTTCGTTCCACAAAGTTGCCTCAGCAGTAAACAGGTTTTTTGAAACAAAGCGAAGCGCACCAATAGCAGTCAGTTTTCCATGTTGTACCGGTCGCACTAAATTGATGTTGAACGAAGTGGTTAACACAAATACGTCGGTAATAACCGAATTGACGGCAAAAAAACAAGCATCATCTAATAGTTTAAAATATATGCAGCCATGAACGGCTTGCAAACCATGAAAGTATTTTTCTTGAATTTGCATGCTAATAGTAGTTTTACGATCTTCAATTTTTATGGTAGTGGTTTCAAATAGTTGCTTTTGAATATTTGCCTTGAGGTACATTTTTTCGAGTTTGCGATAATGCGCTGTTGTCATTGGACAAAATTAGCAATTATTTACCCAACTATTTATTTTAGATAAATTTATACGAGTTTATCGAAGTGCTTGGTGCTTTCAAGGTTTCGACTGCGACTGTTTTTTATTGTACGAAGAACCGACATTTATAATCTATCCTGATTGCCAAACTAACAGGACTAAAGTGCATTGGGTTGTTTAGCAGCTAAGAGTAGTTTTTCGAATGGAAACATTCGTCATTCAAAATTGGGTGTTCGGTGTTCGGTGTTCGATATTTTTTGGTTGACCATTTAATGAATAACGATTAACGAATAATGAATGTTGAATTGTTTTAGATGCTACAAAGAACCGAAGTTTATAAACTAGCCCCGATTGCAGCGGTTATGCTGCCTGAAGCATTGCATTTTGTCGCAAAGCCGCAGCATTTGAGCGGAAAGCGGGACCCAAAGTTATTGTAATGCTACAAGGTTTCGCTTCAAAAAAAAAATTAATGCAACAGAACAATTTGATCAATTCATCACTTACCAACAAGATTGAATTTCGCAAATAAAGTTTGCGTTGGCTTCTACCTCAAAATCATTATTTAAAATAATATCTATGCCTGCCCGGTAGGCAACATCCGCAGATGCCAAAATTTTACTGTTAGAATTTATCCGGTACTTTGCTTGATAATCAATAGTGTTTGATGTTTGACTATTGACATTTTCATATAAACTACAATCATTTAAACTTGCATTGCACCTTAAGTTTACGGTTGTATCCGAATCGCAGGTAGATAAATTTAAGCTAAGCTCTCTGGTTTTGGTGGTTCCGATAAAATTGCAAACCGGCGTAATATCGCAATGCCCTAATAAAGTATTATTTCTTACATATAATCGAACTATACGGTCAAAATCTAGGTTATCTAAACCTCCTAACGATTCTAATACAATATTTCCTTCAATAATTAAAAAACGGGTTACGGTTTGTAAATTTTGTAGTGCCAACATGTGCCGCAATTTTGCGTTGTATTCTATGGCAAAATTACCCAATACCAATTGAAGGCTGTCAATACCATCTAAAGTAGCTAAGCCATCGTTCTGTGCAATTTTGGCTGGCCCATAAATATTTTTCAGATTGCTTAATCCTTTTAAATTGTGCAAAACATCATTTTTACTGATCTCTAAAAAATTAACTGCCGCTAAGTTTTCTAAACCAACCAAGTTTTGCAAGCCATCATTATTTTGTATCACTAACGACTTTGGAATTTGCGTTATGCCTTCTAAACCGGTTAAATTTTTTAACCCAATGTTACCAGTAATATTTATTGAATTCCTAATGTTTGCTACATTTTGTAAACCTGTCAAACTTTTTAAATTTCGATTTCCACTAATCTGAAGATCAAATCCAATTTTTTTAAGATTACGCAAATGACTTATATTGGAGAGCGTTTCATTAATTTGAATACTTAAGGTATTTCCAACCGAATCTACATTATCTAAGCCTTCTAAGTTATTCAAAAACGGATTATCAAAAATCTGTAAACGTCCTTCAACGTATTGAAGACTATCCAATCCTTTTAAAATAGAGAGCGCGCTTTGTCGAATGTCTAAACTCCCGCCAATTTTTTTCAATTGAATTAAGCCGGTTAAATTATAAATATTGCTTCCTCTAATATTTACGGCTCCCTCAATTTCTGAGCAACCGGCGTATTGATTCGAAAAATTATCAACTTCACTTTGAGATACAAAAGTAATTCCTTCTGGTAAGCAGGTTTGAGCGCTTGTAAAGTTGGAGGAGATTATCAGTAATAAGAGGGTGCTTAAAACAAATAGTCTAAAAAAAATAGTGCCCATACAAATTATTTATTGCTACAAGAGAATCAATAATTGTTCCATAAGAGCGATAATTATTAGAAATAGTTGAAAAAAATAACGAATATATATTGTTTACATTATTTAAATATTGCTGTTGAATTTATGAGTCTACTTAAGTTTACAATATTTTGCGCATAAGAAAATTGAGCATAAATTGCAGACATACAATTGATATACCGACAGTTAAGTATTGAAAAAGCGTTGCAGGCTAAGCCCTAATTAAAACAGCTGTTTACTTGTACATGCGGATAATATTTTATGCAGCATAAAATAATTAGAAACTGATAAAATACCAATGCTGTTTACCGCAAGTTTCTCTAAACCATCAAGTAGTTTACACGGTTGCATAGATTTTTTTGAAGCGAAACGATTAGGCTTTTCATATAGGGCAGTCCCGCTTTCCGCTCAAATGCCATTTGCCTGCGCTTCAAAAGCCATTCAAAATGGCATAACCGCTGCAATCGGGGCTAGTTTAAAAACTTCGGTGCTTCGTTGAAAGATAAAAAACGATGGCACTCGAAAGCAGCAATCTATCAACCACTTTGATAAACTTGTCCTATTTTCCTGCAAAAAAACCAACCACGGTAAGTGAGTTAATAAAGGTTGGAATATACACCAACATAAAGCCTGTGTTTTCGCATCGTATATCGATAAATATCTTCAATAAAATTTGTACCGTTGATCTTTCACTTCTACACTTTCTTTTAATGCATTCAATAAAGCACCATCTATACGGCTGCTATTAGATATACTCATAGTTTGGCGTGTTAAATCTAAATTTATTGAATCAGGTGGAGCAATTTTATCGGTTACTTTCACTAAGTAAACCCCATTGTTCCCTTCAATTGGTTCAGAAACTTGATTAGATGGTAAAGTAACTGCTCTGCCTACAACAGCGGGCTCTAAACCGGCACCCGTAATATTGGCGGTTTGTAAAGAAACATCTGTAGCCGTTTGTACGGTTACATTGTCAAAATTTTGCGCTCTGGTTTGTAAATTATTACCACTAGTTGACGACAATTGACTACTTAATTGTGCCACTCGCTTTTGCTTTTTAACGGCACCTTCCAAATCGCTTCTTAAACCTTTTACGGTTAACTCACCTTCTTCTTTAATGTTGCTCACTTTGGCTACTACGTATTTATCATCCATAGAAAACACTTCAGAAACCTCCCCATTTTCGGCATTGTAAGCCCATTTGATAATGTCTCTGGCGTAGCCTAACCCCGGTAAATTTGTATCATTAATTTTTAAGCCAAAAGCCGGTTTACTAATTAAATCCTGATCTTTTACGGCTGCATCAAAAGAAGCCGCATCTCTATTTTTACCGGCAAATTCGTTAGCGGTACGGTATATATTTTTTTGAGTAGTGCTGCCCGGCTCAACGGTTTTGGTTAAATACCCAACCGCCACACTTGGGGTAGCTCCCTTTTTATTCAACACTTCAACTATATGAATGCCAAACTGAGAATTAACTTTATTGATTTCCCCAATATTCGCTTCATAAAAAATTAGATCGTTAAAGGGTTTAACCATTTGCCCTGGTTTTGCATAACCTAAGTTTCCACCATTATCTTTATTAGAAGTATCGTCAGAAAAATCGGCTGCCAGAAAGTCGAAATCACCCCCATTTTTTATGGCATTGAAAATACTATCTGCCAAGGTAATGGCTCTTTCTACTCCGCCTTTTTTGTTAGGATCAATTAATATATGACGAACATCAACAGAATCTGGAACACTTTGGCGACTTAACAACTTAGCTGCTTTATACGAGTTGCCTTCAAAATAAGGACCAACTAAACCACCAACCGGTTGCGATAAAATTTCGGAAGCATTGTTTCCCATTAAACGATCTTCGGCAATATAGGCAGTATTTAAAGGAGTTTCTGAGTGAATATTTAAATAGTTGGTATCGTTTGCAGCGGTTCTAAAATCTTCAATACGGCTGGCAACAAAATCACGCGCTTCTGTGCTGTCACTTTGGCTTGGTGTTAAATAAAACTCAACAAAATCTAAATTACGTGTAGCCTCATCATCAAAATCATCCCGGTTTTCATCTAAATAACTTTGTAATTCTGCATCAGTTACCGCAACTTCGCCATCTAAAACATTGGCGTATGGTAAAACAATATAATTAAAGGTTACTTTCGAATTGTTGTTTTCAATATCATTACTGGCAAGAAAGTTAGGAATGAAACTACCTTTTTTCACTAAGTTTTTATATTTTTTATCTAAGGCATCGCGCTTTACAAAACTGGTGAAAGAGTTCCATTGAATTTGTTTATCTTCTTTTGTACCGTACTGATCATCTTCATCTAAATTTTCAACATAAGCCACTACTAAATTAGGATCGAACTGCTTTGTTTGCGGATTGACAAATATTTGTGAAGTTTTAACCGTTGGATGCGGATCGCTACCACGCATTAACTGAGTTAACTCTTCATTAGAAACGGTTAAACCCAATTTTTCATATTCATCATTTGCCACCAATTCTGCCAAATAGGTATTCCACGTTTGCTGCCGGATGCTTTGCGACAAATCATCATTAACTATTTGCCCTTGCCGGCGGTAACCTTCCATCGCGTTGTTTACCTTCCTTTCGTATTCCTGATAACTAATGTCTTTACCATTTATTTTACCGAGCGATAACGATTGCCCCTGCAAACCGCCACCGGTTGAGCTGCTAACATCCATTAATAGAAACGCGACCAATGCAAGACCCACAAAACCCAACACTAACCAACCGGCTCTATTTCTAATTTCACCTATAATTGCCATATATAAATAATTATGTGATTTTTTATTTTAATTTTTGACGTGCAAAATTAGAGCTATTCTGCCGAATATCAAAATTTAAGTGCTGCCGTTTTGCAGGTGTTAACATATTATCGCTCACCAAAGGTGACATCTTTTGGGAAAGGTGCCATCTTTACTCGTTTAGCCAGTTGATTATTTAAAACAATATCATAAAAAGAAAATATGATGTCTTAAGTATATAAATACATTTATTAAGAATTTAAAATGACTTATGTTTCGGTAGTAGTATTTATTTCATAATAACTTGAATATAAATTATTTATGGAAATTGAAGTACTCAATAAGGTTAAGTTAACTTAATTCAAAATATAAAGCATACAATCATCCAAGTGAACCTGTTCACTTGTTGTAGTAAAGTGGCCACGCTTTTGTTGACACAATGGAACAGGTTCCATTGGAACAGCAATCATTTTACTACCGAAACTTAAGTAAATGATAAAACTTTATCGATCATTTTTCAAACCTTGAATATATTTAAAATATAGGAGTTATAAGTTAAATATTTAGTAAAAGTAAGAAAGCAAAAGTCTTCAGTATCTATATCTTTATTTTGAGCTTAAAAATTTCAAACTAAAAGGTGAGCATTCAAAAATAGAATTAGCAAAATTAAGAAAACAAGTTTATGAATTGGTAGATTAAGATAACAATTAATGAAAACATCACCCCAAATACTTAGCCACAATAGGCATCCTTCTCCCCATACCAAAAGCCTTAGTTGAAACCCGCAACATTGGCGCCGTTTGGTAACGTTTGTATTCGTTGATATTCACTAAGCGTAAAACCCGTTTTACCAAATCTTCATCAAAGCCCATTTTAATAATTGCTTTGGGTCCTTGCCGCCGTTCAATATATTGAAATAAAATCTGATCTAAAATAGCATAATCAGGTAAGCTGTCACTGTCTTTTTGATTGGGTCTCAACTCCGCAGAGGGTGCTTTTTCAATAATGTTGTTGGGTATAATTTCGCCATTTCTATTGATATATCGCGCCAATTCGTACACTTCCATTTTATACACATCACCAATTACGGATAAGCCGCCACACATATCGCCATACAAAGTACCATAACCAACAGCAGCCTCACTTTTGTTAGAAGTGTTTAAAACAATGTAGCCAAATTTATTAGAGATTGCCATTAAAATAACCCCACGAATACGAGCCTGCAGATTTTCTTCGGTAACGTCAAACTCCGTATCCTCAAATTGAGGATGCAACAATTGCAGATAAGTTTGATACACTTGATTGATCCCAATTAAATCATAGGGAGAACCCAAATTATGACATAAGGTCACCGAATCATCCACCGAATGTTGACTTGAAAATTGAGAAGGCATTAAAATAGAGCGCACATTATCTTTGCCTAAGGCTTCGGCGGCTAAGGCTAAGGTTAGTGCAGAATCAATGCCGCCCGACAAGCCGAGAATTGCTTTTTTAAAACCGAGTTTGTCAAAATAATCTTTAATGCCGAGCAACAAAGCATGGTGCATGAGTTGCATTTTATCTTTCGGGCGTTCGTTATTGCGGTGCTTATTGTCTGCTTTTAAAATACCGGTATCATAAACGGCAAAGGCTTCTCTAAAATAAGGCATTTCATCTACCACATGACCGTTTTGATCAATTACCAACGAACCACCATCAAAAATAACTTCGGTATGCGCGCCAACTTGATTGCAATATAACATGGGTAATTTATAACGTGCTACATTTTCTTTGCAGATCTTTATTCGCTCTTCAGCATGCGTATAATCAAAAGGCGAAGCAGAAATGTTGATACACAAAGTAGGCTGTTGGTCCATCATTTCATCCATCGGGCAAATGGTGTATAATGGATTTTCGTTACCAATGTTCCAAATATCTTCACAAACTGTTAAGGCAATACGTTCGTTTTTAAATTCAATAACTTTAAAATTGGTTTGCGGTTCAAAGTAGCGGTATTCATCAAAAATATCATAGGTAGGTAATAATGCTTTGTGTGCGATGTGTTGTACTTTTCCCTCAAATAAAAAATAGGCTGAATTGAATAAATCTTTTCCTTCAGGTTGTGGATTAACGGTTGGTGCACCAACAATAATGGCAATATTGTTACTTAATTTGGCTAAGGCTTTAACCACTTTTTCACTTTGCTGTATAAAGTCAGGAAATTCTAAAAAATCGCGGGGTGGATAACCACAAACTGCCAATTCGCTAAATATAATTAAATCGGCGTGTTGGTCTTTTGCCAGATTTACCCGTATTTTCATTTTCTGCAAATTGGTAGTAAAATTACCAATGTGGTAATTAAGTTGAGCTAATGCTATTTTCATAGACAGTTTATGGTATCAAATTGACCGCAAAAGTAAACAAATTCAATTTTAAATTAGTGAAGTCTATCAACTTGAATGAAGAATCTCGATTTTGTACTAAGTTATGCGGAGAAAATAAATCTACTTTTTGTGTCAAAGTCATTTTTTGATAGACGAGGCGAAAAACGTAGTCATAGTGTGGCTAAGACGAGGCTTTTCAACGAAGTATATCGAAAAATGGTAAAGACAGAAATGTAGATTTATTTTTGTAGCATTACTAAGGTAAGATTTTCTTATCTTATAAAAATAAAAAACCCGGTACAGCACGTAGCCAATACCGGGCATGTTTAATGTTAGCAGACCCTGCAGTTAGGTTTTGGTTATTTTAATGTGATTTATTTTGTTAGATTTTTTAGCTAACTCGGCAATATTTCTTAAAAATCAAAACCTGACAAAATTTATTTGTGTTAAAAAAGTTATTAGTTATTTCAACTTATTAACAATGTATAGACAACTTATGAGGTATACCGTCACTCGTTTTTTAGCATTATTGTCATTATTTTACATAAGTGGCTGTCAATCAGACTATTCTTTTGAGGTTCCAGACATTTCAAATATTAAAATAGCGTATGATCTAATAAGAACAGAACAACTTTTTTTTGAAAAAGATAGCTTGAACACTCAACAAGCTATTGAAGCATTCACCAATAAACATCCGGCAATAGCTGATTTATACTTTAGTAAGTTGATGCAATTGGGCAGTATGCAAAACAACGAATATTTACCAAGTGCCACTTTATTTTTTCGAAATGATGCTATACTAAGTTTAAAAGATTCTGTTCAATTGATTTTACCTAAAGCTAACGAGCAGTTAACCATTTTAGAAGATGGCTTTAAGTACTTTAAGCATTATTTTCCCCATAAAAATACACCACAAGTATTTACTGCCATTACCGAATTTGGTCCGGCTGCGTTTACTTTAGATACTGCGGTAGTGGGCATTAGTTTAGATATGTATCTCGGTCCTCAATTTGTGTATTACCCCTCTGTTGGCTTTCATCAATATCAAATTAGAAATTTTAAACCAGCATTTATTGCCGCCAATACTTTAAAGTCTGTTTATACTGCTCATTTTCCATTTGATAGCAAAGAAACCAATCTGTTAGATCAAATGGTGTATAATGGCAAGCTCTTATATTTATTAGATTTAACCTTGCCCGCCACCGATGATTATATAAAAATTGGCTACACACCAGCACATATTGATTGGTGTAAAAACAATGAAGGTAGAATTTGGGCATTTTTCATTGAAAAGGAAATGTTGTACGAAACTCAATCGAAGGTATTTATGAAATACATTACTGACGGACCAAGCAGCAGTGGCATGCCACAAGAATCGCCCGGCAATATTGCTAGTTGGGTAGGTTGGCAAATGGTAAGAACCTTTATGAAAAACAACCCGAATGTTACCGTTGAACAATTGATGGATATTAAAACCGGTCAGCAAATTTTAGCCCGTTCTAAGTATAAACCGAAGAAAGGTTTGTTTTAAATTGATCGAATTGTTTTGAGCAACCTTAAATTTATAACTCGAATTAAGTGTGTATTTTTAGGCACTTATTTCGAACTATAATTTTTATAACTCGAATTAAGTATGCATTTTTAAGCACTTATTTCGAACTATAATTAATGGCTAAAATAGAAGATATAGTTGGCAGAACAGAAGAAACTAAGGTTTTAAAAGCCATACTAAAAAGCAACAAACCCGAGTTTGTAGCGGTATACGGCAGGCGCAGGGTTGGCAAAACCTTTTTAATACAAGAGGTTTACAAAAAAAACATCATATTTGAATTTACCAGCGCAAGAGGCTTTGAAACAGAAGCACAGCTCAATAATTTTTACAAAGAATTTATACGGCAAACAAAACCTGCCAATATTGTAGAGCCTCCTCAAAATTGGTTATTAGCTTTCAATCTATTAGCTAATTTCGCTGAAAAGCAACATAAAAAAAAGCAAAAAAGCATCATTTTTATTGATGAGTTGCCTTGGTTAGATACACCAAGATCAAGCTTTGTAAGTGCTTTAGAATATTTTTGGAACAGCAGAATCAGTAAATGTAAAAATATTGCTTTAGTAATATGTGGGTCGGCAACGAGTTGGATCAATCAAAAAATATTTAAAAATATAGGCGGTTTACACAACCGGATAACGCAACGGCTGCAATTAAAACCTTTCAGTCTATCAGAAACGGCTACCTTTTGTGCACAAAAAAAGATCAATCTAAATTACTACCAAATAGCGCAACTGTATATGGCTATGGGTGGCGTTCCTTTTTATTTAGAACAATTGAAAAGAGGTAAAAGTGTAGTGCAACAGATAAACGATATCTGTTTTAAACCTGCAGGCTTACTAAACAAAGAGTACAATAATTTATATTTTGCCTTATTTAAAAATGCCGATGTTCATATAAAATTGATAAAAGTATTGGCTCGTAAACCACAAGGCTTAACCCAAAAGGAATTAGCTAACTATGCCAAACTTAAAATTGGAGGAAACATAGTTAAAGCCTTAACCGAGTTAGAAGAGTGTGGTTTCATCAGCTATCATCATCCACTGTTTAACCAAAAACGGCAGGGCATTTACCGTTTAATTGATTTTTACTCCTTATTTTATTTAAAATTTATTGAAAAAGCCAACAAAGGAGGAGAGCAAGATTTTAGCAAGATCTATAAAACACAAGCCTATAAAATATGGTGCGGCTATGCTTTTGAAAATATGGCTTGGTTGCATGCAGAAGCAATTAAAAAAGCCTTAGGTATTTCGGGTATGTATAGTCACGTCTCCTCCTGGAAGTTTGCCGGCAACCAATACTACCCCGGAACACAAATTGATTTAGTACTTGATCGCGATGACGGTTTAATTAACCTTTGCGAAGTGAAATTTTTTAATGCCGCATTTACCTTAACCAAGGCTTACGCCAAAAAACTGCGTACCCGAAAAGCCATTTTTGAAGCCCACAATAAAAGTAAAAAAGCGGTCAGTAATATTTTAATCAGCACATACGGAGCCGTAAAAAACGAATGGTTTTTTGAACAGATTGATAAAGAAGTGGTTTTGGAGGATTTGTTTTGAGTGGATGAATTGAAGTTTAATTGAACTCATTATTCCCCACATAAAAGGAAATCACAAAATCAGGTTGTCCTTCTGCCCCGGCAATTAAATAATATTTACCGGGTAGCCAATTAAAAATATCAACATTAACGGATGTCTTGCCTGCCTCAACAATATAATCGCTAAGCAAGGGTTCACTTTGATTATTTAGAATAGTAATGATAATGGATTGCTGGATTACCTCCTTAAATTTGAAGATTAAAATATTGGTGTCAGCAGCATTTTTTTCAGCCATGTTTAATTGCAACATTTCAGTTTTACCTGCTCTTAACTGTAGTTGGGTTTGCTGCACTAAATTTTCTAAGTAAGGCAAGGGGTCAAAGCGTTTTTTAAAAGCCTTTTTCCAATCAGTAGCCTTTTGTTGTATAGTTTGAGTAGTAGAAATTGAGCTTTTTGCCCTGTCTTCAATTGGTTCAGGTAAATACTCCATTAATGCCAACTCTGCCAAAACTTGTATCCTAAATGCTTCATTGGTATCAATTTTATACTCAAATTCGCTTTGTTCCATATTGGATAACAAACCATTTATACTTTTTTGTAACAAGTTTTTTATATCATCCATAGTTAAAACTATTGCGGTTTTTGCTTCTTTTTGTTTAGTAGGTTTTTTACAAATGTGCTGTCCATTTCTTTTAATCGAATATCGTTTACCAACAATTGCTTTAGTTGGTTTCGGCAACGAACCATCTTTTTTGAAACGGCATTACTGGTACTAAATTGCATAGCTACCTGTATCGTTTTTTGGCTTTCTTTTTTATAATAATACCGTTCAATAATTTCTTTACACGTTGGGTTAATTTGATTTAGGTTTTCGTTTACTATAATTTTCAACCGGTCTGAAACATCATAATTATCGGCAGCATCCAATTTCGTATTTTCAAACAAGCAAGTGGTATCGCCTACCAACATCATTTTTTCCCGTTTGCGTTTATCGTCTAAAATTACTTCTCTTGCCATTTTTTTTATAACTGCCGGAAATGCTTTTGGTATAAATGAAGAATCTTTCAAACACTTTTTTTTAAATTTTGCTAAAGCTAACTCAACAAAGTCTTCGGGTGTGCTGGTTAAATGACCCACAAAATGCCCAATGTATCCCATCAACCATTGATAGCATAATCCTGTAATTTCATCATCACTTTCTCTAAAACCTTTGGCAATTTCTTCACCTGTTGGTAACTTGTTTTTCATATTATTGCGTTGCTCAATTACCCATTAAAACATAACCTGCCCAATCTTTTGGCATAGTTAATTCATCGTTAATCATTGTCAACTTCGCTTGCCTAATGGCTTCATCATACGTTTGTTGGTAGTTGACAATATTATCAAACAAATAAAATGAAAATTTGCTACTTTGTTTATCATATACCTTAAATAAAGTGTAAATAATATTTTGAGCACCGGCAAATAAAAAGCCCCGATTGGTACCAAAGGTACCTTCGCCGGTTACTACTTTACCTAAGCCAGTTTCGCAACAACTTAACACTACTAAATCGGCTGTAAGGTTTAAACCATAAGCATCAGATTCAAACAGCATTTGTTGTGAGTTAATGGCATCTTTAAAAGTAAGGTTATCTAAATAAGACCAATCTATTAAGTTGGTCGTGTTTTGCTTGGCAATAGTTTCAGCCGGTGCAAATAATATACCCGAGTTTTCGGGCAGCAAACTATTATAAATATGATGTGCTGCAATCAATACATATTGATAGTTAGCTGCATTTTCAATGAAATTTTTAACGGTTGCCTGTTCATGCAGAAAAAGGTCTGCCTCATTTTTTTCAAATAGACTGCCCACCGAATTAATTTCAGTTTCGGAGTAAATCAATTCACTTAACCCGGCATTTTGTTGACTAACCCGCAAGGCTACTTCCTGGTATAGTTCGCTTGGTTTATCCACTTGTGTAGATTTATAAACCGGTGCAAAGCCACCAAATTGTTTAGTATATTTTTTTTGTTTAGATGCTTGTGTTTTACCATAGTAATATAAACTCGCCGAATAATGATAACTAATACGATGCGTACAAATTAAGTAAGGCAAATGTTGCGGCAATAAGGTTGCTGGCTTTTGAGTAATTAAGGCTTCAAAAGGAAGCTGCGCTAATGCATTGTCGGGAATAATTTTTAAAGATGCCACTTGTTTCATTAAATGTTCAATAGGCTTAATCAACAAATTGTACAAGGCACTACCGGCAGCTACAATTTTATACAACAAAGAACCTTGCAATAAGCGGTTAAACTCTAATACTTGTTTTTGTAAATCATCTTTTAGATCTTGTTTCACCAATTCAACTTGGTTTTTGTTGATGGCGAAAATATAAATGTGCTCGGTTGTACTAAAATACTCAATCAGCATTTCATCCGCTTTTAATATTTGTTGTAAATTAGATAAAGTTACGGTTTCGGTTTGATATTTCCAGTTGAAGTAGTTGGGATGAGTTTGAGCCATCTGCTTAATTAACTCATTTTTTTGCTCATATAATTCAAGACATTTATTTTGCCAGTTTTTTATGTGCGTTCTATTAGGTTCTTCCTTATTGAGTTCAATATTAATATTTTTCTCATAGTGTTTAATATTAAAATTAATGGTGTCTTCTGATTTTGCTAATGAATCATTTAAAATTTTGTTTGAATTGTTCGCACCAATTTGTTTAAGTAATGCTATACTCCTATCCTTTTCAGATGCCTCAAAAGCTACTTCCAAATCTTTAATACTATTATTTATTTTATATATATTAAAGCACACTTCTGCACCTAATTGAAATAACTTATTGGCATCAACAGTTACTTTATAAATTATGTCATTGGTGCTACTGTTCTTAATTTTACTGTAGACACTCAAACCAGTTTTAACAATGCTCATACATTCCAATAGATATGTTCCGTCATTTGATATTTTGAAATAATCATAATATATGTTTGCGCCAATTAAGGTAGATTTAAATATTAGTTGGTCGTTATCATTATAATAGGTAAAAGTTACCGCAGATTGTTCATCTGTATTTCCTTGTACACTTTCTATAATTTCATTGTACGTATTTAAGGCTTGCTCTAATTTAGATGACCGCCTGTAAGTTTCTGCAATTTTTAGGTTGAGTTCATTATTTCTATACCAATCATTTTTATTAATTGATTGGGTTCTTTGTTTATAATAATCAAGTGCCAACTCGTAATTTTCTAACATAAAATAAGCATCACCAATAATGGATATTAAAATGTCTTTGTCTCTAT
This sequence comes from uncultured Chitinophagales bacterium, assembly GCA_938023075.1. Lineage (GTDB taxonomy): Bacteria > Bacteroidota > Bacteroidia > Chitinophagales > JAHDHT01 > CALHDG01. The sequence continues at coordinate 17,429 of CALHDG010000212.1, forward strand.
GATTTGGATATTTTTGTTGTATCTGTAAATATACATCAATGGCATCTTTATATTTTTTTTGTTCAATCAGTATAGAGGCTTTCGCACCTTCTATATAAAAAAACATCGGATGCTCATTATTGCCAAACGCTTTTCTTGCCAATGCCTCGCCACGTTTATAATAAATCTCAGCAATCTCCGGTTTTTTGAGTTTAATATAAGAATTAGCAATATTTATGGTCGGTTGTGCCCTATTTACATAACCTTTATAATTTAGGCGTTCTTCCAAAATGTACAAGGCTTTCTGGTAATGCAATATCGCATATTCGTTATGGTCAAGATTAGAATATAACATCCCCTTATTAGAGTAGTAGTTTGCCTTAACCCACAAAGCTACTTGGTCATGTTCGTCTAATTTAATCTTATCAAAATAACTGTAATATTCCAAAGCCTTTTGATGATTCCATAAACCAAGGTAACAAGTACCTATATTTAAATACATTCGGGCAATTTGAACAGGTTTGCCATTTTCACTTTGCTCAATCGCTTCTTTAAAAAATTGTATAGATTGATGCCAAGCTCCTTTAGCCATATACATCACACCAAAGTTGTTTTTGCAAACACCAGTCTCATAGGCAGAAACTGGTTTTGTTCCGCAAATTTTTAAAGTGTCGATAAGAAGTTCATTGGCTTCGTCTAATTTATTTAGTGTAATACAACATCTTGAAATATAATTATTGCCCTTTACCCAATTTTCCCAATCTTCTTCTTTTTTAAAAATTGGTTGAAGCGGTTTTAACAGTTCAATGGCTTCGGTTAATTGCTCTTTATCTAACAGCGTTTTACCTTTTGCTAATTCTTCTTTTGCTCTTTGTAAATCAATAATAGTTTTCATATCCAAGAAATCTTTTTTTTTAAAAATTAAAAATAAACCGTCCTTTTTCTAATAGTGAATACGACTAAGGGTGGAGGGTATTTTTATTAGAAGAAATTGAGATAAACCGTCTAATGAAATACAATATTAAAATATTTTTTCATAAAAAAATAAATGTGCTGCTTTATTAACTAAAAAAATGAAATAAAAACTCATATAAATATTTAAATAAAATTAATTGTGATTATGAAAAGAAAAATTACACAAACAGGTATTGCAATAACCTTATTATTTTTGGTAGGATGCTTTAGCAAAAAAGTAACCGTAGAACGTTATTCGGCTACTTACGATTACACGCCTGCCGAGCGGGTAGAAGCCAATTCAACCGGCTTAACCATTGCACTCATCTCTCCAAAATACGGTGATAAAAAAATGAATAAAACAGCGCCCTACTCCAATTTCTCTAAAAATATGAGCGACGATTTTGAGGAAATGTTAATTGCCAAAGGTTTTACCATTAGAGGTCCATACGCTTCGAGAGATGAAATGGTGTATTCGGATAAAGAAGATACCGACATTGCCTTAATAGTTGATATTGATATGGAAATTGAAAATGAGAGCCTAAAAACGCGGGAAAGTTCGGGGATTCCTTTTATTAAAACTGATTATGTGTCGTACAAAGTATCGGGCACTTTTCATCAGGAAGGTGATGTTACTTTAACCGCCGTTTCGCCTTTTAAAGGAGAGAAATTATGGAAAAAACAAATTGCTTTAGACCGCCGAACCATTATCTGCGAAGGCGAAGACCGTTGGGAAATTGAATTACAAGGCGTTTTACAAGCGATGAAAGACAACGGCATTTACAACCCAACCGCACAGGCTTTAGAAGAATACTATCAGGAAGTGATGAACATCGCCTCCAAACATTTAGACCCAAGGGAGTTGACACAAGTAGCTACCCAAGCCAAAAAAGCCGACGAAGATAGCCGGAATTAAGTGGCAAATCTAAATACCTGACAGGTTTTGAAAACCTGTCAGGTATTTTACACCCAATAAGGAAAGCCGGACTAAATTCCCCTTCAAATTTGAAGGGGTGGACTTTTTCGCAAGAAAAAGTTCGGGGTAGTTTATAATTGTAAATAAGCTAAACCTAAACCATAGTTCCTCGTTTGCAAACCCGCACTAAGCGGCAAGCAAAGCGTTTGCAACACAAAAAAAAGCAGCCAATAAAAATTTAAATATCATTTTTATGAAATACAATATTTTTATACTATGTTAGAGTTGTCGCTAAATAGTCATCGTTTGCAACGAAGACTGCAGAGCAAAGCGTTTGCAACGCTTAAAAAAGCTATTTTAATGAAAATAATTTGTTCAATTGAATAAGGCAAGCCGGACTAAATTCCCCTTCAAATTTGAAGGGGTGAGTTTGAAGGGGTGGGCTTTTTCGCAAGAAAAAGGACGGGGGTAATTGTTTTTTTTGCAACAATTTCTTTCAAAATTATAGTAGAACATTAATTATTTAACAATCTAAACATAAAACCATGAAAAATGTAACCACAACCTTTCTGCTAATCAGCCTCCTTTCAATAAGCACAACCGCCCAAACCACGCTAATTTTAGACAACAACTCCGACGACCCGCTCCACTACAAAACCTTTGCCGAAGCCATTGAAGCCGCTGCTGCCGGTAGTACTATTTTGGTTCACGGTTCAGGAGTGGGTTATGGCGATATTACCATTGATAAAGCAGTGAAAATTATTGGACCTGGTTTTTACATTGGCGAAAATCCGGGTACTGAAAATATGTCAACGGCTACAGCAAAATTTAAAGCGGTGAATGTGAGTATTGATGGAGGTGGTGCTTTTTTGAGTGGTTTAAGAATTGAGGGAATTTGTGCAATCAAAGGAAATGCCACAGTTATTCAAAGAAATCAAATAAGAGCAGTAAAAATTGATAATTCAAATGATGTAATTATTGGACAAAATCATATTTATAGCTATATAAAAGGTTGTGATGGAGCAGGTTCAGAAATTGGAGCATTACACATAACAGGCGACTCAAATAACATAATGGTCCACAATAATTATCTTCAAGGAAGTGGAGCTTGTTCCTGGGATGATCCTTTATCAGTTGAAGCATCTCCTACCGCAACAATTACTTTCAAGAATAACATTTTTATATATGGTGGCTCTTATTCAAATAGCGTTTTTGAAAATAATATTATTATAGCAGGTGATACCCCAAATATTGGAGATAACAATAACAACATCTATCACAACAATGTTTTTCTCGGAGATAAACCAGGCTTAGTCGGTGTAAACAACAATATTACTAATGCAGGAACATTTGAGAATATTTTCACCAACGAAGGAAAAACCTTAACCAAATACACCATAAGAGACGACTCCGTTGCCAAAGGTGCAGGCAGAGACGGCACCGATGCCGGCATCTTCGGAGGAGCAGAGCCTTTCGTACCATCGGGCATTCCGGGCATTCCAACGGTGTATTCTATTGAAACCAAAACCAATGTAATTGGCGATAAGTTAGACATTAAAGTGAAAGCCAGAACCAATAATTAATGAAAAGCTACAGTTATGAAAAATTTATTAAGCTTATGGGGAAGTCTGCTATGGCTTTGCTTATGTGTTCAGGCACAACAACTAACTACGGTTGAGTATTATTTTAACAACGACCCCGGATTGGGGAATGGAACTAAACTACCCGCTTCTACCGAAATAGAAACTTCTATTGACATTAGTGGATTAGAAAAGGGCGTTCACACCTTGTACGTGCGGGCGAAAGACAGTAAGAACAAATGGAGTTTGCTACAACATCGCACTTTCATTAAAGTAGGATTTAATGCTACTAACACGCCTTTAAAAAGTATAGAATATTATTTTGATGAAGACCCAGGCATAGGAAAGGGCAAACCAATTGAAGCCGATGTTGAAATAGAAACGTCCATTGATATTAGCGGATTGGATATTGGTGTTCATACCCTTTATGTAAGGGCGCAAGACCAAAATGATAATTGGAGTTTACTGCAACATCACACTTTTATTAAAGGTGTTGTGGGTGTTAACGATGCGC